>NZ_JALJRJ010000050.1:0-1759 GCF_024519755.1 Micromonospora sp. Mcm103
AGGGTCGTCGAAGCGCGATGAACATCGTCGTACTCGTCAAGCAGGTGCCTGATTCGGGCGCGGACCGCAACCTGCGTTCTGACGACAACACCGTCGACCGCGGTTCGGCGAACAACGTCATCAACGAGATGGACGAGTACGCCATCGAGGAGGCGTTGAAGATCAAGGAGGCGCACGGCGGCGAGGTCACCGTCCTGACGATGGGTCCGGACCGGGCGACCGAGTCGATCCGTAAGGCGCTGTCCATGGGTCCGGACAAGGCCGTCCACGTCGTCGACGACGCCTTGCACGGCTCCTGCGCGGTGGCTACGTCGAAGGTGCTCGCCGCCGCCCTCGGTCAGCTGGGCGCCGATCTGGTCATCTGTGGTGCCGAGTCGACCGACGGCCGGGTGCAGGTCATGCCGCACATGATCGCCGAGCGGTTGGGTGTGGCTGCTCTGACCGGTGCGCGCAAGCTCACCGTCGACGGGGCCGGTCTGACCGTGGAGCGGCAGACCGAGGAGGGCTACGAGGTGGTCACCGCCTCGACTCCGGCTGTGGTGTCCGTCTGGGACACCATCAACGAGCCGCGTTACCCGTCCTTCAAGGGCATCATGGCGGCCAAGAAGAAGCCGGTGCAGACGCTGTCCCTGGGTGACCTGGGCGTGGCCCCGGCTGAGGTGGGCTTCGACGGTGCTACCAGCGCCGTGGTGGAGCACTCCAAGCGTCCGCCGCGCTCCGGCGGCGAGAAGATCACCGACGAGGGCGAGGGCGGCGTGAAGCTGGTCGAGTTCCTCGCCACCGAGAAGTTCGTGTGAGAGGTCACTGACATGTCTGAGGTTCTCGTCGTCGTCGAAGCCACGAAGGAATTCGGCGTCAAGAAGGTCACCCTGGAGATGCTCACCCTCGCCCGCGAGCTGGGCTCCCCGAGCGCTGTCGTCCTCGGTGGGGCCGGCGCTGCCGAGGCGCTGAGCGCCAGGCTCGGTGAGTACGGCGCGGAGAAGATCTACGCCGCCGAGGGTGAGGAGATCGACGGCTACCTGGTGGCCCCCAAGGCGACTGTGGTCGCCGAGTTGGTCAAGCGCGTCCAGCCGGCTGCCGTGCTGCTCGCCTCGTCGCAGGAGGGCAAGGAGATCGCCGCCCGCCTGGCGGTCAAGCTGGACAACGGCATCCTGACCGACGTGGTCGGCCTGGCCGCCGACGGCACCGCCACCCAGGTGGCGTTCGCCGGCTCCACCATCGTCAAGTCCAAGGTCACCAAGGGCCTGCCGCTGGTCACCGTCCGGCCGAACTCGCTCAACCCGGCCACGGCCGCGGCGACCCCGGCGGTCGAGCAGCTCACCGTGTCGGTCACCGATGCGGACAAGCTGGCCAAGGTCGTCGAGCGGGTCGCCGAGCAGAAGGGCTCCCGCCCCGAGCTGACCGAGGCGTCGGTCGTGGTGTCCGGCGGTCGTGGTGTCGGCAACGCCGACAACTTCAAGCTGGTCGAGGAGATGGCCGACCTGCTCGGCGGCGCGGTCGGCGCGTCCCGCGCGGCAGTCGACTCCGGCTACTACCCGCACCAGTTCCAGGTGGGCCAGACCGGCAAGACGGTCTCCCCGCAGCTCTACGTCGCGCTGGGCATCTCCGGTGCGATCCAGCACCGGGCCGGCATGCAGACCTCGAAGACCATCGTCGCGGTGAACAAGGACGCCGAGGCGCCGATCTTCGAGCTGGCCGACTACGGCGTGGTCGGCGACCTGTTCAAGGTCGTCCCGCAGGCCGCCGAGGAGATCCGCAA
>NZ_JALJRJ010000051.1:0-1636 GCF_024519755.1 Micromonospora sp. Mcm103
TCCAACACCAACCGATACATCGACGCCAAACGCTCAGCATGCCCCCGAGACAGCAGCTGGAGGTTGCCGCGCAGGTGCAGCCGGCCCGGCCCGGTCGAGATCGACAGGCCGAACTCGTTGATGCTGCGGCCCAGGCTGTCGCCGACCGTCACCTCGCCGTTCAGGCTCGACCCCAGCCCGGTGAAATCGTGGTAGCTGAAGTACGCCTCGATCATCCGACCGCCGTCGCCGTAGCTGCGCTCGATCTGCGGCATCGGGAAGTGCCGGTGCGCCCACATCTCGCGTTCCCGGGCGAAGGTGGTCGCGACCAGGTCCCGCCAGGTCCGCGCGCCCCGATCGTGGCGCAGCGGCAGCACGTTCAGGAACATGCCGTGCACCCGGTCGGCGTCGGCGGACTCCGGCCGGACATGGTGGGTCAGCCCGGACAGGAACGACGCCTCCGGGGTCAGGGCGCTGAGCACGTGGAGGTGGGCGGCCAGCAGCGTGCTCTTCATCGGGGCGCCGGCGCGGGCTGCGACGGTTCGCAACCCGTCCTCGAGGTCGTCGAACGGGATGTCCACCACGATCGTTCCGCCCGGCTCGCCCGCCGGAGCACCCCAGCCGGCGGGAACCTCGAACCGCGGGCAGTCCTCCACCTGCGAGCGCCAGAACTCCTGCTCGGACTCCGACGCGAGGGCGGACAGCTCGGCCGCGACCGTGTCGGCGAAACGCAGCGCCGGGGGTGCCCACGCGACCGCCTGGTCCGCCAACAGGCTGTGGTAGGCCTCGAACAGTTCGACGAAGAGCGTGCGCCGGCTCCAGCCGTCGAGCACGACGTGCGAGTTGACCGCGGTGAGCTGCCAACTGCCGTCCGCGCAGAGGTGCACGGTGAGCCGCAGCAGTGGCGGACCGGCGGGATCCAGCGGGTGCCGGCCGGCCTCGGCGACGTACCGTTCGATCACGGCGACGGCCTCGTCCGCACCCAGCCCGCTCAGGTCCTCGACCGCGACCCGCACCGGCACCTCGGCGTGCACGAGTTGTACCGGCACCGAGAAGCGGCCCAGGTTGATGCTGCTTCGCAGCACGTCGTGGCGGCGGGCGAGCAGGGCCGCGGCGGCCTGGAACCGCTCCGCGTCGAACGGGCGACCGTCGCGGATCCGCACGCTGGTCACCACGTGGTACGGCGGGTGCTCGCCACCCGCGAGCATCTCGACCTGCATGCCGATCTGTGCCTGGAGCAGCGGGTACGCGTCGTCCAGCCCGTCCGGGAGCACCGCGCGGTCCTCGTCGCTGATCAGACTGAACGGCCGCACGGGCGGGGGCGGCGTCGAGGCCCCCTCGCGCTGGGCGAGCAGCGCGCACAGTTCGCCGAGCACGGGGTACCGCATGAGGTCCTTGACCTCGACGTCGTACCCGTGGTCACGCAGGGTGCCGACGAGTAGCACGGCCCGGATCGAGTCGCCGCCGATGTCGAAGAAGCTGTCGGTGACACCGGCCCGATCGACACCGAGCACCGACTGCCACATCTGCGAGACCGAGGCCTCCAGCGGAGTCCTCGGGGCAGCGTACTCGCCACCGCCGCGCCACTGGTCCGCCTCCGGGGCGGGCAGGGCGCGTTTGTCGAGTTTGCCGTTGTTGGTCAGTGGGATCGCGTCGA
>NZ_JALJRJ010000052.1:0-1619 GCF_024519755.1 Micromonospora sp. Mcm103
CTCGGCGGCCGGGGGCGACGGCAGGGCGCGGCGGTCGAGTTTGCCGTTGGCGGTCAACGGCATCGCGTCGAGCACCACGAACACGGCCGGGACCATGTACTCCGGCAGACGCCCCGCGCAGAACGCCCGCACCTCGGCATCGACGAAACCCGCACCCACGACATACCCGATCAACCGACCCTCGACCAGCAACACCCGCGCCTCAGCCACCGACGGATGCTCATTCAGCACCGCCTCAACCTCACCGATCTCCACCCGATAACCACGAATCTTGACCTGATCATCAGAACGACCCAGATACTCGAGCACCCCGTCGCCACGCCACCGAACCACATCCCCCGACCGATACAAACGAGAACCCGCCGGACCATACGGATCAGGAACGAACCGCCGCGCCGTCAACCCCGGCGAATCCACATAGCCACGAGCGACACCCACACCACCCACGAACAGCTCACCCACAGCCCCCACTGGAACCTGATTCAACCGCCCATCCAAAACCCGCACCACCATCCCGGGCAACGGCACACCGATCGGAACCACACCCGAACCACAATCAGCAGGAACCCGATACACAGAAGTACCCACCGACGCCTCAGTCGGGCCATACTCATTCACCAGACGACCCGAACCCGAATAACGACTTGCCAACACACCCGGCAACGCCTCACCAGCCACCACCAACACCCCAGCCAGATCACGCACCTGATCCACAGACAACTGCTGCGACAACACCTCCAAATGACCCGGAGTCAGCTTGAGAAACGCAAACGGACCCCACGACAACAACGCCGACCCCAACTCCGACAAATCCAGATCCTGCGGCAACACCACCACCGGCTGACCAGCCAACAACGGCGCCCACACATTCGGCACCACCAAATCAAACGCCACCGACGAAAACACCGCCCCACCCACACCACCACCCACCACAGACCCCGCCCCCACAAGATCCCGAACCGCCCAACCCACATGATTCGCCAAACCACGGTGCGACACCCCCACACCCTTCGGACGCCCCGTCGACCCAGACGTAAAAATCACATACGCCAACTCATCCGGATCCACCCCAACCGGCTCAACATCCACCAACCCCAAACCATCCACCACCACCACCGGACCCTCAAACACCCCCACCCGATCCCCGTGCGTCACCACCGCAGCCGCACCATCCACCATCGACCGCACCCGACCCACCGGAAACCCAGGATCCACCGGAACATAAGCCGCCCCCACAAACCACACACCCAACAACGCCGCATGCAACCACTCACCACGCTCCACCACCACACCCACCCGATCACCACGAGCCACCCCCACCGCCCGCAACGACTCAGCCACCGCACCCGCCCGACCCACCAACTCACCAAACGAAAGCTCAAACCCCACCCCACGAACCGCCACCGCACCCGGATCCCGCCCCGCCCGCTCCACCAACGCCAACGACACCGGACACCCACTCACCACACCCTCAACCCCAACCTCCCAACCAGAAACCACCCCCACCTCACCAACCGGCAACAACACCCGCGACGCATCACCCTCCGAATCAGCCGCCATCGCCTCCAACACCAACCGATACATCGACGCCAAACGCTCAGCATGCCCCCGAGACAGCA
>NZ_JALJRJ010000053.1:0-1572 GCF_024519755.1 Micromonospora sp. Mcm103
ACCCGCCCCCGACGGCACCCACCTACGCACCGCCGGCGAGTACGTCGCGCCGCGCACCCCGCTGGAGCAGCAGCTCGCGCTGGTCTGGGCGCAGGTGCTGGACCTGCCGCAGGCCGGCGTCGAGGACTCGTTCTTCGACGTCGGCGGCGACTCGATCCGCGCGATCGCGCTGGTGGGTGCGGTCCGCGCGGCCGGACACGACGTCTCGGTCACCGATGTGTTCGAGCGGCGTACGGTCGCCGAGCTCGCCGAGTTGATCGGCAGCCGTACGGCGCCCGCCGAGCCGCACCAGGCCACCGCACCGTTTGCGCTGGTCGGCGCGGCGGATCGGCGGCGGGTGCCGGACGGGGTCGTGGACGTGTACCCGCTGCTCCAGGCGCAGGCCGGCATGCTGTTCGAGTTGGAGGCTGGCGATTCGCCGCACTACCACAGCACCGGCGGCTACAAGGTGATCGACGACGCGCCGTTCGACGTCGAGGCGCTGCGGGCCGCTGTACGCACGGTCTGCGCCCGGCACGAGGCGCTGCGCACGTCGTTCGACCTGTCGACGTACTCGATCCCGCTTCAGTTGGTGCATGAGAAGGCTGAGGCGCCGGTCAGCGTCCAGGACCTGCGCGGGTTGGACGCCGAGGCGGTCGACGCGGCCCTGCGCGACCACGTCGCCCGCGAGCAGTCCCGGCCGATCGACCCGGCCGCGGTGCCGCAGCTGCGGATCGGCGCGCTGGTCGCCGACGACGGCTGGTGGCTCGCGCTGTCCCGGTCGCACATGATCACGGAGGGCTGGAGCCAGCACGAGATGCTCATGGATCTCGTCGAGTGCTACCGGGCGCTGCGTGACGGTGTCACCCCGGCGCCGGCGGAGACTCCCGGGGTACGGTTCGCCGACTCGGTCGCCGCTGAACTCGCCGCGCTGGAGTCCCCGCAGCACCGGGCGTTCTGGCAGGCGGTCGTCGACGACCGCGCGCCGTTCCGCCTGCCCGCGAGCTGGGGCGACCAGACCGTGGCCGACGAGGCCTATCAGCTCACCGTGCCCGCGATGGATCTGGAGGCGCCGCTGCGCGCGCTCGCCATGAGCTCGCGGACCTCGGTCAAGAGCGTGCTGCTCGCAGCCCACCTCAAGGTGCTCAGCCAGCTCACCAACGAGCCGGCCTTCCACGCCGGGCTGGTCTGCGACACCCGCCTCGAGGTGCTCGGCGCCGACCGGGTGCACGGCATGTTTCTCAACACGCTGCCGATCCCGTACGACCGGACCGCCCGCACCTGGCGGCAGCTCGTCCGCGCGGTGTTCGACGCCGAGGTTGCCCTGTGGCCGCACCGCCGGTACCCGCTGGCCGGGGTGGCCCGGTTGGCCGGTGGCTCCGGCCGGCTCGTCGACGTCATCTTCAACTACCAGGACTTCCACAACCTCGACGCGGAGCAGATCGACCTTGCCGCGGGCTTCGGCTCCGGCACCAACGAGTTCGCGCTGACCGTCACCACCTCCAACGGCGGTCTCACGCTCAAGACCCGTACCTCGGTGCTGTCTCGGGGGCATGCTGAGCGTTTGGCGTCGATGTATCGGTTGGTGTTGGA
>NZ_JALJRJ010000054.1:0-1312 GCF_024519755.1 Micromonospora sp. Mcm103
GGGATGCTCCTATAGAAGTCAAGGGGTGTTGAGGGTGGTGAAGTCAGCGAGGAGGGCGGTGTGGACCTCGCGGACGATGTAGCGCTTGAGGCAGCGCATGATTTCTTTCTTGTTGAGGCCTTGTTTGGTGCGTTTGTCGACGTAGGCGCGGGTGCGGGGGTCGTGGCGCATGCGGACCAGGGCGATGGTGTGCAGGGCTGAGTTGGCGGCTCTGTCGCCGCCTCGGTTGAGGCGGTGGCGATCGGTGCGTCCTGAGCTGGCGGGGATGGGCGCGGCGCCGCAGAGGTGGGCCAGAGCGGCTTCGGAGCGGAGTCGGTCGGGGTTGTCGCCGGCGGTGGTGAGTAGTTGTCCGGCGACGTCGGTGCCGATGCCGTAGACGGCGTGCAGGTGTGGGGCGGTGCGGGCGACGGCGGGTCGTAGCCGCTGGTCGGCTTGGGTGATCTCGGCGGTCAGGGCCTGGATCCGGGCGGCGATGGCCGCCAGGGCGGCTTTGGTGGCCTCGACGGGATCAGTGAGTCGGGTCTGGTCGACGGGGAGCGCGGCGCACCGGTCGACCAGCGGCGGTCCCGGCTGGCTGAGGTCGTGGCGCAGGGACTCCGGAGCAGAGGCGACCAGGCCGTGGAGCTGGTTGAGCGCGGCGGTGCGGGCTTTCATCGCGCCGCGGCGGGCCACCCGCAGGGCGCGGATGGCCTCGACCGGGCCGGTGCGGGTCTTCGGCGTGCCGCTGGCCTGTCCGGACAGGGCCGCCCGGGCTGCGGCAAGCGCGTCGAGAGGGTCGGACTTGCCCTTGGCCCGGCGGGCTCGCCGGTCCGGACGGTCGACCTCGACCACCGCGACGCCCTGAGCGGTGAGGTGGCGGGCCAGTCCCGCACCGTAGGTGCCGGTGCCCTCCACCCCAACCTTGATCACCTGCCCGAATCGGCGTAGCCAGGCCAGTAGGTGCCGGTAGCCCGCCGCCGACGCGGGAAACTCCTGGTCACCCAGTACCCGGCCAGCACCGTCGATGACGGCGGCGTGATGAGTCTTGCCGTGGGTGTCGACACCACCTGTGACCTGACGCTTCTTGGCTGCCATGCTGGAACCGTCGTCCCTCTCGCTTGCACCGAACAGGGTCGGCACGCACCGCCGGGACGGGCGGACAGGACAGTGACGGGACCTCTTGCACAGGCTCCTATCAGGTCACGAACGCCCAGCAGGTGAGTGCAGGAACGGGTCACCCGGACAAGCCGACGAATCCCCTAGAAGACACCACGGTCAGTCAGAGGGTGAGTCAGACCGGCCGGGTGACCCGCTCCCACATCATCACTGTCAG
>NZ_JALJRJ010000055.1:0-984 GCF_024519755.1 Micromonospora sp. Mcm103
TGGGGGTCGGGCCCTTCCGGTGTGCGTGCTGTCGCTATTGCTCTGCAGCCATATGTGCGGCGGTGTTGCTTAGCTGGTGCTGTAGCCGCGGGTGGCGATCCAGTCGGCGAGGTTGTCGATGCTCATGCGGTAGGTGGCGGTGTTGGGGTCGGCGCTGTCGGCGATGGTGACGGTGTGGCCGTCGTCGCGGTAGCCGATGACGCTGATGTAGTGGCCGCCTTCGAAGGAGTGGGTGGTGCCGTCGGTGTCGGTGGCGGTGCCGGCGATGTTGGCGACCACGGCCCGGCCGGCGTCGACGGTCTTGACGACGTCGGCGCGAAGCTTGTCGGTCTGCTTGTCGTCGGCCTTCGGGGTGCTGATCTCGACGGACTTGTAGGCGTCCTTCGCGCCGGTCTCCTTGTTCAGCACCGGGGTGATGTCGTTGATGGAGTTGGTGCCGGCCTCGGTGGTGCCCATCTCCTTGGCCATGGCGTGCACGTCGATGTTCTTGCCCTGCACGGACAGGGCGTTGCGGGCGGCGGCGGGGCCGCAGAAGTAGAAGTTGGGCTGGGCTTCGTAGCGCACGTCGAGTTCCCGCTCGCCGTGGCCCTTGCGGTCGGCCACCACGCTGGTGCTGGTGGTGGGGGCGGCGTGGGCGGCGATCGCGGGGCCGGCGATGCCACCGGCGGTGGCGGCGATACCGGCAGCGGTCAGAACGGTCTTGCGCAGCAGAGTGGTAGCCATGATGGTTGCCTCCCTGGTTGGGGGAAAACCGCGGCGATAGGGGATGCCGCGAGAAGGGGGAAAGTCTTCGGGGGGTGCCCGTCGGAAAAGGGCTGTAGCCGCGCGGGCGGCCGGGGGGCCTGCTCCGCGGCTCGGGGGGTGTAACGACGACCGGACCGGGGTCATTCCCGGGGACGGCGGGGTGCCCGTCGCTCGGGGGATGTAACGACGCCGGGGCCGGGCCGATTCCCCGACCGGCCGTGGGTGCCGGGCGGGCCGATG
>NZ_JALJRJ010000056.1:0-935 GCF_024519755.1 Micromonospora sp. Mcm103
GCTCACTCGGTGAACTCGGTCCAGGAGACAGCGCGGTCGAACCGCTGGGCGGCGAGGTCGTCAACGCGGATCATGAAGCGGCCGAAGTAGACGTCGTCACGGGTCTCGAACTGCACCAACGGGAGCCACTCCCGGCGGACCCGCTGCAACTCCTGTTCCACGAGGAAGGCCTCCTGGGCGCGGTCGATGCCGGTGAGGCGGCCTCGAAGCTTCCTCTCTGCCATCTCCAGCTCAGGATCGTTGTACAGGTGGCCGTAGGAAACGCCACCGGTGTGCCACGAGTAGCCGCCGAACTGGAAGGCGGCGGAGTCGGCGGCCGGCCAGAGCCGGTCGACCAGGGCACACAGTTCCCGACGATGCGGCATGTCGCGCGCCAGCTGCTGCGCAAAGACGGACAGGTCCGCATCCTCCGCGGTCAACCACGAGGGCAGGGCGGCCTGGACGACAGCGAAAAGGTCCTGCTCGGGAGCGATGAAGTCACGGTCCGCGTAGTAGGGATGGGCAGCGTAGTCAGCCGGCAGCTGCGCCACGGTCTCTGTGCCGGCCCTGACATGAAGCAGCCGCCTGTACTGCTGCTCGTCGCTGCGCTCACAGACGTCGTAGTCCTCTTCGTGATGCAGGAACACCAGCAGAGAGCCGTCCGACGGTAGCGGCAGCCGCTCGACCCGCGGCAGCGCGGCACAGTCGAAAGACGCGACGAACGGCAGCGGGTAGCCCTCCGGGTCGGTGGGCCACGGCATACCGACCGGAAGGTTCGGCAGGCCGCCGGCCTGGCCGACGAGCAGGTCGGCGGGCCGCTGGGGCGGCAGATCCCGAGAACGGGCCGCGAGCTCGCCGCTGTACTGCTGACTCGTCCCGATGGCGAAGCGCAGCAGCTCGGCGAACGTCGCCGTCTCCGTCTCGGTGAAGCCCGCGTCGGTCGCGGCTCGCCGCAA
>NZ_JALJRJ010000057.1:0-884 GCF_024519755.1 Micromonospora sp. Mcm103
GGTCAGGGATCTGCGGGTGCGGTTCGACACCGAGGACGGTGTGGTGCGGGCCGTGGACGGTGTGTCGTTCGCGGTGGAGCGGGGTCGCACGTTGGGGATCGTGGGGGAGTCCGGTTCCGGTAAGAGCGTCACCTCGCTGGCGATCCTGGGTTTGCACAACGCGAAGCGGACGGCCATTTCGGGGGAGATCTCGGTGGGTGGGCGTCAGCTGGTGGGGTTGGGTGAGGAGGAGGTGCGGCGGCTGCGGGGCCGGGACATGGCGATGGTCTTTCAGGATCCGTTGTCGGCGTTGCATCCGTACTACTCGGTGGGCAGGCAGATCGCTGAGGCGTATCGGGTGCATCATCCGAAGGCCGGCAGACGCGAGGCCCGCAGCCGGGCGGTGGACATGTTGGGCCGGGTCGGTATCCCGCAGCCCGCGAAGCGGTTCGACCAGTACCCGCACGAGTTCTCGGGTGGGATGCGGCAGCGGGCGATGATCGCGATGGCGTTGGTGAACGATCCGGATCTGCTGATCGCCGACGAGCCGACCACGGCGTTGGATGTGACGGTGCAGGCGCAGATCCTGGACCTCCTGGCGGATCTGCAGGAGGAGTTCCGGTCGGCGATCGTGTTGATCACCCACGATCTGGGTGTGGTCAGCCAGGTGGCTGATGACGTGTTGGTGATGTATGCGGGTCGGGCGGTGGAGCACGGGAGTGTGGAGCGGGTGTTGCGGGCGCCGCAGCATCCGTACACGTGGGGGTTGTTGTCGAGTGTGCCGTCGTTGCACGGTGACGCCGATGCGGACCTGTTGCCGATCCCGGGTAACCCGCCGTCGTTGATCAATCTGCCGTCGGGGTGTGCGTTTCATCCGCGGTGCCGGTGGGCCGACGTGAACGGCG
>NZ_JALJRJ010000058.1:0-800 GCF_024519755.1 Micromonospora sp. Mcm103
TCGGGGTGGGTGTCGTTGAAGGACTTCACGGTGGTGCCGTACAACGGGCAGCACCTGGTGTACGCCACGACGCACGACACCGGGTCGTCGTGG
Organism: Micromonospora sp. Mcm103; assembly: GCF_024519755.1. Lineage (NCBI taxonomy): Bacteria > Bacillati > Actinomycetota > Actinomycetes > Micromonosporales > Micromonosporaceae > Micromonospora > Micromonospora sp. Mcm103. The sequence continues at coordinate 94 of NZ_JALJRJ010000058.1, forward strand.
GGGTCGATGAACTTCGGTCTGTTCTCGAACTGGTCGCAGATGGCTTCGGCGTCGCAGAACGCGATGTCGTCGGGGACTGTGGCGCCGACGTTGTTCTACTTCGCGCCGCGCAACATCTGGGTCCTCGCCTACCAGTGGGGGCCGACCGCGTTCTCCTACCGCACCTCGACGAATCCGACCAACCCGAACGGCTGGTCGTCGGCGCAGCCGCTGTTCACCGGCAGCATCTCCGGTTCCGGCACCGGCCCGATCGACCAGACCCTGATCGCCGACGACCAGAACATGTACCTGTTCTTCGCCGGTGACAACGGCAAGATCTACCGCTCCAGCATGCCGATCGGGAACTTCCCCGGCAGCTTCGGCTCCAACTACACCACCATCATGTCGGATTCGACGAACAACCTGTTCGAAGCCGTGCAGGTCTACAAGCTGCAGGGCCAGACCCGCTACCTCATGATCGTCGAGGCGATCGGCTCCCAGGGCCGCTACTTCCGCTCCTTCACCGCCACCAGCCTGGGCGGATCCTGGACCCCGCAGGCCGCCACCGAGTCCAACCCGTTCGCCGGCAAGGCCAACAGCGGCGCCACCTGGACCAACGACATCAGCCACGGTGAACTGATCCGCACCACCGCGGACCAGACCTTCACCGTCGACCCCTGCAACCTCCAACTGCTCTACCAGGGCCGCTCCCCCAACTCCGGCGGCGA
>NZ_JALJRJ010000059.1:0-798 GCF_024519755.1 Micromonospora sp. Mcm103
CGATGGTACTGCACTCGGGAGGGTGTGGGAGAGTAGGACACCGCCGGACAATCTTCCAGTCGAGGGCCGCCCCAGCAGGGGCGGCCCTCGACTGCGTTAGCGTTCTCGGCGGAAACGCCATCAGGAAGGATGTACCTGTGAGCTCAGGACCCCAGGGCGGGGACCGCCCCCGTCGTTACGAGGATCGCGCCGACCGCGGCCAGGGGCGTGGTGACGCCGGCCGCGACGGCCGTCGCGATGACCGTCCCTCGTACCGGGGCGGCCGCGACGACCGCCCGGGCGGCTTCCGTGGTGGCGACCGTGACAGTGGCGCCCGTGGCGGCGACCGCCGCGAAGGCGGTTTCCGCAGTGGCGACCGCCGCGAGGGCGGCTTCCGCGGTGGCGACCGTGAGGGTGGCTTCCGTGGCGGTGACCGTCGCGAGGGTGGCTTCCGCGGCAGTGACCGTCGTGAAGGCGGCTCGGGCGGTGGCGACCGTCGTGAGGGTGGTTTCCGTGGCGGTGACCGTCGCGAGGGTGGCTTCCGCGGCAGTGACCGTCGTGAAGGCGGCTCGGGCGGTGGCGACCGTCGTGAGGGTGGTTTCCGTGGCGGCGACCGTGAGGGTGGCTTCCGGAGTGGAAGCCGTCCGGGCGGCGACCGTCGCGAAGGCGGGTTCCGTGGCGGCGACCGTGACGGCGGTTTCCGCGGTGGTGAGCGTCGCGAGGGTGGTTTCCGTGGCGGCGACCGCCGTGAGGGTGGTTTCCGTGGCGGTGACCGTCGTGAGGGCGGTTTCCGTGGTGGCGACCGTGAGGGTGGTTTCC
>NZ_JALJRJ010000005.1:0-355295 GCF_024519755.1 Micromonospora sp. Mcm103
CCCGCCGGGGACCGCGCCCGGGTGGCCGCCGGTCCCGCCGGCCGGGCCGGTCCCGCCGGCCGGGCCGGCCGAGCCGCGGACGCCGGGCGGGCCGCAGGCCGGACCGCAGACGCCGCCGGCGGCCTGAGCCGCGTCACTCCCACTCGATGGTGCCCGGCGGCTTGCTGGTGACGTCCAGCACCACGCGGTTGACCTCGGCGACCTCGTTGGTGATCCGGGTGGAGATCCGGGCCACCACGTCGTAGGGCAGCCGGGACCAGTCGGCGGTCATCGCGTCCTCGCTGGAGACCGGGCGCAGCACCACCGGGTGACCGTAGGTGCGCCCGTCGCCCTGCACCCCGACGCTGCGGACGTCGGCCAGCAGCACCACCGGGAACTGCCAGACGCCCCGGTCCAGACCGGCCGCGGTCAGCTCCTGCCGGGCGATCAGGTCGGCCTTGCGGAGCACGGCGAGGCGCTCCTCGTCGACCGCGCCGATGATCCGGATGGCCAGGCCCGGGCCGGGGAACGGGTGCCGCCACACCATCGCCTCGGGCAGTCCCAGCTCCAGGCCGATCGTGCGGACCTCGTCCTTGAACAGCGTGCGCAGCGGCTCGACCAGGGAGAACTTCAGGTCCTCGGGCAGGCCGCCGACGTTGTGGTGGCTCTTGATGTTCGCGGTGCCGGTGCCGCCGCCGGACTCGACCACGTCCGGGTAGAGCGTGCCCTGCACGAGGAATTCCACGTCGCCGTGCGCGGCGATCTCCCGCGCGGCGGCCTCGAAGACGCGGATGAACTCCCGGCCGATGATCTTGCGCTTCTGCTCCGGGTCGGTCACCCCGGCGAGCGCGCCGAGGAACCGCTCCCGCGCGTCGACCACCTTGAGCTTGATGCCGGTCGCCGCGACGTAGTCCTTCTCGACCTGCTCGGCCTCACCGGCCCGCAGCAGACCGTGGTCCACGAACACGCAGGTGAGCTGGTCGCCCACGGCGCGGTGCACGAGCGCCGCAGCGACCGCCGAGTCGACGCCGCCGGAGAGGCCGCAGATGACCTCCTTGTCGCCCACCTGCTCGCGGATCCGGGCGACCTGCTCGTCGATGATGTTCGACGGCGTCCAGGTGGGCGCGATGCCGGCGATGTCGTACAGGAAGCGGGTGAGCATCTCCTGGCCGTGCGCGGTGTGCCCGACCTCGGGGTGGAACTGCACGCCGGCCCGGCGGCCGGCCAGGTCCTCGAACGCGGCGACCGGGGCGCCCGCCGACTCGGCGGTCACGGTGAAGCCCTCCGGCGCCTCGGTGACGCAGTCGCCGTGGCTCATCCAGACCGGCAGGTCGGCCGGCAGGTCGCGCAGCAGCACGCCGGGCTCGGTCAGGCGCGGGCGCAGCGGGGTGCCGCCGTACTCGCGGTTGCCGGTGCGCGCGACGGTGCCGCCAAGCGCCTGGGCCATGGCCTGGAAGCCGTAGCAGATGCCGAAGACCGGTACGCCGGTCTCGAACATGCCGGCGTCGATCTGCGGGGCGCCCGGCGCGTAGACGCTGGACGGGCCACCGGACAGGATGATCGCGGCCGGGTTCTTCGCCAGCATCTCGGACACCGGCATGGAATGCGGGACGATCTCCGAGTAGACCTTCGCCTCGCGGACACGGCGCGCGATGAGCTGGGCGTACTGGGCTCCGAAGTCCACCACGAGGACGGGGCGAGGCGTGCTCATGTGCGCAAAGCCTACCGACAGTCACCGGCCGCGCGGACGCGCCCCGGCGGTGTGGCGGGGGGAACCTTGCGACGGCCTCCTCACCGCAGGGCGGCGGGGGCGTGCGCGGGGACGGCGGGCCGCCGCGGCGGGACCGGCTCCACCCGGGTGTACGCCGACCCGAGCGCCGGACGCGGGTCCGCCTCGTCCTTGTTCGGCCAGTACGACATGGCCCGCTCGGCCTGCGCGGTGATCGTCAGCGACGGGTTGACGCCCAGGTTCGCCGAGACCGCCGCGCCGTCCACCACGTGCAGCCCCGGGTGGCCGTACACCCGGTGCCAGGGGTCGATCACGCCCTCGTCCGGTGTGGCGCCGATGACCGCGCCGCCGAGGATGTGCGCAGTCACCGGGATGTTGAACGGCTCGGTGACCGCTCCGCCCGGGGTGCCGCCGATCTCCTCGGCGAGCAGCCGGGCCGCGGTGTTGCCGGCCGGGATCCAGGTCGGGTTGGGCGCGCCGTGGCCGGGGCCGGAGACCAGCCGTCCCCGGCGGTAGCGGGTGGTCAGCGAGTTGTCGACCGACTGCATGACGAGCGCGATCACGGTGCGCTCGGACCACCGGCGTACCGACAGCATCCGCGCCGCCAGCAGGGGCTGCCGGACGATGCTGCCCAGCCAGCGCCGGGCCCGGCGGGGACCGCCGTCGACGAGCAGCGACTGGAGCAGGCCCATCGCGTTGGAGCCCTTGCCGTAGCGGACCGGCTCGATGTGGGTCTGCGGGTCGGGGTGGAACGAGCTGGTGATCGCCACCCCCTCGGTGAAGTCGAGGCCGCGCTTCCGGGCCGCGCCGGGCGCCACCGAGGCGCCGAGGATGGCCTCGGAGTTGGTGCGGGTCAGCTCGCCCAGCCGGGGCGAGAGCGCCGGCAGCGCGCCGGTCGCCTTCATCTCGTGCAGCAGCCGCTGGGTGCCGAGCGCGCCGGCCGCGAAGACCACCTGGTCGGCGTGGATCACCTCGCGCCGCTTGCGCAGCCAGGCGCCGGTGCGTTCGGTGTGCACCGCGTACCCGCCGGCCGGGTCGGGGCGGACTGCGGTGACCGTGGTCAGCGGGTGCACCTGCACGCCGAGCCGCTCGGCCAGCCAGAGGTAGTTCTTCACCAGCGTGTTCTTGGCGCCGTGCCGGCAGCCGGTCATGCACGACCCGCAGTGGCTGCACCCGGTGCGGTCCGGTCCGGCCCCGCCGAAGTACGGATCGGCCACCCGCTCGCCGGGCCGCCCGATGTGCACCCCGACCGGCGTCGGGTGGTAGGTGTGCGCCACCCCCATCCGCTCGGCCACCGCGCGGACGGCCTGGTCCGCGCGGGTGTCGATCGGGTACGTGGTGACGCCGAGCATCCGCTTCGCCTGGTCGTAGTGGCGGGCCAACTCGTCGCGCCAGTCGGTGATGTCCCGCCACTGCGGGTCGGCGTAGAACGCGTCGAGCGGCTCGTAGAGCGTGTTCGCGTAGACGAGCGAGCCGCCGCCCACACCGGCGCCGGAGAGCACCAGCACGCCGCCGCCGGCCTTACGGTCGGCCGAGCGCAGCAGCGTGATCCGCTGGAGCCCGAAGCAGCCGAGCCGGGGCGCCCAGAGGAACCGTCGCGCCCGCCAGGACGTACGCGGGAACTCGTCGTCGGCGAAGCGCCGCCCCGCCTCCAGGACGCCCACCGTGTAGCCCTTCTCGGCCAGCCGGAGCGCGGTGACGCTGCCGCCGAAGCCCGAACCGATGACGAGCACGTCGTAACGCATGAACGCATCATTACCGACCGGTAGCTATGGCGCCAGCGAGTGTTTTTCGCAGATCATGCAGAGCGCTCGATTCGCCGGGATTCCCGCCGCGGCAACCTCCGGCGGCTCCCGGCGCGTCGAACACCACGGGGAGGAACGAACGTGACGAGACGACGCCTGCTGGGCCTGGCCGCACTGGTGGCGGCGCTGCTGGTGGCCACCGGAGCGGTGGTGACCACCCGGCTAGTGGCGAACCGCCCGGCCGCCCCGGTCGCCGGCCCGAGCACCGCGCCGCCGGCCTCACCGACGCCCGCCCCGACCACCGCCAGCCCGACACCCCCGCCCGGCGCCGACCTGAAGGGCCCGCTCAACCTGCTGCTCGTCGGCGTGGACACCCGGGTCAGCATCCCCGGCTGGGAGCCGCACGCCGACGCGGTACTGCTGCTGCACGTACCGGCCGGGCTGGACCGGGCGTACCTGTTCTCGCTCCCCCGCGACCTGGTCGTAGACATCCCCGCCTACCCGAAGGCCCGCTACCCGGGCGGCCGCACAAAGCTCACCCACGCGATGAGCTACGGCAGCCGGGTGCCGGGCGACAAGCGCAACCCCAGCACCGCCCAGGGGTACGAGCTGCTGCGCACCACCGTCTCCCGCTACACCGGCCTGCGCATCGACGCCGGCGCGGTGATCACGTTCGGCGGCTTCGACAAGCTGGTGGACACGCTCGGCGGGGTGGACCTCTACGTCGACCAGCAGGTCGCCTCCCGGCACCGCCGCCCGGACGGCACCATGCGGACGCTGACCGGCGGCGGCTACACCGGGCCGCAGATGGTCTACGAGAAGGGCACCCGCCACCTGACCGGCTGGCAGGCGCTCGACTACGCGCGGCAGCGCTACACCGCGGGCGGCGACTACACCCGGCAGCGGCACCAGCAGCAACTGCTCCGGGCACTGGCCCGCAAGATCCTCGACCAGGGCACCGCCCGCGACCCGCAGCGGGTCGAGCAGGTGGTCGCCGCGCTGGGCAAGACCCTGGTGTACGCCGGGGGCGGCCGGAATCTGATCGACTACGCGTACGTCCTGGGTGGCCTGCCGGCCGACCGGCTCACGCTGGTCGTGCTGCCCGGCGCCGGGGTGAGCAGCGGCGGCGCGTACCGGGGTGAGCAGCTCAAGCCGCTCGGCCGTGACTTCCTCACCGCGCTGCGCGGCGGACGGGCCGACGCGTTCCTGGCCGCCCACCCGTCGCTGCGCGTCAAGAACTGACGCCTACAGCGGCTTCGGAGCGGGCGGGCGCTCGGTGCCGTACAGCCACGGATCGAAGACCTTCGCCAGCTTCTTGCCGGTGATCCGCTCGGCCAGCGCCACGAAGTCGGCGGTGGTGGCGTTGCCGTTCTTCCGCTCCGCGGCCCAGGTGCGCAGGATCGCGAAGAACGCGGTGTCGCCCACCGCCACCCGCAGCGCGTGCACAGTCATCCCGCCCCGGTCGTAGACCGAGCGGCTGAACAGGTTCGTCACGCCCGGCTTGCCCGGCGGCGTACGCCACACCTGCCCGCCGGCGTTCGCGTACTTCTGCTCGAACGCGCGCTGCACGGTGGTCGAGCCGTCGTGCTCCGCCCACAGCCACTCGGCGTACGTGGCCAGCCCCTCGTTGAGCCAGATGTCCTGCCAGCGCTGGATCGACACGCTGTTGCCGTACCACTGGTGGGCCAGCTCGTGCGCGACCACGCCGGTGTTGTCGCCCTGCCGGAAGAAGCTCGCCGAGTAGACCGGCCGGCTCTGCGTCTCCAGCGCGTACCGGATGCGCTCGTCGTCGATCACCACGCCGCCGTACGAGTCGAACGGGTACGGCCCGAAGACGCTCTCCAGGTAGTCGGCGACCTCGATCGTGCGCGCGAGGGACCGGTCCGGCGCACCCTCCGCCACCTGGGTGGTGACCGCGTTGTAGACCGGCCGTCCCTTGTGCTCCCCGGTGGTGACCCGGAACTTCCCGATCGCCACCGTGGTCAGGTAGCTGGCCGCCGGCGCGGTCTCCGACCACTTCCAGGTGGTCCAGGCGCCGCTTGTCGTCTTCCCCTTCGGCACGCCGTTGGAGACCGCCGTGAGTCCCTTCGGGACGGTGATCTCCATGTCGTAGGTGGCCTTGTCCGACGGGTGGTCGTTGACCGGGAACCAGGTGCTCGCCGACTCCGGCTGACCGAGCGCGATCGCCCCGTCGGTCGTGTGCAGCCAGCCGCCCTCGCCCAGCGCCTCGTTCCGCAGCGGCTCCGGCCGGCCGTCGTACCGGATCTCGGCGGTGAAGCCGTTGCCGGAGGTCAGCCCGATCGCCGGGGTGATCACCAGCTCGTCGTCGGTGCGGCTGTGCCGGGCGGCGGTGCCGTCCACTGTGACCGACCGGACGGTCAGCCCGGCCAGGTCCAGGTTGAACGCGGACAGGTTGGCGGTGGCGGTGGCCCGCAGCGTGGTGGTGCCGCTGAGCTTGTCCGTCTCCGGGTCGTAGCGCACCTTCACGGTGTAGTGCGCGACGTCGTACCCGCCGTTGCCGTAGCTCGGGAAGTACGGATCGCCGGCGCCGGCCGCGCCCGGTGCGAAGCTGCGCGAGGTCGCCGGTGCCGGGCCGGCCGGGGACGACGGACCCGGGTCCGGCTCGGCCGAACCGCAGCCGGCTACCAGCAGCGTGCCGCAGGTCAGCAACCCGATCCGTCGTCGTGCGCCGCGCCGCGTCATCGCCTCGATCCCTCCCGGGGCCCGTTCGGCGGCCCCGCCCACGGGCCGCTCCGACGCGGCAGCCTACCCAGCGGCGGTCACGCGTGCGTCACGGCAGTCCCGGCGGCGTGCCACCGACGAGCCAGGCGTCCAGCAGCGCCCGCAGCGGACGTCCGGACGTGCGTTCGGCGTACCCGACGAAGTCGGCGGTGGTGACGTTGCCGTCGCGGTGCTGCGCCAGCCAGCCGCGCAGCACGCGGTAGAACGTCTCGTCGCCCAGCGCGCGGCGCAGCGCGTGCACCGCGAGCGCGCCCCGCTGGTAGACCGCGTCGCCGAACATCCCGGCCCGGCCCGGGTCGACTGTGGGCTTCGACCAGTCGGTGTCCGCGTACCGTTCGGCGACTGTCTGCGCCACTGTGCGCCCGCCGTCGTGCTCGGCCCAGAGCCATTCGGCGTACGTGGCGAAGCCCTCGTTGAGCCAGATGTCGCTCCACCGGGCCACCGAGACGCTGTCGCCGAACCACTGGTGGGCCAGCTCGTGCGCGACCACCTCGGTGTTCGGCAGGCCGTCGCGGAAGAACGCCGGCCCGTAGACCGGCCGGCTCTGCGTCTCCAGCGCGTACCGGATGCGCTCGTCGGCGACCACCACGCCGCCGTACGCCTCGAACGGGTACGGGCCGAAGCGCGCGGCCAGGAAGTCGGCGACCTCGCCGGTGCGGGCCACCGACGCGGCGGCCGGCCCGTCCGCGGGCAGCGCCGCGGCGACGGCGGTGACAAGCGGCTTCCCGGCGTGGGTGCCGCTGCTGACCCGGTAGTCGCCGATCACCAGCGTGCTCAGGTAGCTGGCCATCGGCGCGCGCTCGGACCAGCGCCAGGTGGTCCAGCCGCCGCCCGACGTCCTGCCCTGCGGCATGCCGTTGGACAGCGCGGCGAGCCCGTCCGGCACGGTGACCGCGAGGTCGTATGTGGCCTTGTCCGACGGGTGGTCGTTCACCGGGTACCAGGTGCTCGCCGACTCGGGCTGGCCGAGCGCTATCGCGCCGTCCGGGGTGGCGTGGAAGCCGCCGTCGCCGAGTTCGGCGTTGGGCAGCGGCTGCGGCACCCCGCCGTACGCGACCTCGACGGTGAACCGCCTCCCCGACGGCAGCCCGCGCGGCGGCGTGACGATCAGCTCGGTGCCGTCGTGGCGGTGCTTCGCCGCCGCGCCGTCCACCCGCACCCGCTCGACGTCCAGCCCGGCCAGGTCGAGCTGGAACCGGGACAGCGCCCGGGTCGCGGTGACGGTCAGCGTGGCGGTGCCGGTGAGCCGGTCGCTCGCCGGGTCGTAGCGCACGTCCAGCGCGTAGTGGCCCACGTCGTAGCCGCCGTTGCCGGCCCCCGGCACGTACGGGTCACCGGCGTCCGCCGCGCCCGGCCGGAACCCGTTGCCGTCGTCTCCGCCGGTGCAGCCGCCCAGCGCGAGCGCCGCCGCCGCCAGCCCTGCCGCCCAGACCCGCCCCCGTCTCACCCGGCGAGCCTAGACGCGCGACGGCGCGGGCGGGGCCGGAACACGTCCGCGCCGCCGCCCGCGCCGTCACGCGGTGCTCAGCCGATGATCAGCGGTGTCAGCGGTCGAGGACGAGCCCGACCTTCTGGAACTCCTTGAGGTCGCGGTAGCCGCACTTGGCCATCGCGCGGCGCAGGCCGCCGAAGAGGTTGAGCTGGCCGTCCGGCTCGTCGGCCGGGCCGAACAGCAGCTTCTCCATCGAGCCGAGCGGCTCGCCGGCCACCTCGAACGCGCCACGGGGCAGCGACGGGTGGCTGGCCGCGGAGTGCCACCAGGCGCCGCCGGCCGGGGCCTCCTCGCACAGCGACAGCGGCTCGCCGAGCATCACCGCGTCCGCGCCGCAGCCGAGCGCCTTGGCGATGTCGCCGGAGGTCTGCATGTCGCCGTCGGCGATCAGGTGCACGTACCGGCCGCCGGTCTCGTCCAGGTAGTCGCGGCGGGCAGCGGCGGCGTCGGCGATGGCGGTGGCCATCGGCACCCGGATGCCGAGCACCGACTCGGTGGTCGACCAGTCGTCGCCGCCGATGCCCACGATCACACCGGCCGCGCCGGTACGCATCAGGTGCAGCGCGGTCTTGTAGTCGGTGCAGCCGCCGACGACGACAGGCAGGTCCAGGTCGGCGATGAACTCCTTGAGGTTCAGCGGCTCGTCGGTGGTGGAGACGTGCTCCGCCGAGACGAGCGTGCCCTGGATGACCAGGATGTCCACGCCGGCGTCCAGGATCACCGGGGCCAGCGCCAGGGTGTGCTGCGGGGAGACCCGCACCGCCACCGTCCCGCCGCCCTCGCGCAGCTCGCGGACCCGCTCGGCGATCAGGTCGGGACGGATCGGCTCGGCGTAGACCTCCTGGAGGCGCTTGGTCGCCCGCGCGTCCTCGCCGAGACCGGCCAGCTCCTCCAGGATCTTGGCCGGGTTCTCGTACCGGGTCCACAGGCCCTCGACGTTGAGTACGCCGAGGCCGCCGAGCTGGCCGAGCCGGACCGCCGAGGCCGGGCTCATGGTCGCGTCGGAGGGGTGCGCGACGCACGGGATGCCGAACTGGTACGCGTCGAGCTGCCACGCGGTGGAGACGTCGTCGACGTCCCGGGTGCGGCGGCTCGGCACGATGGCGATGTCGTCCAGGTGGTAGCCGCGCTGCGCGGTCTTGCCCAGCCCGATCTCGACCACGTCACGCATGAGGGACTCCAGGTGGTTGGGGGTGGTGGGTCAGCGGGAGTGGTAGTTGGGCGCCTCGACGGTCATCTGGATGTCGTGCGGGTGGCTCTCCTTGAGCCCGGCCGCGGTGATCCGGATGAGCTGGCCACGCCGGTGCAGCTCCGGGATGCTCTCCGCGCCCACGTACCCCATGGCGGCGCGCAGCCCACCGGTGAGCTGGTGGGCGACGGCGGACAGCGGCCCCCGGTAGGGCACCTGACCCTCGACGCCCTCCGGGACCAGCTTGTCCTCGGCGAGCACGTCCTGCTGGAAGTAGCGGTCCTTGGAGTAGGACTTGCCCTGGCCGCGCGACTGCATCGCGCCGAGCGAGCCCATCCCGCGGTACGCCTTGTACTGCTTGCCGTTGATGAAGATCAGCTCGCCGGGGCTCTCCTCGCAGCCTGCGAGCAGGCTGCCGAGCATCACCGTGTCGGCGCCGGCGACGAGCGCCTTGGCGATGTCGCCGGAGTATTGGATGCCGCCGTCACCGATGACAGGCACGCCGGCCGGGCGGGCGGCACGGGCCGCCTCCATGATCGCGGTGATCTGCGGTACGCCGACCCCGGCCACGATCCGGGTGGTGCAGATGGCGCCCGGGCCGACGCCCACCTTCACGCCGTCCGCGCCGGCCTCGACGAGCGCCTTCGCGCCCGCGTACGTGGCGATGTTGCCGCCCACGATGTCGATGCCGACGTCCCGCTTGAGCCGGGCGACCATCTCCAGCACGGCGCGCTGGTGGCCGTGCGCGGTGTCCACGATGACGACGTCCACGCCGGCGTCGACCAGGGCACGGGCCCGCTTGTAGCCGTCCTCGCCGACGCCGACCGCGGCGGCGACCCGGAGCCGGCCCGCGTCGTCCTTGGTGGCGTTCGGGTACTGCTCGCTCTTGGTGAAGTCCTTCACCGTGATCAGGCCGCGCAGCTTGCCGCCCGCGTCCACGATCGGCAGCTTCTCGATCTTGTGCTGGCGCAGCAGGCCGAGCGCGTCGTCCTTGCTCACGCCGACCGGCGCGGTGATCAGCGGGGTGCGGGTCATGATCTCGCGCACCGGCGTGGCCGGGTCGGAGACGAACCGCATGTCGCGGTTGGTGACGATGCCGACGAGCTGGCCCTGCCCGTCCACCACCGGCACACCGGAGATGCGGTAACGCCCGCAGAGCGCGTCGACCTCGCGCAGCGTGTCGTCCGGGCTGGCGGTCACCGGGTTGGTGATCATGCCGGACTCGGAGCGCTTCACCAGGTCGACCTGGAGCGCCTGGTCCTCGACGGAGAGGTTGCGGTGCAGCACGCCGATGCCGCCCTGGCGGGCCATCGCGATCGCCATCCGCGCCTCGGTGACGGTGTCCATCGCGCTGGACAGCAGCGGCACGGTCAGCTCGATGTTGCGGGTGAGGCGGGTGCGGGTGTTGACGCGGCTGGGGACGACGTCCGACTCGCCCGGCTGCAGCAGGACGTCGTCGAAGGTCAGCCCGAGCGGCACCACGCGGGCCGAACCCGCAGGCAGCTCGGGCAGATGGTCACCCAGCTCCCCGCCGTCGGCGCCGGCCGGGATCTCGGTGCTGGGCGAATTCTCCACGATTGCTCCCCTGAGCTGGTCGAACGGGCTGCAGCGAGGCGGCGCGCGGGGGCACCGGCAGGCGCCGGGTGACGGCGCGTCGCCTCATCGTACCCACCTACCCGTCCGCGCCCGGGCAGCGGCGGGCCCGAGGGTAGGCAGGGCCACAGCACGGGCTGGGGCGGGCTTTCCGGCGGCTCGGGGTCTACGGTGAGGGGGTGCACGACGAGCCCATCGACCCGTTCAACGGCGACCCGGCCGATCCGGCTGCCGGCCTGCACGATCCCGGCGACGACGACGCGCTCGACCCGCTGACCGAGGTCGAGCGCCAGGACGTCCTTGAGGATCTCGCCGATCTGGAGATCTACCAGGCGTTGCTCCAGCCGATCGGCGTGCGCGGCCTGGTGATCGAGTGCGAGGACTGCCGCGAGCCGCACTACTTCGACTGGGACCTGCTCCGCGGCAACCTGCGCCACCTGCTCAACTCGGGGCGTCCCCGGGTGCACGAGCCGGCCTACGACCCGGACCCGGACCACTACGTGAGCTGGGACTACGCCCGCGGGTACGCCGACGGCGTGCACGACACGCTCACCGAGGGCACCGACGACTCCGCGCAGGAGTGATCCCCGCGCGGGTCAGGCGACCAGGCCCGCCCGGAACCCGGCCGCCACGGCGTGCGCCCGGTCGCGCGCGCCGAGCTTGCGGAACAGCCGCCGGGCGTGCGTCTTGACCGTGTCCTCGGAGACGAACAGCTCCCGCCCGATCTCCGCGTTGCTCTTGCCCTCGGCCATGCCGAGCAGCACCTGAAGCTCCCGCTCGGTCAGCCCGATCGCGCTGCGCGGCGTCCGCGCCGGCCGCTGGGCCGCACCCGCCCGGGGCGCCTCCGCGCCGTCGGCCGCCGCCGGGTCGTCCGGGTCCTCACCCCGCTGCACGGGCACCACTGTGGGCAGGCCCGCGGCGTCCACCGGCGCCGTCGCCGGCCAGCCGGGCCCACCCTGGGTACGCCCCGGCGCCGCCGGCCGGGCCGGCCCGCCCACCGCCGCCGCGTCCCGGGCGGTGTCGGCCACCCGGTTCCTGTTGCTCCGCCCGGGGGCGGACAGCAGCAGCAGCGCCTTGGCGACCGCGCTGGTCAGGTCGTGGTCGGCGTTCTGGATCAGGCCCCGGGCTCCGGCGCTGATGGTGGCCGCCGCCGACTCCGACTCCTCGGCGCCGAGCAGCAGCACCGCCGCCTGCGGGGCGCGGGCCAGCACCCGCCGGACGAAGCCGGCGCTGTCCGGGCGGGTCAGCGCGGTGTCGGCGAGCACCACGTCCACCGGACGCTCCGCGAGCCGCAACATCACCTCCGGATCGGAGACGGCCGTCCGGACGACGCCGGACAGCCCGAGCCGCGCCGCCGCGGAGGTCAGATGCTGGGCCGCCAATGGTGTCCGAACGCACACAAGAACACTACGCACAGTGGTCTCCTCTCCGACTCAGAGCAGACCATGCGGAGGTGGGGTCGGGAGGGGGTTCCGGGCAATCATCCGAACTTTTCCGACAGATGGGGCATATGCCGCCGAGTGTCCGACGTTTTCGATCACAGATGTGTGAGGCGCGGACCACTCGGGTACCGAGGGGTTCATCCGGAACCGGCATCCCGCGCGGACCGCCGCCCGGTAGCTGGCAACGAACATTCTCCGCGGTGCCGCGCGGGAGGAGGGGTGCTGATGTCGAACGTACGTAGGCTGCCTGGACCGATCGACGAGCTCTGGGACTGGCAGCGGCTCGGGGCCTGCCGTGGCCGCGACAGCGCGCAGTTCTTCCACCCGGACGGCGAGCGCGGCTCCTCCCGGCTGCGCCGCGAGATGGGCGCCAAGTCGGTCTGCCGCGCCTGCCCGGTTCGCGCCGAGTGCGCCGCCCACGCGCTCTCCGTGCGCGAGCCGTACGGCGTCTGGGGCGGGTTCAGCGAGTCCGAGCGGCTGCGCCTTCTCGCCCTCGGCTGGGAGGACCTGGCCGACCGCCGCCAGACCAAGGTGGACATCGCCCGGCTGGAGGCGCGCCTCGGCCGGCCGCACAACACCGCCGTGCCGGACCAGCGCAAGGTCGCCTGACCGGTTCCACGACCTCCGACGCCGCGCCCCGCAACCCCGGGGCGCGGCGTCGTGTCGTCCCGCCCCGGCCCTCGCGTGATCAACACCAGCTCGGCGAGGTGGTCATATCACTGAGCCTTTGATGCCACCACTTCGGGGAACTGGTGTTGATCTTTCGGAGGTGGGGCGGCCGGGTCAGGTGACCGTGACTCTCACTGTGTGCCATCCGGTTGCGCCGTCGGGGGCGACCGGGGCGGGCTGTTCCGTCTGGGTCTCACCTGTCGTGTCGGTCGCTCGCACCTGGAGCGTGTGCTCGCCCGGCGTCGCGTCCCATCGCCAGGACCACTGCACCCAGGTGTCCGCCGACACCGCCGGCGCCAGTGTCGCCTCCTGCCAGGCGCCGCCGTCGACGCGTACCTCGACGCGACGGATGCCGCGGTGCTGCGCCCACGCCACACCGGCCACCGTCACCGGGCCGGCGGCCGGGCGGCTGCGGGGCCGGGGTGTGTCGATCCGGGACTGCGTCTTGATCGGGCCCTGCGCGGACCAGCCGCGCGGCACCCAGTACGCGTCGAAGTCGGCGAAGCTGGTCAGCTCCAGTTCGGTGAGCCACTTGCAGGCCGACACGTACCCGTAGAGGCCCGGCACCACCATCCGCACCGGGAAGCCGTGCTGGATCGGCAGCGGCTCGCCGTTCATGCCGACCGCGAGCAGCGCGTCCCGGCCGTCGCGCAGCACCGAGGTGGGCGTGCCGCAGGTCCAGCCGTCGACCGCGCGGCCCACCACCTGGTCCGCGCCGTCGGCCGGGTCGGCCTCGTCGAGCAGTTCCTTGATCGGTACGCCGAGCCAGCGCGCGTTGCCGATCAGGTCGCCGCCCACCTCGTTGGAGACGCAGGCCAGCGTCACGTACCGCTCGACCATCGGACGGGCCAGCAGGTCGTCGAAGCTCAGCTCGATCGGGTTGCGCACCCGCCCGTGGATCCGCAGCCGCCAGGTGACCGGGTCCACCTGCGGCACCACCAGCGCGGTGTCGATCCGGTAGAACTCCCGGTTCGGCGTCACGTACGGCGCCAGCCGGGGCAGTGACAGGTCCGCTCCGGCCGGCACCTGCGGGGCGGGTGCCACAGGGGCGGGCAGCGTCACCGCTTCCCGGGCCGCCGACACGCCGCGCCGGCCCGCCAGCCAGTGCCCGCCCAGCCCGGCCACCGCCGCCGCACCGGTGAGCAGCCCGGCGCCACGCAGGAACCGCCGCCGCGACTCCGCGTCGTCGTCGTGCCGGACCGGTTCCCAGCCACCCGGGGTCTTCTCCTCCCCCGCGAGCGCGGCGACCACCGGAGGCGGTGCCGGCTGCGCGGCCGCGCCCCGGCCGGGCCCCAGCGGACCGGCCACGAACGTCCAGAGCGTCAGCGCGCCCAGTCCGCCGCCGACCAGGGAGGGCAGCGCGTCGAACGCGTCCGCGCCGGCCCGGGTCAGCGCGGCGGCGACGCCGAGCACCGTGAACGCGGCGACGCCGGCCAGGCCGATCACCAGCCGCCGGGCCGCCGCCAGGCCGAGCAGCGCCCCGAAGGCGGCCAGCAGCAGCGCCGTCCCGACCAGCAGGGCGATCTTGTCGTACGTGCCGAAGACGTCGATGGCGAACTGCTTGAGCGGCTCGGGCACCAGGTCGACGACGAGTCCGCCGACGGCGACGAGCGGCGCGGACCGGGGACCGGTCAGGACCGCCACGGGTTCGGCGGTGCCGAGTGCCACCACTGCGGCGACGACACCGGCCAGCGCCGCGCGGCGGCGGGAGAGGGTGCTCACGGCACCCAGTCTGGTCGACCCGCCGGGCCGGCTGCCAATTCCGTCAGCGTTCCGTAAGGACATACGCGTCAGGGCACACCACCGGGTCGGCGGTGTGCCCTGACGGCGGGGCGTACTACTCGGGTCAGAAGCCCGGGCCGTGCTGGTGGCCGTGGCCGTGGCCGTGCGAGTGGCCGTGCCCACCGCCGGCCGGCTCCGGCTCGGCCGGCTTCTCCACCACGAGGCTCTCGGTGGTGAGCAGCAGGCCGGCGATCGAGGCGGCGTTGCTGACCGCGTTGCGGGTCACCTTCACCGGGTCGATGATGCCGGACTTGGCCAGGTCGACGTACTCGCCGGTGGCGGCGTCGAGGCCGTAGCCCCAGTCCTGGCCGACGACCTTCTGCACCACCACGTAGCCGTCGTGGCCGGCGTTCTGGGCGATCCAGCGCAGCGGCTCGACGAGCGACTTGCGCACGATCGAGACGCCGACCTTCTCGTCACCGGTGAAGCCCAGGTCGTCGTCGAGCGCCGGCAGGATCTGGGCCAGGGCGG
The DNA here is from genome assembly GCF_024519755.1 of Micromonospora sp. Mcm103. NCBI lineage: Bacteria > Bacillati > Actinomycetota > Actinomycetes > Micromonosporales > Micromonosporaceae > Micromonospora > Micromonospora sp. Mcm103. The sequence goes on from NZ_JALJRJ010000005.1 coordinate 14,834, forward strand.
CGCCGCCACCCGGAACCGTACCCTCCTCGACCGCGGCCTTGGTCGCGGCGATGGCGTCCTCGATGCGGTGCTTGCGCTCCTTCATCTCGACCTCGGTGGCCGCGCCGACCTTGATCACGGCGATGCCGCCGGAGAGCTTCGCCAGCCGCTCGGCCAGCTTCTCCCGGTCCCACTCGGAGTCGGAGGCCTCGATCTCCTTACGGATCTGCGCGACCCGGTCGGCGACCTCGGCGGCCTGGCCGCCACCGTCGACGACAGTGGTGTTCTCCTTGTCGACCACGACGCGGCGGGCGGTGCCCAGCACCTCCAGGCCGACCTGGTCGAGCTTGTAGCCCAGCTCCGGGGCGACCAGCTCGGCACCGGTGAGGATCGCCATGTCCTGGAGCATCGCCTTGCGGCGGTCGCCGAAGCCGGGGGCCTTGACCGCGCAGACCTTGACGGTCTTGCGCAGCGCGTTCACCACGAGCGTGGACAGGGCCTGGCCCTCGACGTCCTCGGCGACGATGAGCAGCGGCTTGTTGTTCTGGAGGACCTTCTCCAGCAGCGGCAGCAGCTCCTCGATCGCCGAGATCTTCTGGGTGGTGATCAGGATGTACGGGTCCTCCAGGACCGCCTCCTGCGCCTCCAGGTCGGTGACGAAGTTCGGGGAGATGAAGCCCTTGTCGAACTGGAGACCCTCGGTCACCTCCAGCTCGGTGGTGAGCGCGGAGCCCTCCTCGACGGTGATGACACCGTCGCGGCCGACCTTCTCCATCGCCTCGGCGATCAGCTCACCGATGGCGGCGTCCTGCGCGGAGACGGTCGCGACGTGCGCGATCGACTCCTTGCTGGAGACCTCGACGGCCTTGCCGAGCAGCGCCTCGGAGACCTTGGCGGCCGCCGCGTCGATGCCCCGCTTCAGGCCGGTCGGGTTGGTGCCGGCGGCCACGTTGCGCAGGCCCTCACGGACCATGGCCTGGGCCAGCACGGTGGCGGTGGTGGTCCCGTCGCCGGCGACGTCGTTGGTCTTGGTCGCCACCTCCTTGACCAGCTGCGCGCCGAGGTTCTCGTACGGGTTGGTGAGCTCGATCTCCTTGGCGATGGTCACGCCGTCGTTGGTGATCGTGGGCGCACCGAACTTCTTGTCCAGGACGACGTTGCGCCCGCGCGGGCCGAGGGTGACCTTCACCGCGTCCGCGAGGGCGTTGACACCGTGCTCGAGCAGGTGCCGGGCGTCGTCCGAGAAGCTGAGGATCTTCGCCATCAGTATCCCTTCGAAGCGACGTTGCCCCGGCCCGGCGAGCCGGACCGGGGCAACGACACTGATCGGTTGCTTACTTCTCGATGACCGCGAGGACGTCGCGGGCGGAGAGCACCAGGTACTCCTCGCCGGCGTACTTGACCTCGGTGCCGCCGTACTTCGAGTAGAGGACGGTGTCGCCGACCTTCACGTCGATCGGCACGCGGTTGCCCTTGTCGTCGATCCGGCCCGGGCCGACAGCGAGGACGGTGCCCTCCTGCGGCTTCTCCTTGGCGGTGTCGGGGATCACGATGCCCGAGGCGGTGGTGGTCTCGGCCTCGTTCGCCTGGACCACGATGCGGTCCTCGAGCGGCTTGATCGCAACCTTGGTCGCGGTAGTCACGGGCATACCCTCCCGGGTACTTGGTGTCGTTGCCGGCCGGCACGCCGACCAGCGTCAATCTGCCACATGCCACCGGGCGGGGCCGTCGTCGCGGGTGCCGGTCCGCCTGGCGCTCAACCCCCGGGCACGAGGCTCGGGCGTTGGCACCCTCAGGGTGAGAGTGCTAATCGCAGGTTATTCCTCGGCTAGCACTCCGTCAAGGAGAGTGCCAACGCGTCGCCCTCCGTGTCGCGCCGGAACCGGGCCGGGAGAATGAGCGCGTGGATCTCGACCAGCTAGCCGCGCTGCGTACCCCCGAGGGGTCGGCGGCGCTCGCCGCGGCCGAGCGGGTGGCCGGCGGCGACCCGCTGGCGGCGGCGGCCGCGCTGCGCTCGGCCGGCATCCCCGGCGGGCTCGCGGCCGCGGCGCTGACCCAGGCGGAGCTGCGCCGCCGGGCGGCAGGCAAGTTCGGCCCTTTCGCGGCCGGGATGTTCCTCACCCGGGCGGGGCTGGAGCAGGCCACCCGCCGCGTGGTCGCGGACCGGCGCGCCGCGCGGCTGCGCGCCGCGGGCGTGACCACGCTGGCCGACCTGGGGTGCGGGCTGGGGGCCGACGCGCTCGCCGCGGCCCGCGCCGGCATCCGGGTGTACGCGGTGGAGGCCGACCCGCTCACCGCCACGATGGCCGCCGCGAACGCCGAGGCGGCCGGGCTCGCCGACCTGGTGACAGTCGAGTGCGGTGACGCCACGGCGTTCGACGTGAGCGGGGTCGACGCGGTGTTCTGCGACCCGGCGCGGCGGCGGGCCGGCACCGGGCGGCGCGTCTTCGACCCGAACGCCTACTCCCCGCCGTGGGACTTCGTCACCGGCCTGGCCGCGCGGGTGCCGCGCACCGCGGTGAAGGTGGCACCCGGGCTGGACCACGCGCTGATCCCGGGCGGCGCCGAGGCGGAGTGGGTGAGCGTGGACGGCGACCTGGTCGAGGCGGCGCTCTGGTGCGGTGACCTGGCCGAGGTCCCGCGCCGCGCCACAGTGCTGCGCGAGAAGGAAGGGCCCCCTATTAACGCCTCCGGTAGTAAAAGGGTCCCTTCCTATCACCTAACCGGCACGGGCGCACAGGAGGCGCCGGTGGGACCGGTCCGGCGCTTCCTCTACGACCCGGATCCGGCGGTGGTACGCGCGCACCTGGTCGCCGAGCTGGCCACCGACCTCGACGCCACGCTCGCCGACCCCTCGATCGCCTACCTGTACGCCGACGAGGCCCGGCCCACCCCGTTCGCCCGCTGCCTGGAGATCACCGACGTGCTGCCGTTCTCGTTGAAGCGGCTGCGCGCCCTGCTGCGGGAACGGCGGGTCGGGCGGGTCGAGATCCGCAAACGCGGGTCGGCGCTGGAGCCAGAGAAGCTGCGCCGTGACCTGAGGCTGGCCGGCGACGAGGCGGCCGGCCTGGTGCTGACCCGCGTGGCCGGCGCGCCGACGGTGCTGGTCTGCCGGCCCGGCGGGTAGGCGCCGACCGGCCCGTCGGGCTGGCGCCGACCGGCCGGGCTGCCGTCCGACGAGGTGGTGCGGCCCTGCCCGCACCCGACGCGCCGGTCGTCCCGCGCCTCGGGGCGCGGGTGTTTTCAACTCGCCCACCCGCGCCGCGCCCGGTTAGCGTGACGGTCATGGCGGGACAGGGCACTCCGGCGACGGCGCTGCTGGTGAAGCGGAGGATCGCGCACAGCACCCATCCGTACGACGTCTCCCCGGACGCGCCGAACTACGGCGCGCTGGTCGCGGCGGCTCTGGGAGTGCCGCCGGAGCGGGTGTTCAAGTCGCTGGTCGCCGAGGTCGACGGCGCGCTGACCGTGGCGGTCGTGCCGGTCACCGGCGAACTGGACCTCAAGGCCCTCGCCGCGGCCGTCGGCGGTAAGCGGTCGGCCATGGCCGACCGGGCGGTGGCCGAGCGGGCCACCGGCTACGTGCGCGGCGGGATCAGCCCGCTCGGCCAGCGCCGGCGGCTGCCCACGGTGCTGGACTCGTCGGCGCTCGCCCATCCCACCGTCTACGTCTCGGCGGGCCGGCGCGGGCTCCAGGTCGAGCTGGCCCCGACCGACCTGTTGACGTTGACGGACGCGCAGGTCGCTCCGCTGTCCACCCGGTGACGGACGCGCGGGCCGCCCCGCTGTCCGCCCGTCTGGCGGGACGGGGAACACGAGAACGGGAAACGCGCGGAGGACCGGCCGCCGGCACGACCGGCCCGTCCCCCGCGCCGACTAACGGATCAGGCCGCGCCGCGGACCCGGCCGACGTTGATCGTGCCGTTGTCGTCGTAGACCTCGGCGATCCGCTTGGAGACGCTACGCCGCCCCTGGGTGAACATCGGGACGTCGTTGTGCACACGGACGTGCACGGCGCCGTGGTGTTCCGCGAAGACGTCGACGGGTGCGCCGTTCACGACCTCCGCACAGATGCGCACGGTGCTCGTACCGTCGTCCTCGACGTCGATGACCACGACGCCGCGGTCGGTTGGCAAAGGCATTCTGGGACTCCTCCCGATTAGCAGAACCTGTTGTTCACATGTGTTTGGACATCAATCTCCGGAGCGTCCGCCGGGCCGGGACGGACACCTGCCGCCGCCGAACATGACCCGGGTCCACTCACCGACGTGGCAGAAGATGTCGCAACTGGTGGTGACGCCGAGCTTCGCGGGCACCCTCGACGCGGCGACGTGCCTGGACACCCCGCCCATCGAGTAGACGCTGTCGAGATCCCGCCAGAGCGAGATGCTCCACACCGTCCGCTCCCGCCACCGCACGAGCAGCCTGATGCCGAGGAAGCCCTCGGCATGGCGACGGACGTCCCGCTTCACCCGCAGATGCAGCAGCAGGACGACCAGCACGCGCACCAGATCACCGCAGTGGAACCTGGTGATCACCACCTGCCCCTGGGTCGTGTCGGGTTCCAGAGTGGGGGTCACGGGGAAACGACGGTCACGGCGAGGGCTGCCGCCAGCAGCAGCATCGCCGTTCCGGAGACCCGTCGAACCCGACTCACCCATAGCCGGTCACTCCTTTCCTCGATCTCGGCGGCCTTCCTGGTCAGGCTCCAGAGAGTGACCAGGAGGGTCACGGTGAGGGCCGTGACAACCAGCACCAACGGCGCGGATCCGGGTGCGACAAGCACGACGCCCGCCGTGGCCAACCAGATCAGCGACGTGGTCTTCTGCGTGGTGAAGAGCAGACCCAGGTCGATTCCCCAGACCACCCCGAGCGTGCCGGCCGGCAGGGTCCGGACCAGTCGCTGCGGCACCTGTCGCCAGATGTGCGGCGTCCGATCGAGCAGATCCAGGACGCCGAACAGCACCGCGAGTGCGACGAGGGCCACGACCCGCCATGTCTCGGGGACCAGTTCCCCGACCGCCGATCCGATCAGGTAGACCGGCACGGCGAGAACCATTCCGGCGACGAGTCCGCCGACCGCGAGGCCCGCCAGGAATCGAAGTCCTTCAGATACGTTCCGCCTCAACATAGGGCTGGCGACCCCAGCCATGGAGAGGCCTCAAGGACTGAGAATCTGCAGCACCGCTCCCGCGATGCCGACGACGAGCCAGACGACCATCGGCGGGCTCAGTTGTACTGGCAGTGGGCGCCGGATCCGGTGATTTTGCCCGAGCTGGTCTTCTTCTCGCAGCAGTTGCAGTGCAGGTAGGCGTTGACCGAGCAGTACCAGATGTACTTGTAGGTGGCCGAACTGCACGTCGAGTACGAGATGTTCGGTGGGACGTAGACGAGGTTGCAGCACTGGTAGTTGCCCGCCATCGCCGGCGTCGAGCGGGCGAAGACCGCCCCCGACGCCACCAGGCCGGCGACGCCGATCTTTGCGAGGAAGCCTCGCCGGCTACCCCCGCGACGGCCTGTCGCCGTCATTTTCTCCTCATTCATTCCCAACAGCCTCCTTGACCGGGAAGACGGCGGCGCTGAGCGCCGCCAGATCGGTGAACAACAATGCCGAAACCAGGCGCCCGTGCCGGAAGACCAGCGCCGACGGGCTGGTCATCACGCCCAGTTCTTCCGCCACCCATTCGCCACCCACGTCGATGTGGTGCGGGAGTCCCGCCAGTTCGTGTCGGGTCATGAAGTCCTCGCCGCGCTCCTGGTCGATCGTCGAGATCAGGACGGCGAAGTCACGCGTGTCGGCCAGGTCGCCGACCTCGCCGGCCGCCTTCTCGCAGCTGTTGCAGGAGGTGCTGAACACCAGCACCACCCGCAGGTCCGCGGTGGCGACCTCCGCCAGACCGGCGGGCCAGCGCTCCGGCCGCGACCCGACGCGGGCTCCGTCGAGCAACCGGACGGTGCCGCTGCCGCCGCCGGGCGCGCCCGCGCCCTCCATGCCGCCGGAGCGCGCGTACAGCTCGCCCAGCATCGCGAAGAGCACCACCACGGCGCCCGCGACCACCAGCAACCCGAACCCGAAGAGGTAACTCATCCAGCGATCTCCTTAGACAGCTCCGCGCCGGCCGGGCGCGTCGGGGGCCGGACCAGGTCGACGACCATGCCGCGCCACAACAGCAGGGCCATGCCCGCGACGAGACTCGCGGCCACGACGGCCATCCGGTCGGCCGGGAGAGCCGCCGGCGAGGTGAGCAGGAGCGCGGTGCCGAAGCCCACGAGCGCGAGCCCGATCAGGACGTTCCGCACACCCAGCGGACGGCCCTCTGGCCGACCGAAGCATCCGCAGGGCAACGTCGTCCCGCGCTGCCGACCCGCGAGACCGGCCCCCGCGAAGCCGGCCCCCAGGCCGGCGGTCGCCGCGGCGGCGGCCGGCCGGCCGGCCGGCACGAGCAGGGCCGCACCGACGACGGCCTCGACGACCGCAACCGCCCGCACCAGCGAGAGGGCCGTGCCGCGACGCACCGGCAGGAGCGCCATGAAGAGCTGGCGAGCATGCCTGGGCGCGGCCAGCTTGCCGAGGCCGGAGCAGACGAGGACCGCCGAGACCACGCAGATCGACATGGTGGCGAGGAGTTCGGCGGCACTCACGGGCGCGACCTGTCATGTGCGGAGCAGAATTCGACACGCATGAGGACACCCCTGTGAGTCGCGTCGACAGCGCTCCCATACGGAGGAAGACGTGAACGCCTGTCGATGTATAGCTGGATCTTCGTGGAACTTCCGCACCGCGTCAAGAGACCGTCACGGAATGTGGCACTCCGGCCCGACCCTGGCGCCACACCCCGCACCGCCGTCCGCCACGCCACCTGCCACCTGCGCGGGCTCCGCGAGGAGCCGCACCCACGGGGCGGGCGTGTCGCCGACGTTGCGGAATTGTTACCGCCTCCAACAAACTTCTGACCTCGACAGTCTTGCGACTGATGGAGGGCGGGGAATACGTTGCCGGACACAACAAAACATCACCACTCCCCCACCTCCGAAAGGACCCTGCACATGCGCAAGGGCTTCCTCACCTTCGCGGCCGTCGGTCTCCTCGCGACCGGCAGCATGGCCGCCTGCGGTGACAACGGCGGTTCTTCCGACGAGGCCGGCGGCGGCTCCAACGCCAAGAAGCCGAAGATCGGCGTGATCCTGCCGGACAGCAAGTCCTCCGCCCGCTGGGAGGGCGCGGACCGCAAGTACCTCAAGGCGGCGTTCGACGCGGCCGGCGTCGAGTCCGACATCCAGAACGCGCAGAACGACAAGACCGCGTTCCAGACCATCGCCGACCAGATGATCACCAACGGCGTCAACGTCCTGATGATCGTCAACCTGGACTCCGGCACCGGCAAGGCCGTGCTCGACAAGGCCAAGTCGCAGGGCGTGGCGACCATCGACTACGACCGGCTGACCCTGGGCGGCTCCGCCCAGTACTACGTCAGCTTCGACAACGAGGCGGTCGGCAAGCTCCAGGGCGAGGGCCTGAGCAAGTGCCTGACCGACAAGGGCGTCAAGAACCCGTCGATCGCGTACCTCAACGGCTCGCCGACCGACAACAACGCCACCCTGTTCAAGAACGGGTACGACTCGGTGCTCAAGCCGAAGTTCGACTCGAAGGAGTACACCAAGGTCGCCGACGACTCGGTGCCGGCCTGGGACAACGCGCAGGCCGCCACGATCTTCGAGCAGCAGATGACCAAGGCCGGCGGCAAGATCGACGGCGTGCTCGCCGCCAACGACGGTCTCGGCAACGCGGCCATCTCGGTGCTGAAGAAGAACAAGCTCAACGGCAAGGTCCCGGTGACCGGTCAGGACGCCACCAAGGAGGGCCTGCAGAACATCCTCGCCGGTGACCAGTGCATGACCGTCTACAAGGCGGTCAAGAAGGAGGCGGACGCCGCCGCCGAGCTGGCCATCGCGCTCGCCAAGGGCGAGAAGAAGGACACCGGCCAGACGGTCAAGGACCCGGAGGGCAACCGGGACGTCCCGTCCGTGCTGCTGGAGCCCAAGGCCATCTACAAGGACAACGTCAAGGACGTGGTGGCCGACGGCTACGTCACCAAGGAAGAGCTCTGCACCGGTGCCTTCACGAAGCTCTGCACCGACGCCGGCGTGAGCTGACCCACCCGCCTCAGGCGGCGCCGCCCGGCACGGAAGACCCCGTGCCGGGCGGTGCCCGCGCCGGACGGGATCCGAGACCTCCCTCCGCCCAAAGGAGAACCCCGTGTCCGCAACCCCCCTGCTGGAGCTACGCGGGATCGACAAGAGCTTCGGTCCCGTCCAGGTGCTGCGTGACGTCGCCTTCGCCGCGCATGCAGGCGAGGTGACCGCGCTCGTCGGCGACAACGGCGCCGGCAAGTCGACCCTGGTCAAGTGCATCAGCGGCATCCACCCCACCGACGCCGGCGAGTTCGTCTTCGACGGCCGGCCGGTGACCATCAACAGCCCCCGGGACGCCGCCGACCTCGGGATCGAGGTCGTCTACCAGGACTTGGCGCTCTGCGACAACCTCGACATCGTGCAGAACATGTTCCTCGGCCGGGAGAAGCGCAGCGGCATCGTGCTCGACGAGCCGACCATGGAGCAGATGGCCGCCGAGACGCTCGCCGGGCTGAGCGTGCGCACCGTGAAGTCGCTGCGCCAGCACGTGGCAAGCCTCTCCGGCGGCCAGCGGCAGACGGTCGCCATCGCCAAGGCCGTGCTCTGGAACAGCAAGCTGGTCATCCTGGACGAGCCGACCGCCGCACTCGGCGTCGCGCAGACCGCCCAGGTGCTGGAGCTGGTGCGCCGGCTGGCCGACAACGGCCTGGCCGTGGTGCTCATCTCGCACAACATGAACGACGTCTTCGCCGTCTCCGACCGGATCGCCGCGCTCTACCTCGGCCAGATGGTCGCCCAGGTGAAGACCACAGACATCACCCACTCGCAGGTGGTCGAGCTGATCACCGCCGGCCGCTCCGGCAGCCTCGGCCTCACCGGCGAGCCGGCCGGCAACGGCGCCGCGCCCGCCGACACCACCCCAGGAGCCGTCCGATGACCGCCACCGTCGTGAAGAAGGAAGGCCCGGCCGGCGTCGCCCCGACACCGACCCTGGGCGGCCACGTGAACAACTACTGGCGCCGGGTGCGCGGCGGCGACATCGGCGCGCTCCCCGCCGTGGTCATGCTCGTGGCGCTGGCGGTGGGCTTCTCCATCGCCCGCCCGTCGTTCTTCACCGCCGGCAACCTGGCGAACCTGTTCACCCAGGGCGCGGCGGTCACGCTCATCGCCATGGGCCTGGTCTTCGTCCTTCTGCTCGGCGAGATCGACCTCTCCGCCGGCTTCGCCAGCGGCGTCTGCGCCGCGATCCTGGCCAACGTCGTCACAGTGCTCGGCTACCCCTGGTACGTGGCGGTGCTCGCCGCCGTCGTCACCGGTGTGGTGATCGGCACCGTGCTGGGCCTGCTGGTCGCCAAGGTGGGCATCCCCTCCTTCGTGGTCACGCTCGCCGGGTTCCTGGCCTTCCAGGGCGTGGTGCTGACGCTCATGGACGAGGGCGCCAACATCGCGGTCCGGGACGACGTGCTCGTCGCGATCGCCAACCGCAACCTCTCCCCCGCCCTGGGCTGGGCGCTCGCCGCCGTGGCCGTCGCCGGCTACGCGGCCGTGCAACTGCTACGGCACCGCAACCGGGCCGCCCGCGGCCTGATCACCGACCCGATCGCGGTGGTCGCCGGCCGGATCGCCGGCCTCGCCGTGATCCTCGGCGTGGCGGTCTACGTGCTCAACCTGGAGCGCAGCCGTAACGTGCTCGTCGTCTCGCTCAAGGGCGTGCCGATCGTGGTGCCGATCATCGCGCTCCTGCTGATCGTTTGGACGTTCGTGCTCCAGCGCACCAGCTACGGACGGCACATCTACGCGGTCGGCGGCAACGCCGAGGCGGCCCGCCGGGCCGGCATCAACGTCGACCGGATCCGCATCTCCGTCTTCGTCATCTGCTCCTCGATGGCCGCGATCGGCGGCATCGTGGCTGCCAGCCGGGCCAACTCGGTCGACCCCAACACCGGTGGCAGTAACGTACTGCTCTACGCCGTCGGCGCGGCGGTGATCGGCGGCACCAGCCTCTTCGGCGGCAAGGGCCGGGTCCTCGACGCCGTGCTCGGTGGCGCGGTGGTAGCGGTCATCGACAACGGTATGGGACTGATGGGATACAGCTCGGGCGTCAAGTTCGTGGTCACCGGCGTGGTGCTGCTCGCCGCCGCGACCATCGACGCGCTGTCGCGTCGGCGGGCCGCCGCCACCGGCACGCGCTGACCCGGGGTACGGAAACACCATGGCAGTGGCAATGCGCGCGGGCCCCAGTCAGGACGAGATCCGTCGGCAGAACCTGGGCGCATTGCTCCGCTACGTGCACGTGCACGGGGCCACCACCCGGGCCGAGCTGACCACCGCGCTCGGCCTCAACCGCAGCACCATCGGCGCGCTGACCGCGGACCTGGCCGGCGCCGGTCTGGTCAGCGAGGGGACGCCGAAGGAGACCGGCCGGGCCGGACGACCGTCACTCGTCGTCCGGCCCGAGTCGGAGCGGGTCTACGCGTACGCGTACAGCGTCGAGGTGGACCGGCTGCGGGCCGCGCGGGTCGGGCTCGGCGGTGAGGTGCTCGACCGCCGGGAGATGGACCGGCCGCGCAACCTGGTCGCCGGGGAGGCCGCTCCGCTGCTCGCCGGCGCGGTCAAGGAGATGCACCAGTCGGTGCCGCCGGACGCGATCTGCGTCGGCGCCGGGGTGGCGGTGTGCGGCATGGTCCGCCGGGAGGACGGGCTGGTCCGGCTCAGCCCGACCACCGGCTGGGTGGACGAGCCGATCGGTGCGGCGCTCGCCGTCGAGCTGGGGATAGACGTACCGATCACGGTGGGCAACGTGGCCGACGTGGCCGCGTACGCCGAACACGCCCGGGGCGCGGCGGTCGGCTGCGACAACGTCATCTACATCTACGGCGACGTGGGCGTGGGCGCGGGCATCATCGCCGGAGGGCGGCGGCTGAGAGGGCACGGCGGCTACGGCGGCGAGGTCGGCCACATGGTGGTGGTCCGCGACGGGGTGCGCTGCGACTGCGGCCGGCGCGGCTGCTGGGAGACCGAGATCGGCGAGCACGGGCTGTTGCGCGCCGCCGGCCGGTCCGAGGCACGTGGCCGGGACGCGCTGCTCGCCGTCTTCGACGCCGCCGACCGTGGTGACGCCCGCGCCCAGACCGCGGTACGGCAAGCTGGCGACTGGCTCGGCTTCGGCGTCGCGAATCTGGTGAACATCTTCAACCCGGAGATGGTCATCTTCGGCGGCACCATGCGTGACCTCTACCTGGCCTCGGCGGCTCAGGTGCGCAGCCGGCTCAACTCGAACGGCCTGCCCGCGTGCCTGGAGCACGTGCGGCTGCGTACCCCGAAGCTCGGTGACGACGCGGCGCTGATCGGCGCCGCGGAGCTGGCGTTCGAACGACTCCTCGCCGACCCGCTGAACTGATCGGCCCGCCGATCCGTACCAGTGTGCGGACGGGCGGCCGGCTTGCGCGGCCGTCCACGACCCCGCGTACCGGTCCGGACCGAGGAGGCACCGCAACCATGGCATCGCTGGAATCCGCACGCCGCAAGCTGGCGCACCGGGTGGTACTGCTGCTCGCCGCGCTGGGCGCGGGGATCGGCGTCGTTCCCGGGACGGCGCAGGCCGCACCCAACCCCGGCGTGCAGATGAACGCCGCCGACATGACGCTGCTCAACGGCGTACGGCTGGCCGGGCTGTGGGAGATGCCGGCCGGGCAGATGGCGGCCGAGAAGGGCCAGTCCGCCCGGGTACGCGAGGTCGGCGCGGAGATCGCCAAGCAGCACGCGGAGCTGGACCAGCTGGTGGTCGAGGCGGCCAACAAGCTCGGCGCCACCCTGCCGACCGATCCGACGGCCGAGCAGAAGGGGTGGCTGACCGAGATGCAGAACGCCACCGGCGCACGGTTCGACCAGATCTTCGTCACCCGGCTGCGGGTCGCCCACGGCAAGATCTTCCCGGTGATCGGCGCGGTCCGGGCCAGCACCCGCGACCCGATCGTGCGCAAGCTGGCCGAGGACGCCAACACCTTCGTCAACGACCACATGACCATGCTGGAGAGCACCGGGCTGGTGCGCTGGCAGCAGTTGCCGCCGGCCGCGCTGCCGCCCGCGCAGAGCGACTCGCTCGTCGCCGCCGCCCAGGCCAACGTGGGCAGCGGCGGTGGACTCCAGGTGGGCACCGGCGTGGTGTGGGCGGTGTTCCTGATCGCGCTCGGCACCGGCGGGTACGCGACCTGGCGGCTGACCCGCCGCTCCTAGCGAAGCAGCGGCGTCAGCGGTCGACCTGGGTGAAGTCCCAGCTGTGCGGCGGGCGGGCGATCAGCCGGGCCGGCGGTTCGGGCAGTTCCCGGGGGTTGTTCCGCCACTTGGAGATGACCACCAGCCGGTGGTCGGTGGAGGAGAACACCTCGCTGGAGACATGCATCGGGTCGTGCTCGAACTCGGGCAGCGCGGTCTCGCAGACCCAGGTGATCAGGTCGGCGAAGCCGTACGGCTCGGCCTTCGCCTCCCACATCCGGACGATCATGTCGGTCTCCTCCCCGCTCACACGCTGACCACTGTCAGCGGCATCGCCGAGTCGGCCGGCAGGTCCAGCCGGCTCGGCGCGACGCCCGCGGCCACCAGGTGGGAGCCGAGCGCGGCCACCATCGCGCCGTTGTCCGTGCAGAGCTTCGGCCGGGGCGTACGCACCCGGATGCCGTGCCTGCCGGCCCGCTGCTCGGCCATCGCCCGCAGCCGGGAGTTGGCCGCCACACCGCCGCCGATGACAAGCGTGTCGATGCCGCTGGTGCGGCAGGCGTCGATCGCCTTGCCGACCAGCACGTCGCAGACCGCCTCCTGGAAGGACGCGGCCACATCGGCGACCGGCACCGGCTCACCGGCCCGCTGCCGTGACTCCACCCAGCGGGCCACAGCCGTCTTCAGGCCGGAGAAGGAGAAGTCGTACCGGTGCCCGGCCAGGTCCTTCGCGGCGGTCAGCCCGCGCGGGAAGGCGATCGACGCCGGGTCACCGGCGCGCGCCTCGCGGTCGATGTACGGCCCGCCGGGGAACGGCAGCCCGAGCAGCCGGGCCACCTTGTCGAACGCCTCGCCGGCCGCGTCGTCGATGGTGGCGCCGAGCGGTACGACGTCGCGTGCGAGGTCGTCGACGCGCAGCAGCGAGGAGTGCCCGCCGGAGACCAGCAGCGCGATGGCGGGCTCGGGCAGCGGGCCGTGTTCGAGCGTGTCCACAGCGACGTGCGCGGCGAGGTGGTTCACGCCGTACACCGGCTTCTCCGCCGCCACCGCGTACCCCTTGGCGGCGGCGACCCCGACGAGCAGCGCGCCGGCCAGGCCCGGCCCGGAGGTCACGGCGATGGCGTCGATGTCGGCGAGGGTGACGCCCGCCTCGCGCAGCGCCCGGTCCATGGTCGGCACGATGGCCTCCAGGTGGGCGCGGCTGGCCACCTCGGGCACCACACCGCCGAACCGGGCGTGCTCCTCGACGCTGGAGGCGAGCGCGTCGGCGAGCAGCGTGTGCCCGCGCACGATGCCCACGCCGGTCTCGTCGCAGGAGGTCTCGATGCCGAGGATCAGGGGTTCGTCAGCCATGCGCGTCAGTCCTCGTTGCGCTGCATGACCAGCGCGTCGGTGTTGCTCGGTTGGTAGTAGCCGCGCCGTACGCCGATCGGCTCGAACCCGTAGCCGGCGTAGAGCCGTTGCGCGGGCGCGTTGTCCGCGGCGACCTCCAGCAGCGTGCTGCGGGCGCCGCGCCGGGCCGCCTCGGCGAGCAGCGCCTCCAGCAGCAGCCGGCCGATCCCCCGGCGGTGGGCGTCCCGGCGCACCGCGACGTTCTGCACCCACGCCTCGTCGGGCGGGGACACGGCCAGCCCGGCGTAGCCGAGCACGGCGCCGTCGTCGTCGGTGGCGACCAGGTAGAAGTGCCCGTTGGCGAGTTCGTTCCAGAACATCGCCGCCGACCACTGCTCGGCGCCGAAGAGGTCCGCCTCGATGGGCAGCACCTGGTCGATGTGCCACCAGCGGAACCGGCCCAGCCTCATGGCAGGACCGGCTTGTGGCCGGTGGCCGCGACCGCGTCCGGGCGGCGCAGGTAGAGCGGGGTCAGCGTCTCGCCGGGCGCGCCCGCGCGGATCCGCGGCGCGGCGAGCCGGGCCAGCGCCAGCGGGTCCGGGTAGCGCGGCTCGTCGCGGACCGGCAGCCCCAGCACGTCCGCGTACCGGTGCGCGCCGTCGCCGACCGCGACGGTGACCGCCAGGTCGCGCGCCCGCTCGGCGGCCACCGCCGGGGCCGCCACCTCCGGGCCGACCAGGCGCTGGCCGGCGCCGTCGTAGACGGCCCAGTAGATCTCCCGGCGCCGCGCGTCGCTCGCCGCCAGCACCGGCTCGCCGGCGGCCGCCGGGTGGCCGAGCCCGTCCAGCGAGCAGACACCGTACGTCGGTACGCCGAGCACCTGACCCATGGCGGCGGCGGTGACCAGCCCGACGCGCAGCCCGGTGAACGGACCCGGGCCGAGGCCGGCGACGATCGCGGCCAGGTCGGCTGGGCGCACGCCGACATCCGCCAGCACGGCGTCGACCTGCGGCGCGAGCAGCTCGCCGTGGGCGCGGGCGTCGACTGTGCACCGGGACGCGCGGACCGCGACGCCGTCCGCCGAGACCTCGGCAAGGGCCGCGGTCACCGCGGGCGTCGAGGAGTCCACCACGAGTACGAGCACGGTAAGCCAGCCTAGCCGTCCGCCCCGCCCGTGCCCGGCACGCCCTCACCGCTCGCCCACTCACGGTGCGTAGCGCCCGAACTAAAGAGAAGAGGTGAGTGCCTTATGCCTCTGGGTCATAAATATGACTCAGAGGCATAAGACTTAGAAGAGGACTGCCATTCTCCGGAGATGACGGAGAGTCGCCTCGTTCGAGAGATCGCCGGCACCCTGCGGCGTGAACGCGAACAAGCAGGCCTCACCCAGCAGGCGCTGGCCGCTCGGTCCGGGCTCAGTCAGGCGGCCATCGCCCGGATCGAACGCGGCGACCGGCTGCCGAGCCTGACCACCGCGGAACGCCTGCTCGCCGCGCTCGGCCGGCAACTGCGGATCGAGGTCGAGCCGCTGGACAGTCACCTGGACGCCGCGCTGGACGAGATGGCCGGGACGGTGCTTGCCGAGCGGCTCGAAGTTCTCCGGCTGGATCGGATCATGGAGGCCCTGGGCGACCTGCCGTACGTGCTGTCGGGCGGCACGGCGGCGCTGCTGCAGGGCGCGCCGCTGCCGGTGGACGCGGTCGAGATCGCGGTGCGCTGGCGGGACTCGCCGCAGTTCAGCGCGCTCCTCGATCGGATCTACGCGCAGCGCTGGAACGCCCGATGGCAGGAGTGGGGCGGCATCCACACGGAGCCCGAGGAGCCGGGCGAGCACCGTTGGCTCACCCGCTACGGCGAACTGCGGGCCCGGATGTGCGAGGAACTGCCCGATCCCATCGAGGTCCGCCTCGGTGAAGGTACGTACCCGGTCGAGCCGCTGGTCGAGGTGGAGGTGACCGACCGGCGCACGGCCGAGCTGCTGTCCCGGTACCGCCGGCGCCTCGCCGCGGCGGGCGAGGCGCCGGACGGGTCAGCCGGCTGAGCGTTCCCAGTCGATGGTGGGCAGCCCCGCGTCGGCCAGCGCCTTGTTCGCGGCGCTGAACGGGCGGCTGCCGAGGAAACCGCGCGGGTTCATCGGGCTCGGGTGCCCGGCCTCCAGCACCACGTGCTGCGGGTTGGTCACCAGCGCCGCCTTCTTGCGCGCGTAGCCGCCCCAGAGCAGGAAGACCACGCGCTGGTCGAGCGCGTCGAGCGCCCGGATGGTGGCGTCGGTGAACTCCTCCCAGCCCTTGTTGGCGTGCGAACCGGGCGTGGCCTGCCGGACCGTCAGCACCGAGTTGAGCAGCAGGACACCCTGCGCGGCCCAGCCGTCGAGGTTGCCGCTGCGCGGCTTCGGCACGCCCAGGTCCTCGCCCAGCTCCTTGAAGACGTTGCGCAGCGACGGCGGCACCGCCACCCCCTCGCGCACGCTGAAGCTCAGCCCGTGCGCCTGGCCCGCCTTGTGGTACGGGTCCTGCCCGAGGATCAGCACCCGGGTGTCGGCCGGCCCGCACAGCCGGTAGGCGGAGAAGAGGTCCTCCAGCGGCGGGAAGACAGTGGCGGTCGCGTACTCCCGGGTGACGAACTCGGCCAGCGCCGCGGTGCGGTCCGGGTCCAGGTGGGGGGTGAGCACGGCACGCCAGGCCTCCGGCAGCAGCGCCGGCAGGTCCAGGGTGGGGGCGTCGGGCATCGGCAACCTCTCCTCGTCGGTCGCCACCTTCTTACCAGCCGCGACCGACACTCCCGGTCGGCGGCGGGGCCGGGTACTGGACGAGAAAAGTTACCGGAGCGTAACCTACTGGCAAGTTACTTACGCCACACCGTCACTGCTAGCTTGCATCCACCACCATCGATGCTCGCTAGGAGTGCCCGTGAGCAGGAGAAACACCCGTCCCCGCACGCCCTCCGCCGCCCCCTCCCCCCGCCGCGCGGTCGGCCTCCGGATGCTGGCCGTCGCCGTGGCGGCAGCCACCTACCTGGCCGGATCCGGCGCAGCCGCAGCCGCCGACGGCACCACGCCGGTGGTCTCCCGCGGCGTGACGATCCCCGCCTTCTACCACCCGCCCGCCGACCTGCCCGCCACCAACGGCACGCTGATCCGTACCGAGCCGCTGCCGCTCGGGCTGAGCATCCCCGGGCTCGACGGCCGCCCGATGCCCGGCACCGCCACCCGCCTGATGTACAGGTCCACCGACTCCAACGGCCGGGCCGTCGGCGTGACCGGCGCCTACATCGAACCGTCGGCGGCGTGGCGGGGCACCGGACCGCGCCCGCTGGTCGCCGTCGCCTCCGGCACCATGGGGCAGGGCGACCAGTGCGCGCCCTCGTTCGCCCTGCAACACCCGCTCACCCTCACCGGCGACACCCTGTCCGTCGGCTACGAGGCCCTGGCGATCTACCGCCTGCTCGCCACCGGCGCCGCGGTGGTCGTCACCGACTACGTCGGGCTGGGCGCGACAGACCGGCTGCACACGTACGTCAACCGCCTCGACGAGGGACGCGCCCTGCTCGACGCGGCCCGCGCCGCCCGCACGGTGCCGGGAGCATCGGTGACCGCACAGTCCCGGGTCGGCCTGTACGGCTACAGCCAGGGTGGCGGCGCCAGCGCCGCCGCCGCCGAACTCCAGCCCACCTACGCGCCGGACGTGCCGCTCGCAGGAACCTACGTCGGCGCGCCGCCGGCCGACCTGACGGCCGTCATCGGCGGCATCGACGGCAGCGCGCTGGCCGGGGCGCTGGGCTGGTCGCTCAACGGCTTCGCCCAGTCCGACCCGGCGGTGCGGGACGTCATCGAGGCGAACATCAACGACGCCGGCCGGGCGGCGCTCGCCGACACCTCGACCATGTGCGTCGGTGACGCCATCCTCCGGTACGCGTTCACCAAGAGCAGCAGGTGGATCACCGGCGGACGGTCCCTCACCGCCGTCATCGCCGCCGCGCCCGAGGCCCAGGCCGTCCTCGACCGGCAGCGCATCGGCACGCTCAAGCCCGCCGGCCCGGTACGCGTGGCAACAGGCGTCCAGGACGACATCGTGCCCCACCGGCAGGCCCGCCAACTGGCGGTCGACTGGTGCCGCAAGGGCGCCAACGTGACCTACCAGGCCGTCAGCCTGCCCAACCTCGGCGACAAGCTCCTCACCAACCACCTGGCGCCGCTCATCACCGATCAGGGCGACGCGGTGGCCTGGCTGACCGACCGGCTCGCGGGGCGCACCGCCTACTCCAACTGCTGGACGATGCCCCTTCAGCCCTAGGACAGTTCGGCGACCCGGGCGGCCCAGTCGCCGCCGACCGGCTCCAGCGTGACCGCCCGGGTGTCGTCGTCGCGGCGGTCGATGCGTACCCGCAGGTGCGCGTCGACCAGCTGCTCGACCATCCCCTCGCCCCACTCCACCACGGTGACCGCCTCGTCCACCGAGGCGTCCAGGTCGAGGTCGTCGATCTCCGCGCGCGGGTCGGCGGCCTCACCCAGGCGGTACGCGTCGGCGTGCACGAGCGTCACCCGGCCGCCCCGCGCCGGGTCGGGCCGGTGCACCCGGGCGATGACGAAGGTGGGCGAGGTGATGTCCCCGCGTACGCCGAGACCGGCGCCGATGCCCTGGGTCAGCGCGGTCTTGCCGGCCCCGAGCGGGCCGCTGAGCAGCAGCAGGTCACCGGCGCGCAGCACACCGGCAAGCCGCCGCCCGAACTCGTGGGTGTCGTCGACCGTCTTCAGCTCCACGATCACCGTCATAGCGAATCCAGGAACCTCTCCAGCGCCGCGTTCACCTCGTCGGCGTGCTCCAGCATCACCACGTGCCCGCTGTCGTCGATCTTCACGAACTCGGCGTGCGGCAGCCGCCGGACGATCTCCTCGGAGTGCGTCACCGGCGTGATCATGTCCTTGTCCCCCACGATCACCAGCACCGGCGTGCCGGCCAGCGCCGCCAGCGCCGGGAACCGGGAGTGGGTGGCGATCGTGCGCAGGTAGCGGGTGACCGTGTCGGCCGAGGTGCGCGAGTTCATCATCTCGACGTACGACACCAGGGCCGGGCTCGGCTTCGACGTGCCGAAGCCGTACTTGCGGGTGAGCAGCCAGGCCACGTTCGAGGTCGACCGGCGCGCCCGGTCGATCACGGTGCCGCCGTACCGGGTGGCGTTGCTCATCATGTAGAGCACCGGCGAGCCGACGCGGCCGAGCAGCGCGGGCGCCACCAGCTTGGTCTCCGCCGCCAGGCCGCCCGAGGTCGCCATCAGCACGGTGCCGACCACCCGGTCACCGAACATCTCCGGGTACAGCTCGGCCAGCGCCATGATCGTCATGCCGCCCATCGAGTGCCCGACCAGCACCAGCGGACCCTCCGGGGCCACCTCGTCGAGCACCCGGCGCAGCGTGTGGCCCAGCGCGGTCAGGTCGTACTCGCCGCTCTCCAGCCGGCCGGAGCGGCCGTGCCCCGGCTGGTCGTACGCGACCACCCGGTAGTCGCCGCGCTCGGCGAGCCGCTTGCGCTGGAAGTGGAACGTGCCCATGTCCAGGCAGAACCCGTGCACCAGCACCACCGTCGGGTGCCCGGCGACCGGACGGGTCGGCTCGACCACCTCCACGTGGATGTCGGTGCCGTCCGGCATCTCCAGCCGGTACGCCTCGTCGTAGCGCTGCTCGCCGAAGATCTCGTCGGCGTACCTGTCGGTGGGGTCGTTCTTGAGCCGGCGGACCAGGACCCGCTCGCTCACCACGCCCGCCGCGAGCCCGGCGGCAGCCACACCGACGGCGGCGCCGACCAGCCCGGCGACCTTGCCGGCGGCGGTACGCGGACGCGGCAACCGGACACTCATGCGCGCTCACCGTCGTAGACGCGGGGCACACGCACGCCGCCGAAGCGGGTCACGATCTCGTAGTTGATGGTGCCGACCGCCTCGGCCCAGTCGTCGGCGGTGGGCTCGCCGTCCGCGCCACTGCCGAACAACGTCACCACGTCGCCGGCGGCCACCTCGTCGTCGCCGCAGTCGACCACGAACTGGTCCATGCAGACGCGCCCGGAGATGGTCCGGCGCTTGCCGGCGAGGTGCACCGGGCCGGTGTTGGAGGCGTGCCGGGGCACCCCGTCGGCGTAGCCGAGCGGCACCACCGCGAGGTTGGCCTCCTGCCCGGTCAGGTAGGTGTGCCCGTACGAGACGCCGGTGCCGGCCGCGACGCGCTTGGTGAGCATCACCCGGGCGCGGGCGGTCATGGCGGGACGCAGGCCGAACTGCTCACCCGCGACCGGCGACAGGCCGTAGACGGCGATGCCGGGCCGGACCAGGTCGAAGTGGGTGTCCGGCCGGGTCAGCGTAGCGGCCGAGTTGGCCAGGTGCCGGTAGCGCGGACGCAGCCCGGCGCGCGCCACCATCTCCAGCCCTTCGTGGAACACGGCGAGCTGGCGGTCGGTGGTGGGGTGGCCGGGCGAGTCGGCGTACACGAAGTGGCTCCACACGCCGACCACCTCGACCAGGCCGTCGGCCTGGGCCTTCGCGGCGGCCTCCAGCAGCGTCGGCCAGTCGGCGACGGTGGCGCCGCCCCGGGCCAGCCCGGTGTCGATCTTGAGGTGCAGCCGGGCCGCGCGGTCCGCCCGGCGGCTCGCCTCGATCATCTCGTCGAGCTGGGGGAGGCTGGCGCAGCCGAGGTCGACGCCGACGGTGATCCCGTCGTGCAGCGGCAGGCCGGGGTCGAGCAGCCAGGCCAGCACCGGCGCGGTGATGCCCGCCTCACGCAGCCGCAACGCCTCGTCCAGCGTGCAGACGCCTAGCTGGTCCGCCCCCGCGTCGAGCGCCGCCCGGGCGGCGGGCACCATGCCGTGGCCGTAGCCGTCGCCCTTGACCACCGCCATCAGCTCGGCGCTGGTGCCGGCCTTGAGCCGGGTCACGTTCTCCCGGATCGCGTCCAGGTCGACGCGCACCTCCGACTGCCACATGTCCTCAGCCTACTTCCGTCAGTGATCATCAGCGCCGTGAGCCGTCCGGGCGGTGCCCGTCGCCACCCGGACGTCGCCGCCCGGATCAGCCCAGCCGGGCCAGTACCGGACGCAACGCCGCCGCCACGTCGGGCGCGGTCACCGGACCGCCGCGCGCCGCCTCCCGGCCGGCCAACCCGTGCAGGTACGCCGCCGCGGCCGCCGCCCGCTCCGGCGCGAGCCCGGCGGCGAGCAGCGAGCCCAGCAGCCCGGCCAGCACGTCGCCGGTGCCGCCGGTGGCGAGCACCGGGGTGCCGGTCGGGTTCACGTACGCGCGGCCGTCCGGCGTGCCGATGATCGTGCGGTCGCCCTTGAGCAGCACCACCGCGTTCATCCAGGCGGCCAGCCGCAGCGCGGCGGCGACCCGGTCCTCCCCCGGCATCTCGCCACAGAGCCGGGCGTACTCCCGGTCGTGCGGCGTCACCACGATCGGCGCGTCCCGGCCGCGCAGCCGATCGGCCAGCTTGCCGTCGACGAGCAGCGTCAGCGCGTCCGCGTCGAGCACCACCGGCACCGGCGCGGCCAGCACCGCGCGCAGCTCGGCGGCGGAGTCCTCGCCGGTGCCGAGCCCGGAGCCGCAGACCCACGCCTGCACCCGGCCCGCGTCGGCGACCCGGCCGGTGGCGATCACCGACGGGTGCTGGTGCAGCACCTCGCCCTTGGCGCTCCCGGCGTAGCGGACGAGGCCGGTGGGGCCGGCGAGCGCCCCGGCGACAGAGAGCACCGCGGCGCCCGGGTAGGTGGCCGATCCGGTGGCCACGCCGACCACACCCCTGCTGTACTTCTCCGACGACGCGCCCAGCGCCGGCCACCACTCGACGACGTCCGCCTGCTCGATCACCTGGAGCGCCGGTGTGCCGCGCAGCCACGGCGTCAGCCCGATGTCGACCAGCTCGACCTCGCCGGCCAGCTCGGCGGCCGGGCCGACGACCAGTGCGGGCTTGAGCGCGCCGAAGGCCACAGTCACGTCGGCGCGGACCGCCCGGGGCCGCCCTGCATCGGTGAGCGGGACGTGGCCGGTGTCGACAGCGACGCCGCTCGGCACGTCGACCGCGACCACAGTGGCGGGCGTGCCGTCGCGCCCGCGTTGCCCGGTCAGGCTCGCGGCCAGTTGCTCGGCCGTCTCGCGGAGCCCTCCGGTGCCGCCGATGCCCACGATGCCGTCGAGCACCAGGTCGACCACCGCGGGCGGACGGTCGGCCACGCGCCCGCCGGCGGCGCGCAGCGCGGCCAGGCCCTCGGCGTGCGCCCGGCCCGGCGTGAGGAGCAGCGCGGTCACCGCCGCGCCCCGGCGGGCCAGGTGCGCGCCCGCGAAGAGGGCGTCGCCGCCGTTGTCGCCGGACCCGGCGAGCACGAGCACCCGGGCGCCGTAGACGCCGCCCCGGTCGGCGAGCAGCAACGCGCAGCGGCGGGCCAGCCCGGCCGCGGCCCGCTGCATGAGCGCACCGGGCGGGAGGGTGGCCATCAGGCCCGCCTCCGCCGCGCGAACGTCCGCGACCCGCCACACCTGTCTCATGCCACCCCGCCCCGCTCGTCGCGCCGGCTCAGCTTCCGCTCGCGGCTCCCCCGATCACGGCCTCACCCTACCGGCGGTACGCGCCCCGGACCGGTCGGCGGACAAGCCCTGTGGACAACCCGGCACGTTGTCCACAGGGGTCGGCGACCACCGCGGGGTGCCGCCTAGCGTCCCGGTGTCCGGAGCCGGCCGGTGGCGCCGGGCGAGGGAGGGCACGTGGTGGAGAAACCGTTCGACGTCGATCCGGAGCTGCTGCGATCGGTGGCGCGCGAGCTGGCCGACGATGCGTACCGGCTGGCTCGCGGGCCGGGCGCGGCGCCGGAGTCGTTGCTGGTGGCGGCGCCGGACGGCTGGCGATCCGCGATGGCGCTTACCGAATTGGAGTCCGCCGTACGGCGCTGGTCCGGCGCGCTCGGCGCCCGGGTGGCCGACACCGCTCAGGCGTTGCGCCGTGGCGCGGACGGCTACGAGGCGGTCGACGAACGCGCCGCCCGCCGCCTCACCGGGGTGCTCCGGTGAACGGCGGGAGTGCCGACGCCGCCGCGCCGGTCGGCTACGCGCAGCTCTGGCGCGCCGACCCGGGCGCCTGGTCCACCGCCGGGGCGGCGTGGCGGGGCCTCACCACGCCGGTACGGCAGCGCGCCGACGCGTTTACCGCCCGGATCGGCACGCTTCGCCCCGGGTGGTCGGGTGCCGCCGCGACGGCGGCGCAACGGCGGATCGGGGACCTGCGCACCGACCTCACCGACGTGCTTCCCGCCCTGGTCGAGGTCGACCAGGTGCTCGCCGAGTTCGGCGCCCGGCTGGGCGCGGCGAAGGCCCGGCTCGGCGCCGAGGTGGCCCGCGCCGAGTCGGGTGGCCTGCTCGTCGACCGCACCGGAGCGGTCCGGCCCGACCCGGCGCGGCCGGTGGCACAGGCCGGACCGGCGGTGGTCCACGCGCGGGCCGGCATCCGGGGTGCGCTGACGCTCGCCGGCGCCGCCGACCGGGAGGCGGCCGGCCGGCTGGCGGAACTGGCCACCGCTGCGGTACGCGGCTGGGTGAGCGTGCCGCCCGCGTACCGGCCCGGGCCCGGCGCCGGGCCGACCGAGGTGAGCCGCTGGTGGGCCGGTCTGAGCGCGGCCGAGCGGCGCTGGCTGGTCGGGCGGGAACCGGGCCGGATCGGGCGCCTCGACGGCGTACCGGCAGCCGCCCGGGACCAGGCCAACCGGCTGCTGCTCGGTGACCGGCGGGAGCGGTTGCTCGTACGGCGGCTCGCCCTGCTGCACCCGCTTCCGGCCGGGCCGTTGGAGGCGTCCCGCCGGGTCCGGCTCGCCGCTGTCGAGGCGGCGCTACGCGGGTTGGACGGGCTCACCGAGCGGCTGGCCGCGGGCGGGGCGCCCCGGGCGTACCTGCTGGGGCTCGACCCGGCCGGCGACGGCCGGGCGGTGGTGGCGCTCGGCAACCCGGACCGCGCCGCCTCGGTGCTCACGTACGTCCCGGGCATGACCTCGGATCTCGCCGACGCGCCGGCCGAGCTGGGCCGCGCGGCCCGGGTGTTGCAGCGCTGCGCGGCGCTCGGACCGGGCGAGGAGGCGGCGGCGGTGCTCTGGCTGGACTACGACGCGCCGGACTTCCTCAACGAGGCGGCCGGCACCCGGCAGGCCGAGGACGCCGGCCCGGCGCTGCACCGGTTCCAGGACGGGCTGCGGGCCGCGCACGAGGGCCCGCCGGCCCGGCAGACGGTGCTCGGGCACAGCTACGGCTCGCTCGTGGTCGGCGCCGCCGCCCGCGACCACGGGTTGAGCGCCGACGCGCTGGTCTTCGTCGGTTCGCCGGGGGTCGGCGTGGACCACGCCGCCGAGCTGCGGATGCCCGCCGGTCAGGTCTGGTCGTCGACCGCGCCGGACGACGTGATCCGGCTGGCACGTCCACCGGAGGAGTTGGCCCGCCGCGCGCTGCTCGCGGGTACGCCGCTCGGTCCGGCGCTCGCCGTGCTCGACGGGCCCGGCGAGCGGCTCTGGTTCGGCGCCGACCCGAGCGCGCCGGGCTTCGGCGGCCGGCGCTTCCCGAGCGCCCCGCACGGCCACACCGGCTACTGGGACCCGGACAACCCGGCGCTGGACGGCATGGCCCGGATCGTGCTGGGCCGATGACCACCCGCGGCCCTTCGGGCGACCGCCTGCGGCCCTCCGGCGGCCGTCCGCGAGGCCGGCCGGAGACGACGCGGTCCCTCCACCCGTCGTGCGGGCGGAGGGACCGTGGACGAGATCGGCTACTCGACGGTGACGGACTTGGCCAGGTTCCGGGGCTGGTCGACGTCGTGCCCGCGGGCGGCGGCGATCTCGGCGGCCAGCACCTGCAACGGCACCGTGGTCACCAGCGGCGCCAGCAGCGTCGGCGTACGCGGCACGTAGATCAGGTGGTCGGCGTAGCGGACCACCGCCTGGTCGCCCTCCTCGGCGATCACGATGGTGCGGGCGCCGCGCGCGCGTACCTCCTGGATGTTGGAGACGACCTTGTCGTGCAGCATGCCCCGGCCGACCGGGGAGGGCACGATGCAGATCACCGGCGTGCCCTGGTCGATAAGCGAGATCGGGCCGTGCTTCAGCTCGCCGGCGGCGAAGCCCTCGGCGTGCATGTACGCCAGTTCCTTGAGCTTCAGCGCGCCCTCCAGCGCCACCGGGTAGCCCACGTGCCGGCCGATGAACAGCACCGTCGGCTCGGACTTCAACTCGCGGCCCAGCTCGCGGACCGGCTCGATCCGGTCCAGCAGCTCCCGCAGCTTGCCCGGCATCTCCTGGAGCTGGGCCACCACCGCGCCCACCTCGTCGGCGAACTTGATGCCGCGCACCTGGGCCAGGTGCAGGCCGATCAGGTAGCAGGCGACGACCTGGGTGAGGAACGCCTTGGTGGAGGCGACAGCGATCTCCGGGCCGCCGTGGGTGTAGAGCACCGCGTCGGACTCGCGCGGGATGGTCGAGCCGTTGGTGTTGCAGATCGCCAGCACGCGGGCCTTCTGCTCCTTGGCGTGACGCAGCGCCATCAGCGTGTCCATCGTCTCGCCGGACTGCGAGATCACCACGATCAGCGTGGAGCGGTCCAGCACCGGGTCGCGGTAACGGAACTCGCTGGCCAGCTCCACCTCGCAGGGGATGCGGGTCCAGTGCTCGATGGCGTACTTGGCGACCAGGCCGGCGTGGTACGAGGTGCCGCAGGCGACGATGAAGATCTTGTCGACGTCGCGGAGGTCCTGCTCGCTGAGGCGGACCTCGTCGAGGGCGATCTCGCCGGTCTCGGTGAGCCGGCCCAGCAGCGTGTCGGCGATGGCCTGCGGCTGCTCCTCGATCTCCTTGAGCATGAACCAGTCGTAGCCGCCCTTCTCGGCGGCCGACGAGTCCCAGTCGATGTGGAAGTCGGTGCCGCTGGCCGGCTGACCGTGGAAGTCGGTGATGTCGATGCTGTCCGGGGTGATCAGGACGATCTGGTCCTGCCCCAGCTCGACCGCGTCCCGGGTGTGCTCGATGAACGCGGCGACGTCGCTGGCCAGGTAGTTCTCGCCGTCGCCCCGGCCGACCACGAGCGGCGAGTTGCGCCGGGCGCCGACCACCGCGCCGGGGATGCCGGCGTCGACGGCGAGCAGCGTGAACGCGCCCTCCAGGCGCCCGCAGACCACGCGCATGGCGGCGGCGAGGAGCTGCGGGCTGTCGGTCTCACCGGCCGAGCGCAGGTCGGCCAGCGCGCGGGCGATCAGGTGCGCGGCGCACTCGGTGTCGGTGTCGCTGGCGAACTCGACACCCTCGTCCTCCAGCTCGGCGCGGAGCTTCGCGAAGTTCTCGATGATGCCGTTGTGGATCACCGCGACGCGGCCGTCCGGGGAGAGGTGCGGGTGGGCGTTGCGGTCGGTCGGGCCGCCGTGCGTGGCCCAGCGGGTGTGGCCGATCCCGGTGGTGCCGTCGCCGATGCCGATCGGGCTGGCGGCGCAGTCCTCGGGGTTGTCGGCCGCGCGCTCGGAGAGGACCTTCTCCAGGTTCGCGAGCTTGCCGGCCTTCTTCTCGGTCAGCAGTTCGTCCTCGCAGACCACGGCGACACCGGCCGAGTCGTAGCCGCGGTATTCGAGACGCCGCAGTCCGTCAAGCACGATGCCGAGCGCCGGGCGCGCACCGGCGTAACCCACGATTCCACACATGGTCCGCAGCCTAACCGAGTTTCGCTCATCGTGCGTGCTCGGAAGGGCGGTTAACGATCACTGAATTTGAGCGAACCGAGCGTCGGGGATGCGATTACCGGACAAAGCATCATCCAGGTCGTTCCGCCCGTCCGGACCGGTTCGGGACGCCGGGCGCGGACCGCCGGCCGGGGCCGCACGGCTGGTCGCCACCGCCTACATTGAGGCCGGGCGCCGTCCCCCGGCCCCACCGTTCCGCGGTCGTCCGCGCCGTACCCCTGTGAGCTGAGCCCATGTCCGAGACGACCCCCTCCCCCGAACCGGCCCCCGGACCGGCCGACCCGACCGCCGCGCCGGCCACGCCGCAGCCCTCCTCCTGGACGCCGCCGGACCCGCTTGCCGCCCCGCAGCCGTGGACGCCGCCCGAGCCCTGGTCGCCGCCGCCCGCTCCGAGCCCCTGGGCGGCCACCGGCCCGGAGAGCGCGTCCGCCGGGACCGGTCCGGCCATGCCACCGAGCGGTACGGGACGGCCGGTGGGCGAACCGGGGTGGGCGGCTCCGGCCGACCCGGCCGCCACGCCGCGCCCACCCGTCCCACCGGCCTCCGGCGACCCGCACCACCCGGGTACGCCCGGATGGCCGTCCCAGCCCGGCGTCCCCGGCTTCCCGGCACAGCCGGCCTGGACACCGGGCGCCTACCCGCCCGGCCCCTACAAAGCCGGGTCCCACCCACCCGGCCCCTACCCGCCGCCGTACGCGTATCCGGGCATGCCGCCGCGCCGCGGTGGCGGCGGCTGGGTGGCCGGCCTGGTGATCGGCCTCGTCACCGTCCTGGCGATCATCGTCTGCGGCTGCGTCGGGCTGTCCTTCCTCGGCCGGGGCCTGGACGACGGGACGGCCTCCGGCGACCGGTACGACGAGCCGTTCTACGGCGAGCCCGACGGGTGGGCCGACGAGCCGACCGCGCCCCCGGCCCGGCCGGCCACCACCCCGTCCGGCGGGCCCGGCAAGTTCACCGTGCTGTACGAGGTGACAGCCACCGACGGCGAGGCCGAGGTGCAGTTCTACGACGCGGACGCCAACTTCCACCAGCCCGGCGCCGTGGACACGCCCTGGCGGCTGAGCTTCACGGCGAACGACCGCGAGCGGGTGCAGATCATCGCCAGCCCCGTCGGGTCCGGCGACGTGACCTGCCGGATCACCGTCAACGGCAAGGTCGTCTCCAAGGACTCGGGCGAGTACGGCGCGACCTGCTTCGGCTGGTGAGCACTCGGCGGCGGGCCGTAGGCTGGCCGCCGTGACGACGACCGATCCCCTGGTGGCCCGGATGCGGCCGTTCGGCACCACCGTCTTCGCCGAGATGTCCGCGCTGGCCGTGCGTACCGGCGCGGTCAACCTCGGGCAGGGCTTCCCGGACACCGACGGCCCGCCGGAGATGCTCGCCGCCGCGGCCGAGGCGCTGCGTACCGGCCACAACCAGTACCCGCCCGGCCCCGGCATCCCCGCGCTGCGCGCCGCCGTCGCCGAGCACCAGCGCCGGTTCTGGGGCCTGGAGTACGACCCGGACGGCGAGATCGTGGTGACCGCCGGGGCGACCGAGGCGATCGCGGCGAGCATCCTCGCGCTGTGCGAGCCGGGTGACGAGGTGATCTGCTTCGAGCCGTACTACGACTCGTATGCCGCCTCGATCGCGCTGGCCGGGGCGGTCCGCCGCCCGGTGACGCTGCGGCCCGGGCCCGACGGCAGGTACGCCTTCGACCCGGACGAGCTGCGCGCCGCGTTCGGGCCGCGTACCCGGCTGGTGCTGCTGAACTCGCCGCACAACCCGACCGGCAAGGTCTTCACCGCCGACGAACTGACGACGGTGGCCGAGCTGTGCCGGGAACACGACGTGTACGCGGTCACCGACGAGGTCTACGAGCACCTGGTGTTCACCGACGCCGCCGCGCCGCACGTACCGCCGGCCACGCTGCCGGGGATGTGGGAGCGGACGCTGCGCATCTCGTCGGCCGGCAAGACGTTCTCCTGCACCGGCTGGAAGGTCGGCTGGGTGAGCGGCCCCGCGCCGCTGGTGGCGGCGGTGCTGCGGGTGAAGCAGTTCCTGACGTTCGTCAACGCCGGGCCGCTGCAACCGGCGGTGGCGGTGGCGCTCGGGCTGCCGGACGCGTACTTCACCGGGTTCCGGGACGACATGCAACGTCGCCGGGACCAGCTCGCCGCCGGGCTGGCCGACGCCGGGTTCGGTGTGCTCCCGCCGGAGGGCACCTACTTCGTGACCGCCGACGTCACGCCGCTGCGCGGCCGGGACGGGGTGGAGTTCTGCCGGTCGCTGCCGGAGCGCTGCGGCGTGGTGGCGGTGCCGACGCAGGTGTTCTACGACGACGTGGAGGCCGGTCGGCGGCTGATCCGGTTCGCGTTCTGCAAGCGGCCGGAGGTGCTGGCCGAGGCGGTGACCCGGCTGCGTGGTCTGCGCGGAGACTGAACCGCCCGCTGGAGGGAGGTCCCCCAGCGGGCGGGCGGCGTGGCTCAGGCGACCGGGCTCGCGGTCCGCACGTGCTCGGCGATGCGCTCGGCGACCTCGCGCGCGGTGTCCTCGGTGGCCGCCTCGACCATGACCCGTACCAGCGGCTCGGTGCCGGACGGGCGCAGCAGCACCCGGCCGGTCTCGCCCAGCTCGGCCTCGGCGCGCTCGACCTCGGCCCGGACGGCCGGTGCGGCGGCGCCGACGGTACGGTCCCCGACCGGCACGTTGATCAGCACCTGGGGCAGCTTGGTGACCACGGCGGCCAGCTCGGCCAGCGAGGTGCCGGTGGCGGCCATCCGCGCCATCAGGTGCAGGCCGGTCAGCACGCCGTCGCCGGTGGTGGCGTACGCGGGCAGCACGATGTGACCGCTCTGCTCGCCGCCGAGCGCCAGGCCGGAGGCGCGCAGCTCCTCCAGCACGTACCGGTCACCGACCTTGGTCTCGACCAGCCGGATGCCGTGCTCGGACATGGCCAGGCGGAGACCGAGGTTGCTCATCACGGTGGCGACCAGGGTGTCCTGGGTCAGCTCGCCGGCGTCCCGCATGGCCAGCGCGAGGATCGCCATGACCTGGTCGCCGTCGACCTCGTCGCCGTCGGCGGTGACCGCGACGCAGCGGTCGGCATCGCCGTCGTGGGCGATGCCGAGGTGGGCGCCGTGCTCGACCACCGCGGCGCGCAGCGCCTCGATGTGGTTCGAGCCGCACTCGTCGTTGATGTTGAGCCCGTCCGGCTCGGCGTGGATGGCGATCACCTCGGCGCCGGCCTCCCGGTAGGCGACCGGGGCGACGTCGGCGGCCGCGCCGTTGGCGCAGTCGACCACGACCTTGATCCCGTCGAGGCGGTGCGGCACGGTGCCGATCAGGTGCTGCACGTAGTGGTCGGCGCCGTCGAGCAGGTCGTGCACGCGGCCGACACCGGCGCCGACGGGACGCTTCCACGCGGTGGTGGCGTTCGCCTTCACCGCCTCCTCGATCCGCATCTCGATCTCGTCGGGCAGCTTGTGCCCGCCGGCGGCGAACAGCTTGATGCCGTTGTCCGGCATCGGGTTGTGCGAGGCGGAGAGCATCACGCCCAGGTCGGCCTTGGCCTCGGCGGTGAGGAACGCCACCGCCGGGGTCGGCAGCACGCCGACCCGGACCACGTTGGCGCCGGCGCTGGTGAGCCCGGCGACCACCGCCGCCTCCAGCATCTCGCCGCTGGCCCGGGTGTCCCGGCCGACCACCGCGAGCGGCGGATGGCTCTTGTCGGTCTCGGCCAGCGTGTGGGCCGCGGCCACCGCGACCGCAAGCGCCAACTCCGGGGTGAGATCCGCGTTCGCCCGCCCGCGTACGCCGTCCGTGCCGAACAACCGGCCCATACCCGCCAACCTCCGTGGAACTGCCGATGAGAGGAGAAACGCGGAACGGCCGGTCCGCCTCCCGGATGGGGGAGGCGAACCGGCCGTCCGTCAGAAGTACAAGACGCTTGTGATGATCAGCGCTTCGAGTACTGGGGAGCCTTGCGGGCCTTCTTGAGGCCGTACTTCTTGCTCTCCTTGACCCGGGCGTCACGGGTCAGGAAGCCGGCCTTCTTCAGGGCCGGGCGGTCGTCGGGCTCGCTGACGATCAGCGCCCGGGCGATGGCGAGCCGCAGCGCGCCGGCCTGGCCGGTGGTGCCGCCGCCACGCAGGTTGGCGATCACGTCGAACGCCTCGGGCTTCTCGGCGGTGACCAGCGGGTCCTTGATGAGCTGCTGGTGCACCTTGCTCGGGAAGTAGGCCTCGAGGTCGCGGCCGTTGCAGGTGATCTTGCCGGTGCCCGGAACGATCCGAACCCGGACGATGGCTTCCTTGCGCCGACCCACGGTCTGGATCGGGCGGTCACCACGGGGCGCGCGCGCGACGGGCGCCGGCGCCTCGGTGGCCTCGGGGGCGACCTCGGTGGCGGTGATGTCGGTCATGCTGCTTCCTTCGCCCGCGCTCACTGCGCGATCTGCTTGATCTCGAACGGCACCGGCTGCTGCGCGGTGTGCGGGTGCTCGGCACCGGCGTAGACCTTCAGCTTCTTGAGAAGCTGACGGCCCAGCTTGTTGTGCGGGAGCATGCCCTTCACGGCCAGCTCGATGGCCCGCTCGGGCCGCTTGGTCAGCAGCTCGTCGTAGCCGACCCGCTTCAGACCACCCGGGTAACCGGAGTGGCGGTAAGCGACCTTGGTCTGGCGCTTGTTGCCGGTCAGCGCGACCTTGCCCGCGTTCACGATGACGACGAAGTCGCCCGTGTCGACGTGCGGCGCGAAAGTCGGCTTGTGCTTGCCACGCAGGAGCGTGGCGGCGTGGGTCGCCAGGCGGCCCAGCACGACATCAGAGGCGTCGATGACGTGCCACTGACGCTCGATCTCACCCGGCTTCGGGCTGTACGTACGCACAGGTCTACCTTGTCTCGTCGTCGGTCTGGGGTCGCGCGCCGAGGTGACCAGGAGTACCCAGCCGGACCAGCGCGCACGAACGACCAAGCGTACCTGATGCGGCACGCCTAAGAATGTCGTACAACAGCAGGCAACGATACCCGGCCGCCCGGCGGCAGGTCAAAACGGGGTCGCGCCGCGCGTGGCCTGCGGATTCGTCATGGCACAGGTCACACGCCGACCAGCGTACGCGGCCCGGGACGCAGGTAGACCACCCAGGTCACCAGGAAACAGAGCGCGTACCAGCCAATGAAGGCCAGGTAGGCGGCGTCGGCGGTGCCGGAGGCCAGGAACGACTGCCGGAACGCCACGTTCACCAGCACCCCACCCGAGGCCCCGACCGCCCCGGCGATCCCGATCACCGCGCCGGACAGGCGCCGGGCCCGCCGCTGCGCCGCCTCCGGGTCGCCGGTCAGCTCACTCTCCGCGACGGCCCGGGCCCGGAAGATCGCCGGGATCATCTTGTACGTCGAGCCGTTGCCGATCCCGGAGAAGACGAACAGCGCCAGGAACCCGGCCAGGTAGAGCGGGAACGAGCGCTCCCGGGCCGCGTACAGCACCAGACCGGCGCCGGCGGCCATCGCCACGAAGTTCCAGAACGTGACCCGGGCCCCGCCCAGCCGGTCGGCGAGCTGACCGCCGACGGGCCGGATCAGCGACCCGATCAGCGGGCCGAGGAAGGTCAGCCAGGCCGCGTCAACGGGCGTCGGGAACCGGTCGTGGAACTGGAGCTGGAGCACCTGGCCGAAGGCGAACCCGAAGCCGATGAACGAGCCGAACGTGCCGACGTAGAGCAGCGACATCACCCAGGTGTGCGGGTCGCGGGCCGCCGCGCGCAGCGCGCCCGGCTCGTTGCGCGCCCCCGGCACGTTGTCCAGCCACCGGGCCGCGGCGAGCGCGGCCAGCACGATCAGCGGCAGGTAGACCGCCGGCACGAGCCGGGGGTACGCGGCGCCCGCGGTCGCCAGCACCGCCAGCCCCACCAGTTGCACCGCTGGTACGCCCAGGTTGCCGCCGCCGGCGTTGAGCCCCAGCGCCCGGCCCTTGAGCCGCTCCGGGAAGAACAGGTTGATGTTCGCCATCGACGAGGCGAAGTTGCCGCCGCCGACGCCGGACAGGCAGGCCAGCACCATCAGCGTGGCGTACGACACCCCGGGCTCGATCAGCACCGCCATCGGCACCGCCGGCACGAGCAGCAGCAACGCGCTCACGATGGTCCAGTTCCGGCCGCCGAAGCGGGCCACCGCCAGCGTGTACGGCAGCCGCAGCACCGCCCCCAGCGCGGCCGGTACGGCGGTGAGCAGGAACTTCCCGGCCGGGTCGATGCCGTACTCGGGGCCCAGGAACAGCACCGTGACGGACCAGAGGCTCCACACGGAGAAGCCGACGTGCTCGGCGAAGATCGAGACGTACAGGTTGCGCCGGGCCACCCGGGCGCCGCCGGCCGCCCAGAACGCCGGGTCCTCCGGCCGCCATTCGGTGAGCCGGCCGGCGGTGGTGGCCGGCGGCGTCGTGGGTGCGGAAACGAGCGTGCTCACGGGCCACTCCTCCTCGTCGATGACGAGGCGACGCTGTCAGCCGGTGGTTTCCCGGGCGTGCCCCGCGCGCGTCGGCTCGGCAACGGAGATCGCACGTCCGCCGGAGCGCGCCGGTGAGGCGGTCACAGCTCCTGGAGGATCCGCAGCGCCCGGCCGACCCGCTGCATGGTCTCGGTGTCGGCCACGTCCACGCACTCGGTGAACCACTTCTTCATCGGTGAGGAGATGCGGTCGGGCATCACCACGTACGCGCCCATCCGCACGGCGAGCGGCGAGTCGCGCAGCAGCGACTCCTCCACCACCTCGGCCACGATCACGATGGGTACCGCAGTGGCGTTGTAGACGTCGGAGCTGATCACCAGACCGAACCGTTCCCGGGCGCCGGAGATGCGCCAGACCTCGCCCCTACGCAGCACGCGGGCGCCCGCCGAACAGGGCGTCGTCGACGAGCGCGACTTCCTGGGCGTCGGCCAGGGCGGCGGCTTCCAGGTCCAGACCGGCCCGGCCGACCGCGTCGGCGTGCGCGGTGAAGACCTCGCGCAGCGCCTTCTCCCGGGCGGCCTGGTCCATCCAGGCGGAGAGGGAGAGCCCTTCCCGCTTGGCGAACCGGCGCGCCTCCTCGATCGTCTCGTCGGAGAACGACAGCGTCACCTTGGCGGTCATGCCGGGAAGACTACCCACCGGTATGACCACCAGTCATCCTCGTCCCCACCGATCGGGGATTAGGACATCGACAGGTGAAACAACCGAAGTCGGTTGCGGATATTGCACTTGGAGGTGACGATGGAGTTAGTCCGAACGGTTAGGACGCACATCTGCCCCAGGGAGCCGTCATGAGCCTCAGCACCGGCGTGGCCGCCTCGGTCATGCCCACCGAGGGAGCGGAGCGCCAGAAGGCGGCCGCCATGGAGGAGTTCCTCGTGCGGCACCCCCTCGCTGCGGGCGAAGGCGTGGCCCGACTCGTCTCGGCGGACGGTGAAGAGGTCGAGGTTCCCGCCCAGATGTTCGACGTCCTCCATCAGATCTCGGCGATGCTCGCCCGCGGCGACGGCGTCGCGATCAGCGCCATCTCCCGCGAACTGACGACGACCGAGGCGGCGAAGCTGCTCGGCATGTCCCGCCCCACACTCGTCCGCCTCCTGGAGAACGGGTCTATCGCGTCGCACCGGGTCGGCAGCCACCGACGCCTCTTCCTCCGCGACGTCCTCGCATTCCGGCAACGACAGATGGAAGAGCGACGGAAGTCGTACGAGGCCCTGATGTGGGAGTCCGACGCGCTGGGTTTCACCGACGACGTGTAGTTCCGGGCCCGGCCAGTGGGCGCTGGGTAGGGTGTCCACTGTGATCCCCAGCGCCCCACTGGTGTTCCTGGACGCGAACATTCTCTATTCCAGGACCCTTCGCGACTGGATCAGCCTTCTCGCGCTCGAAGGCGACTGCGCCGTCTTCGATCTGCGGTACAGCGAGGACGTTCTGGCGGAATGGATGTATCGCCTGCGCCGTAAGCGGCCCGAGCATTCCGAGCAGGCGATCGGCGGCCAGCGACGCCGCTTCGTCCAGGCGTTCCCGTACGGCCTCGTCACCGGCTATTCGCCGAACGACGTCCCGTGCCCGCCGGACCCGGACGACCGGCACGTGCTGGCCGCCGCCGTGCACAGCCGCGCCGACATCCTGGTGACCGACGACCGGCGCGCCTTTCCGCCGGAATGCGTACGGGAATCGCTGTCGGTCCGCACCGGCGACGAGTTCCTCAACTGGGTGGCCGACCGTTCGATGCCTCTGGTCATGAGGACGTTGGTGTGGCAGATCGACTACTACCGGCGCAGCCTGGTCGCCGAGGACAAGGACGCGGCCGAACTGATCGCCCATCTACGGAAGGCCGGCGCGCCCCGTTTCGCCGATCGGCTCGAGAATCACCTCGCCGAACCGTCCGGCCGCTGACCGCCGAAGACCGCGAAACGCCACTCCTTGAAGAAGCAGTCCACGTCCACCAGGCCCGCCTCGGTCAGCCACCGGCACTGGTCTGCCACCGGGGCCGGCCGGTCGTGCCGCATCCGCTCCCGGGCGCCGGCGATCTCCTCGGCGTCGGAGCCCAGCTCGGTGATCCGCGCCGTCCACACCTCGTCGTAGCGGCGGTCCAGCGCGGGGGTGGGCCCGGCCACCTGCTCGGCGTTGACGAACACCCCGCCGGGGACGAGCGCGTCGGCGGCCCGCTTGTACAGCGCACGCTTGCCCTCGTCGTCGAGGTGGTGGATGGCCAGCGCGGACACCACCGCGTCGTACCGGCCGGCGGGCAGCGGGCCGGCCAGGTCGGCGTGGACCGTGCGGTGCGCCACGCCGCGTTCCTCCAGGTGTCCGGCGGCCACCGCGAGCATGCCGGGGGGACCGTCCACGAGCGTCAGGTGGACCCCGGGGACGGCCGCGGTCAGCAGCAGGGACAGCAGGCCGGTGCCCGCGCCCAGGTCCAGCACCTCGGGGGTACGCCCGGCGGCGAGCGCGGCGCGCAGCGGGGGTGCGGCCACCTCGACAGCGGTGCCGTAGAAGGCGTCGAAGCAGGGCACCAGGCGGCGTCGGGCCTGGTCGTAGCTGCCGGCCACCGCGTCGAACGCGTCCGCCACGCTCATCATGCCTCCCGATATATGAGATTTTCGTCCCACATTCTAAGCCCTACGGAACGTCTCGTCACCCGCGTGCGGTGTGAAGCGCTCGTGACAGGACCGAAACAGAGCAGACCCGGACCGGAAACCGCCCGACGGCACGCTTTTCCGACATGACAGACGGTGCACGCACGGCGACGCGAACGGGGTCACGCCCCGCCGAGGCCGCCACGCACTGCCCGTACTGCGCCTTGCAGTGCGGCATGGTGCTGCGCGCCACCGGCGACGGTGTCGAGGTCGGCGCCCGCGACTTCCCCACCAACCGGGGCGGGCTGTGCCAGAAGGGCTGGACCGCCGCCGACCTGCTCGACCACCCGGACCGGCTCACCACCCCGCTGCTGCGCGACCGGCCCGGCGGCGAGCTGCGCCCGGCGACCTGGGACGAGGCGCTCGACCGTGTCGCCGCCGGGGTCCGGGACGTGCAGCACCGGCACGGGCCGGACGCGGTGGCGGTCTTCGGTGGCGGCGGCCTCACCAACGAGAAGGCGTACGCGCTGGGCCGCTTCGCGCGGGTGACGCTGCGGACCCGGCACATCGACTACAACGGTCGCTGGTGCATGTCGTCGGCCGCCGCGGCCGGGAACCGGGCGTTCGGGATCGACAGGGGACTGCCGTTCCCGCTCGCGGACCTCGGCCACGCGGACACGTTGCTGCTGGTCGGCGCGAACCCGGCCGAGACCATGCCGCCGCTGATGCGGCACGTCGCCGACCTGCGGGAACGCGGCGGCCGGCTGATCGTTGTCGACCCGCGCGCCACCGCCACCGCCCGGCAGGCCGACCTGCACCTGCAACCCCTGCCCGGCACCGACCTCGCGGTGGCGAACGCGCTGCTGCACATCGCGCTCACCGAGGGCTGGCTGGACCGGTCGTACGTGGCGGAGCGGACCACCGGCTTCGACGACGTCCGGCGGACGGTGGCCGGCTACTGGCCGGCGGAGGTGGAACGGCTCTCCGGCGTGCCGGTGGCCGACCTGTACGCGACCGCCCGCGCGCTCGCCACAGTGGACCGCGCGGTCATTCTCACCGCTCGGGGGGCCGAGCAGCACGCCAAGGGCGTCGACACGGTCACCGCCTTCATCAACCTGGCGCTGGCCCTGGGCCTGCCCGGCCGCCCCGGTTCGGGTTACGGCTGCCTGACCGGGCAGGGCAACGGGCAGGGCGGCCGGGAACACGGGCAGAAGGCCGATCAGCTCCCCGGCTACCGGCGCATCGACGACCCGGCGGCCCGCGAGCACGTCGCCGGGGTGTGGGGCGTCGAACCGGACTCGCTACCCGGGCCGGGGGTGCCGGCGTACCAGCTCCTGGACGCGCTCGGCACGCCGTCCGGCGCGCGGGCGCTGCTGGTGTTCGGTTCCAACCCGGTCGTGTCCGCGCCCCGCGCCGCGCGGGTCGAGTCCCGGCTGCGCGCCCTGGACCTGCTCGTGGTGGCGGACTTCGTCCGTTCCGAGACGGCCGAGCTGGCCGACGTGGTGCTGCCGGTCGCCCAGTGGGCCGAGGAGGACGGCACGATGACCAATCTGGAGGGCCGGGTGCTGCGCCGCCGCGCGCTGCGCGAGCCACCGGCCGGGGTCCGTACCGAGCTGGAGATCCTCGCCGCGCTCGCCGCACGGCTGATCGGGGACGGAACGCCGCTGCCGGCCGACCCGCGCGAGGTGTTCGCGGAGCTGGGCCGGGCCTCGTCCGGCGGGCCGGCCGACTACGCCGGGATCACCTGGGACCGGATCGACGCCGACACCGGCGTCTTCTGGCCCTGCCCGGACCGGGACGGCCCGGACACGCCCCGGCTGTTCGCCGACCGCTTCCCCACCCCGGACGGCCGCGCCCGGTTCCATCCGGTGACCCACCGGCCGGCCGCCGAGCCGGTGTGCGCCGACTACCCGCTGCACTTCACCACCGGCCGGGTGCTGGCTCAATACCAATCCGGCGCGCAGACCCGGCGGGTGGCCGCCTTGCGCCGCGCCGCACCGGGCGGCTTCGTCGAGCTGCACCCGGACCTGGCAGCACGGATCGGCGTGACCGAGGGGGCACCGGTACGTGTGGTCTCCCGCCGGGGTGAGTTGTGCGCACCGGCCCGGCTCAGCACGGCGATCCGGCCGGACACCGTCTTCGCGCCGTTCCACTGGCCCGGCGCGCAACGCGCCAACTCGGTCACCAACGACGCGCTCGACCCGGTCTCCGGGATGCCCGAGTTCAAGATCTGCGCGGTCCGGGTGGAGCCGGCATGAACGAACGCATAGTCGTCGTCGGCTACGGCATGGCCGGCGCCCGGCTCGCCGCCGAGCTGCACGCACGCGGCGGAAACCGGCGGATCACCGTGCTCGGGGCGGAGCCGCACCGCGCGTACAACCGGATCATGCTCTCCACGCTGCTCGCCGGACGCATCGGCGAGCCGGACGTCGAGCTGGTCGAAGCCGTCGGGCCGGGCGTCGAGGTCCGCACCGGCGCGGCCGTCACCGCCGTGGACCGGGCCGCCGGCGAGGTGGTCACCGACGACGGCGAACGGCACGGGTACGACCACCTGGTGCTCGCCACCGGCAGCCGGGCCGTGGTGCCGCCGCTGCCCGGCCTCGCCCCGCTGCCCGAGCGGGTCGTCCCGTTCCGCACGCTCGGCGACTGCCGGCGGATCCTCGCCGCCGCCGAGGGCGCGCGGCGCGTGATCGTGCTCGGGGGCGGGCTGCTGGGTCTGGAGGCGGCCCGGGGGCTGGCCGCCCGGGCGCTCGACGTGACTGTGGTCCACCCGGTCGGACACCTGATGGAACGCCAGCTCGACCCGCCGGCCGGCGCGGTCCTCGCGGGCACGCTCGCCGGCCTGGGCGTCCGGTCCCGGCTCGGGGTGCCGGCCACCGCCGTGAGCGCCGGCGCCGGCGGCGTCCGCCTGCACCTGGGCGACGCCGAACCGCTCGACGCCGACCTGCTGGTGCTCTGCTGCGGGGTACGCCCCGACACCGCGCTCGCCGCGGCGGCCGGACTCGCCGTCGAGCGGGGCGTGGTGGTGGACGACCGGATGCGGACGAGCGACAGGCGGATCTCGGCGATCGGCGACTGCGCCCAGCACGACGGGACGCTGACCGGGCTCGTCGCGCCGGCCTGGGCGCAGGCCCGGGTGGTGGCCGACGTGCTGACCGGCGCGGACCCGCTGGCCCGGTACCGGCCCCGGCCGGCGGTGACCCGGCTCAAGGCGGCCGGCATCGACCTGGCCGCGATGGGCGACGTGGACGGGACCGGCGACCCGGACGGGCCGCCGGTCGAGGAGCTGACCTTCGCCGACCCGGCCCGGGGCACATACGCCCGGCTGCGCATCCGGGACGAGCGGCTGACCGGCGCGATCCTGCTCGGCGACAACCCGGCGGTCGGCACCGTGGTGCAGCTGTTCGACAGGGGCGCGCCGGTGCCGGCGGACCGGCGCTCGCTGCTGCTCGGCCGGGCGTTCGGCGAGGCGCCGGCCGGACCTGCCGCGTCACCGGCGCTGATGCCGGACGCCGCGACAGTGTGCCGGTGCAACGACGTGAGCAAGGGCGCGCTGGTGGCGTGCTGGCGGGCGGGCGCCCGGACGGCGGCGGAGCTGTCCGCGGCGACCCGGGCCGCCACCGGCTGCGGCAGCTGCCGGGACGCGGTGGCCGGCATCGCCGCCTGGCTCGCCGAGGCGGATCCGTCCACAACCGACGAGGTACGCGAGACGGTGGAGGTCATGTCATGAGCGAGCGGCTGGTCGTCGTCGGCAACGGCATGGTGGGGCAGCGCTTCGTCGAGGCGCTGCGGGCCCGGGACACCGACGGACGGTGGCGGGTCACGGTGCTCGCCGAGGAACGGCGCGCGGCGTACGACCGGGTGCGGCTCTCGGCCGTCTTCGACGGGGTGGACGCCGGCGAACTGAACCTGCACACCCCCGACGCCGGAGTGGACCTGCGACTGGGTGAACCGGCCACCGGCGTCGACCGGGCACGGCGGGTGGTGACCACTGCCTCCGGCGAGTACCCGTACGACGCGCTGGTGCTGGCCACCGGCTCGTACGCGTTCGTGCCGCCGGTCGACGGCACCGATCTACCAGGCGTCTTCGTCTACCGGACGCTGGACGACCTGGCCGCGATCCGGGAGCACGCCCGGGGCCGCCGTACCGGGGCGGTGATCGGTGGCGGGCTGCTCGGGCTGGAGGCGGCGAACGCGCTGCGGCTGCTCGGGCTCGCCACCAGCGTGGTCGAGTTCGCGCCCCGGCTCATGCCGGTGCAGGTGGACGAGGCGGGCGGCGCGATGCTCCGGCGGTACGTCGAGGAGCTGGGCGTCACGCCGTACCTCGGGGTGGCAACCACGGCGCTGCGCCCCGGCCCGGACGGCTCTGTGGCCGCGCTCGACCTGGCCGACGGCCGTGCGGTCGACGCGGAACTGGTGGTGGTGGCCGCCGGGATCCGGCCACGTGACGAGCTGGCCCGCGCGGCCGGGCTGCCGCTGGGCCCGCGCGGCGGGGTTCTGGTGGACGCGTCCTGCCGGACCGCCGACGAGCGGATCTGGGCGGTCGGCGAGTGCGCGGCGGTGGACGGGGTCTGCCACGGTCTGGTCGCGCCCGGGTACGCCACCGCCGAGGTGGTCGCGGACCGGCTGCTCGGCGGCGCGGCCACGTTCCCCGGCGCGGACACCGCCACGAAACTCAAGCTGCTCGGCGTGGACGTGGCCTCGTTCGGTGACGCGCACGGCGTCACCCCCGGCTGCCTCGACGTGACGTACACCGACCCGGCCACCCGCTCGTACGCGAAGCTGGTCCTCTCCGACGACGCGCGGACGCTGCTGGGCGGCGTGCTGGTCGGGGACGCGAGCGCGTACCCGGCGTTGCGCGCCAGTGTCGGCGGACCGCTGCCCGCTCCCCCGCTGGCGTTGCTGGCGCCGGCCGGCGGCGCGGGCGCCGGTGCGTGCGCGTTGCCCGCCGGCGCGCAGGTCTGCTCCTGCAACGCGGTGACCCGGGCCGACCTGGACGCGGCGATCGCCGGCGGGGCGACCGACGTGCCGGCGCTGAAGGCGTGCACCCGGGCCGGTACGAGCTGCGGCTCCTGCGTGCCGATGCTCAAGCAGCTGCTGGACGCCGCCGGGGTACGCCAGTCGACGGCGCTGTGCGAGCACTTCGACCACAGCCGGCAGGAGCTGTTCGACCTGATCCGGGTGCGGGGCGTCAGCACGTTCTCCCGGCTCGTCGCCGAGCACGGGCGCGGCAGCGGGTGCGACATCTGCAAGCCGGTGGTGGCCTCGATCCTGGCCTCGCTCGGCACCGGGCACGTGCTCGACGGCGAGCAGGCGTCGCTGCAGGACACCAACGACCACTTCCTGGCGAACCTGCAACGCGACGGCAGCTACTCGGTGGTGCCCCGGATCCCCGGCGGGGAGATCACCCCGGAGAAGCTGATCGCGATCGGCGAGGTGGCGCGCGACTTCCGGCTCTACACGAAGATCACCGGCGGGCAGCGGATCGACCTGTTCGGCGCGCGCGTCGACCAACTGCCGCAGATCTGGCGCCGGCTCGTCGACGCGGGCTTCGAGTCCGGCCACGCGTACGGCAAGGCGCTGCGCACCGTGAAGTCCTGTGTCGGCGACACCTGGTGCCGCTACGGCGTGCAGGACTCGGTGGGGCTCGCGGTCGCGCTGGAGCTGCGCTACCGGGGCCTGCGCGCGCCGCACAAGCTCAAGTCGGCCGTCTCC
This sequence comes from Micromonospora sp. Mcm103, assembly GCF_024519755.1. Classification (NCBI taxonomy): domain Bacteria; kingdom Bacillati; phylum Actinomycetota; class Actinomycetes; order Micromonosporales; family Micromonosporaceae; genus Micromonospora; species Micromonospora sp. Mcm103. Next base: position 56,005 of record NZ_JALJRJ010000005.1, read on the forward strand.
GGCTGCGCCCGCGAGTGCGCCGAGGCCCGGAGCAAGGACTTCGGCGTCATCGCCACCGAGACCGGCTGGAACCTGTACGTCGGCGGCAACGGCGGTTTTCGGCCCCGGCACGCCGACCTGTTCGCCACCGACCTGAGCACCGCGGAACTGGTGACAGTGATCGACCGGTTCCTCATGTACTACATCCGCACCGCCGACCGGTTGCAGCGCACGGCCGCCTGGATCGAGGCCATGGACGGCGGCCTGGACCACCTCCGGTCGGTGCTCGTGGACGACTCGCTCGGGCTCTGCGCCGACCTCGACGCGGCGATGGCCCGGCACGTCGCGAGCTACTCCGACGAGTGGCGCGACGTCCTGGAGGACCCGGACCGGCTGCGCCGATTCACCTCCTTCGTCAACGCGCCGGACGTACCCGACCCGTCCATCACGTTCACCCAGGAGCGGGGCCAGCCGGTGCCGGCCCGGGGCGCACCCCCGGACGGCGGACACCGTCGCCAGCCCGTCGTGCTGGGCCTGCCGGAGGTACGCCGATGAGCCCCGTCGTCACGCTGGACTGGACCCCGCTCTGCCCGCTGGACCGGCTCGACCCCGGCCGGGGCGTGGCCGCGCTCGTCGACGGCGTCCAGGTGGCGGTCTTCCGCACCGCGGACGGGCTGTACGCGGTGGACAACCTCGACCCGGTCGGCGGCGCGTACGTCATGTCCCGGGGCCTGGTCGGCAGCCGGGGTGGGGTGCCCACGCTCGCCTCGCCGCTGCACAAGCAGGTCTACGACCTCACCACGGGGCGGTGCCTGGATCTACCGGGCGTGACGCTGCGCCGGCATCCGGTGCGCTGCCGGGACGGCCTGGTCGAGGTGCGGCTACGGCAGGAGGAATGATGCGGGACGAGCTGGCCGGCTTCACCATCGGGGTCACCGCCGACCGGCGGCGCGACGAACTGGCCGCGCTGCTCCAGCGGCGTGGGGCGCGGGTGGTGCTCGCCCCGGCACTGCGGATCGTCCCGCTGGCCGACGACACGGACCTGCGTGAGGCCACCCGGGCCTGCCTGGAACAGCCGCCGGACGTGCTGATGGCGAACACCGGCATCGGCATGCGCGGCTGGCTGGAGGCGGCCGAGGGCTGGGGGCTGGCCGAGCCGCTGCGCAGCACGCTCGCCCGCGCGTACGTGGTGTCCCGCGGCCCCAAGGCGACCGGGGCGATCCGTGCCGCCGGGCTGCGCGAGCACTGGTCCCCGGACTCGGAGAGCTGCGATGAGGTGGTCGAGCACCTGGTCCGGCGCGGGGTGGCCGGCCAGGTGGTGGCGATGCAACTGCACGGCGAGCGGCAGCCCGAGTGCGCCGACGCACTGGTGGCGGCCGGTGCCACGGTGATCGAGGTGCCGGTGTACCGGTGGGCGCCGCCGGCCGACCCGGCGCCGCTGCACCGGCTCATCGACCTGGTGGCCGGGCGTCTCGTCGACGCCGTCACGTTCACCTCCGCTCCGGCGGCGGAGGCGCTGCTGCGGGCGGCCGGGGACCGTACCGAGACGGTGCTGGAGGCGCTGCGCGGCGACGTGCTGGCCGGGTGCGTCGGCACCGTCACCGCCGAGCCGCTGGTCCGCCGCGGGGTGCCGGTGAGCGCGCCGAGCCGGGCCCGGCTGGGCGCGCTGGTCCGCACCATCGTCGAGGAACTGCCCCGGCGTACCGTCTCGGTGAAGGCGGCCGGGCACGTGCTGACGCTGCGCGGGCACGCCGCGGTGGTGGACGGCGAGCTACGTCAGCTGGCGCCGGCGCCGATGGCGGTGCTGCGGGCGCTCGCCGCGTCACCGGGGAAGGTGCTCTCCCGCACCGCGCTGCTGCGGACGCTGCCGCGCGGCGCCGACGAGCACGCGGTGGAGATGGCTGTCGCCCGCCTGCGGGCCGGGCTGAAGGCGCCCCGCGTGGTGCAGACGGTGGTCAAGCGGGGGTACCGCCTGCGGGTCGACTGACCCGCAGGCGGTCAGCCCACAGAAGCCGGGTAGCCGTGCTCGGCCTGGAGGCGGAGCATGGCGTGCTCCACCACTGTGACCAGCACCTGCTTGACCGAGTCCCGCTGACGGGCGTCGCACAGGACCATCGGCACGTCCGGGGAGATGGCGAGCGCCTCCCGGACCTCCTCCAGCTCGTAGTGCGGCGCGTCGCCGAAGCGGTTCAACGCCACGACGTACGGCAGCTTGCGGTTCTCGAAGTAGTCCAGCGGCGCGAACGCGTCGGTGATCCGGCGGGTGTCCACGAGCACCGCCGCACCCACCGCGCCCCTGATGATCTCGTCCCACATGAACCAGAAGCGGGTCTGGCCCGGTGTGCCGAACAGGTAGAGGATCAGGTCCTCGGCCATGGTGATACGGCCGAAGTCCATGGCGACCGTGGTGGTCTCCTTGCCCGGCACCTTCGACGCGTCGTCGATGCCCACGCCGGCCGCGGTCATCAGCGCCTCGGTGGTCAGCGGCTGGATCTCGGAGATCGCCCCGACGAGCGTGGTCTTTCCCACGCCGAAGCCACCCGCGATCACGATCTTCGCGGAGATGATCTCCCGGCCGCGGTTCACCCCGTCGGGGTCATAGTTCGCGAAGTCCACTTAGCACCCTTCCAAGCAGGTTCATCCGCGCCGCGAAACCCGTCGCGGGAGCGGCAGTGTGTAGCGTCAGCAGGCCCTCGGCCACCATGTCGGCGACCAGCACCCGGGTGACGCCCAGCGGCATCCGGGTGTAAGCGGCGATTTCCGCAAGCGACTGCGCCCGGCCCTCACAGACCGAGGAGATGCGGTACTTGTCGTGCCCGGCGAAGCGTGCCTCGGCCGACTGCGTCGGCGTGCTCGACAGCACCGCTTCGAGCGCGATGTTCTGCAACGGCTCGGTGCGACCCCGGGTGACCGCGTACGGCCTCACCAGCGCGCCACGTGGATCACGTCGCGGGTCCATCTCGCGATCACCTCCCCTCGTTCGGAGCCGCACCGGCTCCGGTCGTCAGCTCCCCGCTCCGATCAGGACCGGACCGCGTCCCTCGGCAGCGGGACCAGTGCCTGGCCGACCCGCTCCACCAGCAGCGCCATCTCGTAACCCACCTGGCCGACGTCGCAGCTGCGCGCCGCGAGCACGGCCATCGACGAACCGTCGCTGATGGACATCAGGAACAGGTAGCCGCTGTCCATCTCGATCACGGTCTGCAGCACCCCGCCGGCGCTGAACATCCGCGCCGCGCCCTCGGTCAGGCTCACCACGCCGGAGGTGATCGCGGCGAGCTGGTCGGCCCGGTCGCCGGGCAGATCCCGCGAGGAGGCGAGCAGCAGCCCGTCCGCGGACACCGCCACCACGTGCGCGATGCCCGCGACGCTGTCGGCGAAGTTGGTGAGAAGCCACCCCATGTCCTGCATGGCCGCCGGCCTGTTCATCGGTTCGTCTCCTTGGTCGAGGTGCTGTTCAGGTCGGCGCCGGCCGTACGGCCCCGCTGGACGCCACGGTGGTAGGCGGAGAGCAGACCGCGTACCTCGTCCGGCGTGCGCCGGCTGCGGTCCCGGCCGCTCTTCGGCTCTATTCCGCCGGGCACGAGCTGGGCCTGCGGAACCCGCTTGGGCAGGCCGGAGCGGGTGGTCCCGCCGGTGGTGGGCTCCGCGGCACGGCTGGCCCGCGACCAGCCCTCGTCGGCCGCCGTACGCCAGGCCTCCGGGTCGATCGACGGCGCGGGCGCGGGTTCGGCGACGGGTGGTGCCGGGGGCGGCGTCGCGGCCGCCGGCGGCGTGGACGGGACCTCCGGCGGGCTGTACGCGGGCGGCGTCGTCGACGTGGTCAACCCCGACGCCTGGGCCCCCGGGGTACGGGTGGGCAGCTTCGGACGCGCCGACGCCGCGGGGGGCGCCACCGCCGGCTGTGCCGGTGCGGGCGGCTCGTCGAACGTGGGACGGGTGAAGATGGTGGTCTCGTCCTCTCCGTGCGAACGGAACCAGACCGCCTCCATCTCACGGAATATCGGCGCCTCGGCCCGCTGCTCGGGCCGGGCCACCACCGGCGTCGCCGGGGTGCTCTCCACCGCCGGCGCCGCGGCGAGCTGCTGGTAGGCCGGAGGTGCGGCCTGGGTCGCGGGCTGCGCCGACTCGACACCGGGCGTCCGCTTGGGCAGCGGGTCCAGCGCGGGGTACGCCACCGTCGGGCCACCGGCCGACCAGCCCGCTCCGGAGACCGGAGCCGGCGCGGCGGTGGCCGGCGCCGCGGCCACCGGGGCGGGCGCCGCCATGGTCGGCAGCGCACCCGTCGCCCCACCCAGCTGTACGGCGGGAGTGGTGTCGCGCGTCTCGGCGGGCGTCTGCCACCGGGACGGCGGGGCGGTGGTCGCCCCGTGCCACTGGTCGGCGAGCGTCGCGGTGGCAGCGCCCCGCCCGGCTCCGGCCAGCGCGTCTCCGGCGCCGACCTGGCTGAGCGGGGACTGCTCGACGGCGAGCGGCTGACGCGGCCGGGTCAGCGGGGCCTGGCCCCGGTTGGCCGGCAGCACCACTGTCGAGTTCGGCAGCGTGACCTGGGCGACCGTGCCGCCCTCGACGTTGCGGCGCAGCTCGACGCGGATCCCGTAGCGGGACGCGAGCCGGCTGACCACGGCCAGACCCATCAGCCGGAACGCGGCCACGTCGACGGTCGGCGGCGCGGCCAGGCGCCGGTTGAGCGAGTCGAGCTGGTCGTCGCTGAGGCCCAGACCGCGGTCCTCGATCTGGATCAGCACGTAGTCGCGGATCCGGCGGCCGTCGGCCACCACCGTGGTGTTCGGCGGCGAGAACCGGGTGGCGTTGTCGAGCAGCTCGGCGACCAGCCGGACGACGTCGTTCACAGCGTGCGCGGCCACCGAGATGTCGGTGTCGACGGTGCCGAACTCGATCCGGTTGTAGAGCTCGACCTCGGACTGCGCGGCGCGCAGCACGTCGACCAGGAGCGCGTCGTCGCGGCGCGGCACGGCCGAGTCGGCGCCGGCGAGCACCAGCAGGTTCTCGTCGTTGCGGCGCATCCGGGTGGCGAGGTGGTCCAGCTCGAACAGCTGTGCCAGCCGCTTCGGGTCCTCCTCGGACCGCTCGATCGCGTCCAGCTCGCCGATCATGCGGTCGACCAGGCTCTGCGAGCGGCGGGCCAGGTTGAGGAACATCGCCGAGACGCTCGTCCGCAGCGCGGCCTGTTCGGCCGCGACCCGGACCGCCTCGCGGTGGACCACGTTGAAGGCCACCGCCACCTGACCGACCTCGTCGCGGTTGCTCAGCTTGATCGGGTCCCGGACCTGCTGGACGATCTCGTCCACACCGCCGTCACCGATGGCGTTGACGTTCTGCAGCCGGCTCACCGCGTCCGGCAGGTCGTGGTTGGCCACGGCGAGCGCGCCCTCGCGCAGCCGGCGCAGCGAGTCGTTGAGCGAGCGGGCCAGCACCACGGCGAGCGTCACCGCTACCGCGAGCGTGAGCAGCACGAGCAGGCTCTCCACGATCGCCTGCCGGATCACATCGGCGCGTGCCTCGTCGGCGTCGGCCAGCATGTCGTCCAGGAGCTGGATCTCGGCCCACCGCATCAGGTCGTCGACCGCGCCGATGGCGGCGGACGCCTCGTCGCGGGTGACCAGCGCCTGACGACCGATGGACCGGGAGACGTCGCCGGCGACCCGGTCGGCGAGCTGGACGGCGTCACCGGAGACGGTGCGGTCCACCAGGGCCCGCTGGCCCGGCGTCGCGGTCCGGGAGAAGGTGAGCAGCGCCTCCTGCTGACCGGTGAGCGTGGCCACGAAGGACGAGAACTGCTCCTCGCCGACCTGCCCGCCGTCGAGGGCGGTGAAGGCCACCGCCTGCTCCTCGGCCACCTGGGCCTTGGCGTGGGCGAACGCGGCCACCGCGCGGCGGGCGTCGGCAAGGCTGTCCGCACCCGGCTGCTGGGCCAGCGCGTCGCTGTACGCGACCAGGTCGTCGAGCACGATGCCGTAGCGCAGGCTCGCCTCGGCCACCGGCATCTGCAGCCGGTCCAGCACCTCCTGGCGGGTGCCGTTCAACGTGGACAGGTGGGCGTCGATCACCTTGATCTGGTTGCTGATCGCGCCGGACACGTCGCCGAGCTTGCCCCGCTCGTCCTGGTACGCCGCGATGCGCTCGTCGGTCTGGCGCACCCGCAGGTTGTACGCGTCCGGCTTCTGGTTCGGGTCGGCCAGGAAGACCGCCGCCGCCATCCGCTCCTTGTGCAGGTCCTGGGTGAGCGCCGCGATGTCGACGGACACCGCGCTCAGCGACCGGATCCGGTCGGCCTCGTACGCGCCCTGACCGACCGAAACGAGTCGGATAGTTGCCAGTGCGATGACAGCGGCGACCGGAACGACCAGGATGAGGGCGAGCTTGGAGCGGATCCGCGCGTCGCGCAGCCTGGGCAGGCGCCGGCGCCGGTTCCGCTGTTCGGCGTTGGGGCTCCCGGGCAGGGTCGTAGGTCCGGTGCTCACGACATCGCCTCCGTCGTTTCTTCCACGCGCGACCCGCTGACCCGTGCCTGGTGCAGCGGCCAGCGCCACGCGCGGCACGGCCGCGATTTCATCAGACGAGATCCTGTTTGGGAAGCCGCAGTGAGGCAGGAAACGGTCGCGGCCGACGCATCCCGGGATCCGATCACCTAATACCTTCTTTTCTCCAACCCCCTGAACAGGGGATGTCACTCCAGAGTGGTCACGCGCATCTGTGCAGTAATTGTCAGTTAATGTTCCGTGTCCCCAGCATGTGGGATGGCTGTCCCGAAACAGCACTCGCCAGCCCGGCTTGACCACAGGCCCCGGCATTGGCAAGGTTTTGCAGGCTTCGCGCACACCGTACGGCAAACCAATCCCGTTCCTCCACTGAGGACGGACGAGCGGCGGTGATCGGGCGTCGGCCCGCGCCGCACCTGGAGGACTGAGTTGAGCCCCATCCGCTCCGCGAGCATCGCGGCGCTCGCATCGGCCGTGCTGGCCACCACGCTCACCGGCTGCGGGATCGGCGGGGAACCGCAGGACACCAGCCCGATCGTGATCGCCGCCGACCTGGAACTCTCCGGCGCGTCGGCGCCGGTCGGCAAGGTCTACCAACGGGCTCTGCAACTGAAGGTCGAGCAGTTGAACGCCTCCGGCGCCCTGGGCGGCCGGAAGATCGATCTGCGGGTCAAGGACAACCGCTCGGATGCCGCGGAATCCTTGCGGAACATCAATGATTTCAGCAGTGACTCGCGCGTGAGCGCGGTCATCATGGGCGGCTGCAACGAATGCGCCGTCGGCGCGGCCCGAACGATCGGCGAGAAGCGCATTCCGACGATCGCACTGGGGTCGTCCAGCGACATCACCGAGCCGGTGGCCGAGCGCCGATACGTCTTCAAGCTCGCCCCGAACGCCACCGACAGCGCCGCCGCGCTCGCCGCGGAACTGGAGCGGCGCGAGATCCGCAAGGTGGCGCTGCTGCACAGCGCCGAGGGTTACGGCCAGGAAGGGCTCGCCGCCCTGCGCCGCGAGCTGAGCAAGACCTCCGTGAAGCTGGTCGCCAACGAATCGGTGCGGGTCACCGACACCGAGGTCGGCACGCAGATCAACCAGCTGGTCACCCGCAAGCCGCAGGCACTGGTCCTGTGGACCACGCCGGAGCAGGCGATGCTCGCCGCCACCACGGCACGGCAGAGCAAGTTCCGCGGGTCGCTGTTCTTCGACGCCACGGCCGCCGGTGACCTCTTCCTGGGCCCCTCGGCCCGCTCCACCGACGAGGCCACGCTGATCTTCACCCAGACCATGGTGATCGACGACGTGATCGCCACCACCCCGGCCAAGGCCGCGCGGCGGCAGTGGTTCCAGGACTACACCGCCCGGTTCGGCGGCTACAACGGCTTCTCCTCGTTCGCGGCGGACGCGGTCCAGCTGATCGCCGACGCCGAGCTGCAGGCCGGCGGCGAGCCGGGCAAGGTCGACCGGGACGGGCTGCGCGACGTGCTGGAGACGTCGCAGCTCGACGGGCTCTCCGGGCCGATCCGGATGACGCCGGACAACCACTCCGGGCTGATGCCGCAGGCGTTGACGACGCTCGTGGCTCGTGGTGGGCGTTGGCGGCTCGCCGGCTGATTGCTTGGTTGCGGTGGGGGTGTGGCCCCACCGCAACCGGCTCCGGGCGGTCGAGCTTGATCCCTGCGCCGGTTGCGGTGGGGCCACACCTGCCGTGGGCGGCCAGCACCCGTGGGTTGAGATTCCCCTCTGGGTGCTCGGTCGACGCCGGGTGCTCTTGTCGGTGCTCTCAGCGGGCTGAGGTGGTGGCCCGCACCCAGGGCAGGGCCAGGCGCTCGACCAGGCTCAGCGCGGCGTAGAGCACGATGCTCATCAGCGCCACCAGCACGATCGCCGCCCACGCGGTAGCGGTGTCGCCGACGCCGTTGTACTGGAGGATCTGGTAACCCAGGCCCGGGCGGTCCGAGTAGAACTCCCCGATCACCGCGCCGATCGCGGCGAGCGGCATGGCCACCTTCAGACCGACGAAGATCTGCGGCAGCGCCGCCGGGAAGCGCACCTTGCGGAACGACTGCCACCACGAGGCGTTGAGCGACCGGCCCAGCTCCGCCAGATCCGCCGGGGTGGTGGTCAGCCCGGTCGCGGTGGAGAGCACGATCGGGAAGAAGCAGAGCAGGAACACCATGGTCAGGATCGGCTTCTGCCCCCAGCCCACGGCTACCACGAGCAGCGGCCCGAACGCGATCTTCGGGACCGCGTTCACCGCCACCAGCAGCGGCGCGAACATCCGTTCCACCCGGCTGGAGGCGGCCAGTGCCATCCCGATCAGCACCCCGGCCACCGACGAGAGCAGGAAGCCGAACACCGTCATCCAGGTGGTGATGCCCAGCGCGGGCAGCAGCACCTCGGTGGTGCCGGCGAGGGACTTCCCCACCGCCTGCGGCGGGGGCAGCGCGGCCGGGTGCACCAGGTTCAGGCCCGAGGTGACCAGCCACCAGGCCGCCACCGCGATCACCAGGCCGAGCGCCGGCAGCCCGACCGCCGCCGGGCGTACGGCGACCCCGCGCCGGACCGCCGGGCGCGGCAGCGCCTCCGGCCGGGCCTCGGTCGACTGTGTCAACGTGTCCTCCTCTCTGCGCCGGTCGGTGTGACCGGCACGCGAAGGGGGTGCGCCCCACCGGGGTGTCCGGCGGGTCGCACCCCCGTTGGCCCGAGCGGGCCGGTCAGGCCTTCGGCGCGAGGCTGAAGTCGATGATCTGGTCCGGGGTGAGGTTCTGCTTCAGCGCACCGGCGCCCTGGAGCAGCGCGATGCTCTTGGCCACCCGGCCACTGTCCAGCGTGCCGATCGCGGTGCCGGAGTTGCTCGACCGCACGTACGCGGCCATCAGCTGAAGCTCGGCGGACGCCGCGGCCGGGACGGCGGCCGGCACGTTCTTCTTCAGGATCTCGGCCGCCTCGTCCGGGTTGGCCAGCGAGTACTCCAGGCCCTTGAGCAGCGCGGCGGTGAACTTCTTCACCATCTCCGGCTTCTCCTTGGCGATCTTCGACGAGGTGATCAGCGCGTTGCCGTAGAGGTCCTGCATCACGTTGCTGTACGGCAGGACGACCGGCTTCTTCTTGGTCACCGTCTCCACCGTCGGCTGGCCGACGACGAACTGGCCGATGCCGTCCACCGAGCCCGAGCCGAGCATGCCGATCAGGCCCTGCGCCTCACCGTTTACCCAGGTCACCTTGCTGCCGTCGATGCCGGCGAGGCGCGCGTACGTCGGGAAGAGGTTGCGCACGACGGACGTCGGGGTGTCGGCGAGCTTCTTGCCCTCGAGGTCCTTCGGGGTGGCGATGTTCTTGCCCTCGACCGTGACGATCGCGGCCATGGTGCGCTGCTGGATCGCGGCCACCGCCACGAAGTCCTTCGCCTGGCCGTTGCCGAGCTGGAGGATGCCACCGGTCAGGTCGATCGGGCCGAAGTCGGCCTGGCCGCCGGTGATGGTCTGGATCACGGAGCCGGTGCCCTGACCGGGCTTGATGTCGACGTCGAAACCGGCCTCCTTGAAGAAGCCCTTGTCCTTCGCCACCCAGGCGTAGGAGTCACGCCCGAAGTTGCCGAACGAGGTGAGGTACGTCACCTTCTCCAGTGCCGCGCCGTTGCCGCCGCCGCTCTCGGACTTGTCCGAGTCGCTGCTGCAGCCGCCCACCAGGGCGAGGGCGGTGGCCAGAGCCGCGGCGGCGACCGTACGGGTCAGCCTTCTCATCAGTGCACCATGTCCTTTCCGACCAGGACTTCTTCGCCGGTCGGGTCGTGGGTCCGACGGGGTCGGCAAGTGGGTTCGGCCGACTGGACCGTCGTGAGGGGACTCTTCGCGCGCAACAGCGTACGAGAAGCCGGATGACCTGCCGCCGCCGTCCCGGTTGCGGAACGGAAACGAAGTTGCGTGACGGAAAGCGGACTGACGTCCACCCCGGACAGTGCTATAAGCACCGTCCGCTACGCTAGCCCGGCTCGCATTCGGACGACGTGGAAGGGAGCCGGCGGAAGATGATCCGACTGTCCGGGGTGTCCCGCACCTTCGACGGCCGTTCAGGGCGGGTGGAGGCGTTGCGCGGCATCGACCTCGACGTCGCCGAAGGCGAGTTCGTCGCCGTCCTCGGCCGGTCCGGCTGCGGCAAGTCCACGCTGCTGCGCATGATCGCGGGCCTGCTCCCGGTCACCGGCGGTGAGATCACCGTGGGCGGTACGCCGATCACGAAGCCCCGCCGCGACGTGGCGATGCTGTTCCAGCGGCCGGCGCTGCTGCCCTGGCGCTCGGTGCTCGACAACGTGCTGCTGCCGGTGGAGATCTTCGGCTGGCGCCGCGCCGAGCACCGCGACCGGGCCCGCCAGTTGCTGGAGATGGCCGGGCTGGGCGGCTTCGAGAAGCGCCTCCCGCACGAGCTGTCCGGCGGAATGCAGCAGCGCGTGTCGCTGTGCCGGTCGCTGGTCGGCTCGCCCCGGGTGATGCTCATGGACGAGCCGTTCTCCGCGCTCGACGCGCTCACCCGCGAGGAACTCTCCGGCGAACTCCAGCGCGTGCACATGGAGACGAAGGCGACGATCGTCTTCGTCACCCACTCGATCGACGAGGCGGTGCTGCTCGCCGACCGGGTCGTCGTGCTCAGCCCGCGCCCCGGGCGCATCCGCGAGGTGGTCGAGGTGAACGTCCCCCGGCCGCGCACGCTGGGCCGCCACGAACACCTGGAAGACGTCGCGCGGATCAGCGCCGAGCTGCACGAACTGCTGATGGAGCGGGACGCCCCCGGCGTACCCGTCGGAGGCCGGTGACCATGCGGGTCTCGGTGTTCACCGAACCCCACCGCGGTGCGGACTACGACGACCAGCTCCGGTTCGCCCGGCTGGTCGAGGAGACCGGCTTCGAGGGCTTCTTCCGGGCCGACCACTATCGGGCCATGGGGGACGAGCCGGCGCCGCCCGGCCCCACCGACGCCTGGCTGACGCTCGCCGCGCTGGCCCGGGAGACCTCCCGGATCCGCCTCGGCACGCTCGTCACGTCCGCCACGTTCCGGCTCCCCGGGCCGCTCGCCGTCATGGTCGCCCAGGTCGACCGGATGAGCGGCGGCCGGGTCGAGCTGGGCATCGGCGCCGGATGGTACGAGCGCGAGCACACCGCGTACGGCATCCCGTTCCCGCCGGTCAGCGAGCGATTCGACCGGCTCGCCGAGCAGCTGGAGATCGTCACCGGCCTGTGGCGCACCCCGGCCGACGAGACGTACAGCTTCACCGGTGAGCACTACCGGCTGGTCGACGCGCCCGCGCTGCCCAAGCCGGTGCAGCAGCCCGGCCCGCCGGTGATCGTCGGTGGCCGGGGACCGAAGCGCACCCCCGAGCTGGCCGCCCGCTACGCCGACGAGTTCAACATGCCGTTCAAGAGCGTGGCCGAGACCGCCGCCGCGTACGAGCGGGTACGCGAGGCGTGCGACCGCGCCGGGCGGGACGCCTCCGGCCGCGCGCCGCTGACACTCTCCGCCGGCATCGTGGTGGCGATCGGACGCACCGACGCCGAGGCGCAGCGCCGGGCCGCGCCGCTGCACGTCTCCAGCGCGCTGCCGCCGGAGGACCCGGTGGTCGGCTCCCCCGCCCAGTTGGTCGACCGGATCGGCGAGTTCGCCGCCATCGGGGCCACCCGGGTGCACCTGCGCCTGATCGACTTCGACGACCTCGACCACGTGGAGCTCATCGCCGCCGAGGTGCTCCCCCGACTGGACGGACCACGATGACCGAACTCCCCGCCGACCTCGAACTCGGCCCGGTGGGCCAGGAGATCGTGTACGAGAACGACCGCGTACGCGTCTGGCACATCCGGCTGGAGCCGGGTGAGCGGCAGCCGCTGCACCGCCACGACCACCCGTACCTGGTGGTGGCCATCCAGGGCGCCAAGAACGTGGTGCAGACGATCGACGGCACCACCATCGACGCCGACGAGCCGACCGGCGGCGTGGTCTACCGCGACCCGGGCGCGGTGCACATGCTCACCAACGTCGGCGACACCACCTACCTCGCGCGCCTGGTCGAGCTGAAGTAGCCACACCGGCGGGTTCGCCGCGCCGCGCGGCGGCAAGGTGGCGATCGGGGTCACCGGGCCGTAACGTGCCCGACATGGCCTTTCGGACGTGGGGCAGGCTGCTGCTCACGGCGCTCGGGGTGAGCGTACTGGCCGGGGCCGGCCAGTTGGGGATCGCGTACGGCTTCGGAGTCGTACGCCTCGACGGCGCGTTCGTGGACGTCTCGGTCAACCGGTGGCCCGCCCAGCTCGTCTGGGTGGGCTGGTTCGCCGCTGTCGCCACGGTCGCCGGAGCCGTCCTCACCGAGCGCTTCGCCCGCCGCGACGACAGTCCCGGCGGCACCACCGAACTGCTCTCCATCGCCGGCGTCAGCGCGCTGGGCGCGATGGTGGTCGCCCCGCTGTGCATGCAACCGGCCCGCGCGGCCGAGCTGGGCGGATCCGTCGACCCGGTCTGGGCCGCCGGCATCTGCGCCGCCCTCGGCGCGGTCGTCGGGGCGGGCGCGGCGATCGCCGTCCTGCTCAAGCCGCCGTTCGGCTGGGGCGTGGCGATCACCGCCGGCATCGTCTGGCTGCTGGCGCTGCTCTCCGTCGCACCCACGATCGTCGCCAACCGCCCGCTCGCCACGGTACGGCTCGGCGTCCTCGAACCCTCCTGGCTCGATCCGGAGGCGGCCCAACGCCTGTCCATGCTGCTGCTGCCGGTGCTCGCTCTGCTGGCCGGCGGCGCGGTCGGCGTACTCGCGCGCCGGGCCGAATGGCCGCCGCTGGTCGGCGGCGCGGCCGGGGCGGCCGGTCCGGTGCTCGTCGCGTTCGCCTACCTGACCGCCGGTCCCGGCTCGGCGACCGACCGCTACCAGGTCGCGCCCTACTACGGCGCGCTGATCGCCGTGATCGCCGGTGCGCTCGGCTCGACCGCCACCACCGTGCTGCCCCGCCCGGTCACCGCCACCGGCGACCCCGACGCGGTCGAGGCCACCGACATCCTCGCGCCGCTGCCGCACTCGTCCGCGCCGGGCGTCCCGGCCGCCCCGCCCGAGCCTCCGGTGACGAGCGGCGCCGCCGCGCCCGCGCACTGGAACTGGCCGGAGCCCGGCGGCTCGGCCACGGCGACGGCCGGCACCGATCTTCCCGCGGCCGGCCGGCCGGCCCTCGCGGATCTGCCCGCCGTCGATCAGCCGGCAGTTGCGGAACGGCCGGTGGGTGAGCGCTCGGCCGTCGCCGACACGGGCCACGGCCAGCCCATGCCGGGTCTACTGCCCCCGGGCCGCCGGACCTCGGCCATCGACGTCCTCGCCGCGGGCCGCCCCGACCCGGGCACGGGCACGGGCACGGCCCACGCGGGCAGCACCGGCGAGGCGGCCACCACGGACCGTGCGACCACTCTCGACCCGGCCGTCGCCGGTTCCGAACCCGCCGATGGAGCGTCCGGGCAGGCGACAGCCGCACCGACCGACAGCGGGGCCGTCTCCACCACGTCGGCCACCGGCTCCGGCTCCGCAGCCGGGACCGACGGTGCCGCACCGGAAGCGGCGGCGACCGCGCCCCGGGTGACCCGGCCGCGCCGCACCCGCGCCGGCCGGTCCGCCGACCCGATCGACGGACCGGCGTCACGCGCCGACGGCATCACCGCACCTCGCCCCGCGGACGTCTCCTCCCCGAGCGCCGGTGCGGGCACCACCTCGAACGAGACGTCACCGGCCACCGCCGAGGGCCAGGTGCCCGGCCCGCGTACGGATGGCGGCGCACCCGCCGGACCGGTCGCGGCCGAGACGGACAGCGCCGTCCCCGCCGGACCAGCCACTACCGACGCGGGCAGCGCCACCCCCGCCGCGCCGCCGGCCGAAGCCACCGGCCGCTCCACCCGCTCCCGGCGTCCCCGCGCCTCGAAGGCCGGACCGCGCGCCACCGGCCCGGCCACTCCCGAGTTCGACCCGGCCGACGCCGCACCGACGACGGCGGGCGGGCAGGCCGAAGCGGTGCCGACGAAGACCAGCGCCCAGGACGGCTCGTCCGACGCCGCGCCGACGGCGACCGGCCGCCGGACCCGGCCGGCACCGGACGCCACCGACACCGCCCCGATCCCCCAGGCCGCGAACCCGGCCCGGAACGACGCGAGCGCCGCCTCGGCACCGGACCGCACGGACTCTGGCGCGCCTGACGGTTCCCTCGGCAGCCCGGCTCCCCGTGCCGACTCCAACGAGGTCGCGTCGCCGGGGCGTACCGGACGCAACTTCTTCTTCGACGACCCGGCGCCGGTCCCGTCGCCCCGGCCCCGGTTCCCGATGTTCGAGGACGTGACCGGGACGCCCGGCGAGGTGCGCCCGGCCTGGCCGATCACCCCGGCGGGCCGCCCGCACCGCGCGACCACCGAACCGGACGCACCGGCTCGGGACGCCGCGGAGGCGAACGTCCCGGCCGAGCCGGCGCCGCGTCCCCGCCACCGGGGCCTGCCCGAGCCGGGCGCGAGCACCGGATGGGACGCGCTCGCCACGAACGCCCGCCCGGCAGGGCCGCTCACCCGGCCCGAGGCGGGGAAGCCTGTCGCCCGGCCCGCGACGACCGTCGCACCGGGCGAGGCGGGTGCCGCGCTGCCGGACACCACCGCCGCACTGCCGGACACCACCGCCGCACTGCCGGAGGCCACCGCCACGGAGACGGAGGCGGACTCCCGGCGCGGGCGGCACGCCGGACCGGACGACGCCGACGCGTCCGGCGGGAAGTCGAAGCCCCGGCGCGGCCTGTTCCGGCGCAACCGGGCCAAGGACGAGCCGGAGCCGGCCGAGCGTACGGCCGAGCCGACCACCGCTGCCGACGACGAGTACGTGGACTGGGTGGCCGGTCTCGCCTCGGACGACAACGCCGACGACGCCCGCTCGCTGCGGACCGGACGGCACCACCGCGACTGAACGACGGCCGGGGCGGACCGGGTCGAAACGGCCCGCCCGGGCCTCGCTCACGCCAGCGGCAGGTACACCCGCGATCCGGAGGCGACGAACTCCTCGGACTTGCCGCGCATGCCCCGCGCCGCGTAGTCCTTCAGCTCCTGGGTGATCTTCATGGAGCAGAACTTGGGCCCGCACATCGAGCAGAAGTGCGCGGTCTTCGCGGGCTCGGCGGGCAGCGTCGCGTCGTGGTACGCCCGCGCGGTCTCCGGGTCGAGCGCCAGGTTGAACTGGTCGGACCAGCGGAACTCGAACCGGGCCCTCGAGAGCGCGTCGTCCCACGCCTGCGCGCCCGGGTGCCCCTTGGCCAGGTCGGCCGCGTGCGCGGCGATCTTGTACGCGATCACGCCCGCCTTCACGTCGTCGCGGTCCGGCAGCCCGAGGTGCTCCTTCGGGGTGACGTAACAGAGCATCGCGGTGCCGAACATGCCGATCATCGCCGCGCCGATCGCGGAGGTGATGTGGTCGTACGCGGGCGCGACGTCGGTGGTCAGCGGCCCGAGCGTGTAGAACGGCGCCTCGTGGCACCACTCCTGCTGGAGGTCCACGTTCTCCTTGATCTTGTGCATCGGCACGTGCCCGGGGCCCTCGATCATCACCTGCACGTCGTACTCCCAGGCGACCTTCGTCAGCTCACCGAGCGTGCGCAGCTCGGCGAACTGCGCCTCGTCGTTGGCGTCCGCGATGGAACCGGGGCGCAGGCCGTCACCGAGGGAGAACGTGACGTCGTACTTCGCGAGCAGCGAACACAGCTCCCGGAAGTTCGTGTAGAGGAAGTTCTCCTCGTGGTGCGCCAGGCACCAGGCCGCCATGATCGAGCCGCCCCGGGACACGATCCCGGTGACCCGGTCCACCGCCAGCGGCACGTACGGCAGCAGCACCCCGGCGTGCACGGTCATGTAGTCGACGCCCTGCTCCGCCTGCTCGATGACCGTCTCGCGGAACACCTCCCAGCTCAGCTTCACCGGGTCGCCGCCGACCTTCTCCAGCGCCTGGTAGATCGGCACCGTGCCGATCGGCACCGGCGCGTTCCGCACGATCGCCTCGCGGGTCTCGTGGATGCGCTTGCCGGTGGACAGGTCCATCACGGTGTCCGCGCCCCACCGGGTGGCCCAGGTCAGCTTCTCCACCTCCTCGGCCACCGACGAGGTGACCGCCGAGGTGCCGATGTTGGCGTTCACCTTCACCAGGAACGCCTTGCCGATGATGGCCGGCTCGCACTCGGGGTGGTTGACGTTGAGCGGCAGCACGGCCCGCCCGGCCGCGATCTCGTCCCGCACGAACTCCGGCGACACCGACTCCCGGATCGCCACGAACTCCATCTCCGGCGTGACGATCCCGGCCCGGGCGTACGCGAGCTGAGTGGGACGGGTTCCGGCCAGCGGCGTGCCCGCTCCGCGTACCGGGGCCACGTCCCCGCGTTCGGCGATCCACGGTCCGCGCAGCGCGGGCAGCCCCACCTCCGGGTCGGAGCCGGGACCGGAGGTGTCGTAGAGCCGTACCGGAGGGTTGTCCCCGGTCAGCGTCACCTCGGCGAACGGCACCCGGATGTCCGGGCGTGACCCTTCCACGTACACCTTGCGACGTGCCTGCATGACAGCCTCCCTGTCGCTCATGCGGACCAGCCGAAGTGGTCCAGCGGGCCGCGTCCCGCGCCCAGCTCCCAGGTCCGCGCGCCGGTCAGCGCGCGGGTGACGTACTCCTTGGCGGCCGCCACCGCGACCGGCACCGCGTCGCCCGCGGCGAGCCGGACCGCGACGGCGGCCGAGAACGAACAGCCGGTGCCGTGGTTGTGCCGGGTGTCCACCCGGGGCGCGCGCAGCAGGCGGGTCGTCCCGCCGCCGGCGAGCACGTCCACCGACTCGCCGTCGGCGTCCACGTCGCCGCCGGTCACCACCACGAACGCCGGTCCACGCGCCGCCAGCGCCTCGGCCGCCGCGACCATCTCCTCGACGGTGCCCACCGGGCCTCCGGTGAGGGCCGCGGCCTCCGCGCAGTTCGGCGTCGCGACCTCCGCGTACGGCAGCAGCCGCTCGACCGCCTCCACCACGCCGAGCCGGTGCCCGCTCGTGGCGACCAGCACCGGGTCGACGACCAGGTGCGGCAGCCGCCCGGCCCGGGCCGCCTCGGCCACCGCGTCGGCGACGGCCGGGGTGCCGAGCATCCCGGTCTTCACAGCGCGCACGTCGAAGTCGCCGAGGACGCTGTCCATCTGGTCGCGCACTGTCTGCGGGGGCAGCGGCAGGACGGCGTCCACGCCCCTGGTGCTCTGCGCGGTGACTGCGGTGAGAACTGTCGTGCCGTACGCCCCGAGCGCGGCGAACGTCTTGAGGTCGGCCTGGATGCCCGCTCCCGCTCCGGAGTCGGAGCCGGCGATGCTCAGAACTGTTTTCGGCGTCACTTGTCTTCTCCGGTGGTTGCGGTTCAGGGCTGCGGCCGACCGTGCCCACTCCGGGCGGTCAGGCTTGATCCCTCCGTGGTCACGGTCGGCCGCAGCCCTTCTCGTGTGGGCCTTCGTCGGATCGCGCGGGGTGGGTGCGCGCCACACGGGTGGCCGCCTCCTGGAAGGCTCTGCCAAGCGTGGTGGCGGTTTCGGTGGAGTCGTTGGCGCGCATGACGGCTCCCAGGACTGCTACTCCTGTTGCGCCCGCTTCAACGCAGGCCGCTACCTGAGCTGCCGTTTCGATGCCGCCGAGGGCGAGCACCGGGACCGGGCTGGCTTTCACCAGCTCGCTCAATCCGTCCGGTCGCAACGCCGGGCCGTAGCCGGGCTTTGTCTGTGTCGCGTAGACCGGGGACAGCGTCGCGTAGTGCTCGGTGGTGAGCCGGGCCAGCTCGGCGGTGTCGTGGCAGGAGCGGCCGACGAGTCCGACGGCGGGCGGCGGGTACGGGCCGGCCGCGGGCAGGTGCACCGCGTCCCCGTCGAGCGGGTCCGGTCCAGCGACGACGAGCGTGCCGCCTGCCTCGGCGAGGATCGCGCGCAGGTCGACGGCGAGCGCGAGGCGTTCGGCGCGGGGCAGGTCCTTCTCCCGCAGCACCACCCACCGCACTCCCCCGCCGACGGCACCAGCGACCACGTCGACGAGCGGTCCCCGAGCGACCCGTCGATCGGTGAGCACGACGACCCCGGTCGGACCGGCGTAGATCTTGTTACGCGGCCGTCCCTCCACGGGCGCCTCCGTACCAGGATCCGCAGCGCGTACGGCGGTCACAGGTCCGGCCGTCCCTCGTCCGAGGTGGACGGCAAGGCGTGGAAGCGGCGGGTGATGCGGCCCGCGCCGTACGCCAGGCGGCCGGCCTCGACCGCGTACCGCATGGCCGTGGCCATCGCCACCGGGTCGGCGGCCCGGGTCACGGCGCTCGCCAGCAGCACCGCGTCGCAGCCCAGCTCCATCGCGAGTGCCGCGTCGGAGGCGGTACCGATGCCCGCGTCGAGCACCACCGGCACGTCCACGGCCGCCCGGATCAGCCGGATGTGGTGCGGGTTGCCGATGCCCAGCCCGGAACCGATCGGCGACCCGGCCGGCATCACCGCCGCGCAGCCCACGTCGGCCAGCCGCCGGGCCAGCACCGGATCGTCCGAGGTGTACGGCAGCACTGTGAACCCGTCGGCCACCAGTTCCTCGGCGGCGCGCAGCAGCTCCACCCCGTCGGGCAGGAGCGTGCGCTCGTCGCCGATCACCTCCAGCTTCACCCAGTCGGTGTCGAACGCCTCCCGGGCCAGGTGCGCCGTCTTCACCGCCTCCACTGCGGTACGGCAGCCGGCCGTGTTCGGCAGCAGCCGTACGCCGCACCGCTCCACCAGGTCGAGCAGGCCGCCCGACCCGCCGGGCGTGGTGTCCACCCGGCGCAGCGCCAACGTCACCAGCTCGGTGCCGGAGGCGCGGATGGCCTGCTCCAGCACGTGCAGGTTGGCCGCGCCGCCGGTGCCGAGGATGAGCCGGGAGCCGAACGTGACCCCACCGATCTCAAGCGTGGACATCCTGCTCACCCGCCCTGGGTGGCGCTGAGCACCTCGACCCGGTCGCCGTCGCGCAGCACGCTCGCCGTCCAGCCTCCGCGCGGCACCACCTCGCCGTTCACCGCCACCGCGAGCCCGCGCTCCCGGTCGGTGACGGTGCGGACCACCTCGGCGACGGTGACGCCCTCGGGCAGCGTCCGGCCGGTGCCGTTGACGATCAGTTCCACGTGCGCTCCTTCCCGAAGCGGTCCGGGGTGAAGGGGACGAGCGCGGGATCCGGCTCGCCGGTGACGATCAGTTCGGTGACCAGGTCGGCGGTGACCGGGGTGAGCACGATGCCGTGCCTGTGGTGCCCGGTCGCGGCGAGCACGCCCGGCCGCCCGGGCAGCGGCCCGATGATCGGCGCGTTGTCGGGCGTACCGGGGCGCAGCCCCGCGACGGCCTCCACCAGCTCGTACTCGACGAGTTCCGGCACCAGCTCCACGGCGGCGCGCAGCAGTGTCAGCACGCCACCGGCGGTGACAGCGGTGTCCGCGCGCTCCTCGACCGTCGCCCCGACCACGACCTCTCCGCTGTCCCGGGGCACCAGGTAGACCGACTCGCTGTCCGCGTACCCCCGGATCACGTGCCGGAAGCCCGGCGGACCGCCACCCGGCGCGCGCAGCCGCAACACCTGGCCCTTGACCGGCCGGACCGGCAGGCCGGTCAGCGCCGCCGCGCCGCATCCGGCCGCGACCACGGTGATCCTTGCGTCCACCTCGGACAACGCGCCGACGCGGGCCGGACGCAGCTCCACCCCGGCGCGCTCGGCGGCCGTGCGCAGCGCGACGACCAGCCGCCGCGGGTCGACCTGGTGGTCGCCGGGCGCGACAGCGCCGCCGCGCACGCGCGGCGCCAGCGCCGGCTCGCGGTCGCGCAGCTCCGAGGGGCGCAGCGGCGTGATCGGCAGTCTCAAACCCCGTTGGTACGACCACAGCCGCCCCGCCTCGGCCAGGTCGTCGGCGGTGAGCCCGACGACGAGCGTGCCCTCGGTGCGGTAGCCGAGGTCGACGCCGCTCGCCCCGGCCAGCTCGGCGGCGAAACCGGGCCAACGCGCGGCGGACTCGACGAGGAGCGCGGTCAGTTCGTGCTCACCGAAGTACGCCTCGGCGACCGGCGACAGCATCCCGGCGGCCACCGACGACGCACCCGACCCGGGCCGGTCGTCGTGCACGACCACGCGCAGTCCGCGCTGCGCGCACCGCCACGCGATCGCCAGTCCCACCGGCCCGGCGCCCACCACCGCCACGTCGGTAAGGAAGGGCCCCTTATTAACGCCTCCGGTAGAGGAAGAGCCCCCTTTTAACACGTCAGGGCCCGAATCAGCTCGGCGGTGGCGTGCGCTGGATCGGCGGCCAGGCTGAGCGCGCCGACCACCGCCACCCCGTACGCCCCGGCCGCCCGCAACGCCGGCACGCTCGCGGCGGTCACCCCGCCGATCGCGATCACCGGCACGCTCACCGCCTCGGCGACCGCGCGTACCCCGTCGGGGCCGATCGGGTCCGGCAGGCCGGACTTGGTGGTGGTGGCGTGGCACGGGCCCACGCCCAGGTAGCTCGCGCCCGCGTCCACCGCCGCACGGGCGCCTACCGGCTCCCGGGCGGTCGCGCCGAGCACCGCGTCCGGGCCGAGTACCCGGCGGGCGGCTGCGACCGGCAGGTCGTCCGCGCCGACATGGCCCCCGGCGGCGTCCACCGCGAGCGCCACGTGCAGCCGGTCGTTGACCAGGCACCGCGCTCCGTACGGCCGGCACGCCTCGGTCACCCGGCACGCCAGCTCGTACGCCTCCCGGTCGGTGGCGTCGTCCTCCACGCGCACCTGCACGACGAGGTCGGCGCGCGCGACGGGCAGGGCGGCACGCAGCACGGCGAGCGGGTCACGCCCCGGCCGGGTGTCGGTGATGAGATGCAGTCGTCCCAGGGACAGCACGGCAACGCTCCTCCCTGCGCCGGCATTACCCGGATCAGGTTCGACGGTCGGGGGCTCCCAGCCCCCCTCTCAGCCCGGTCCGCACCGGGCTCCCGTGGGTCACTTGCGGCCTACCGTACGACGCCTCCCGCCCGTACGGAAGCCCGGGTGAGGTTTTTCCCAGGAACCAGCCGTCCGCCGGATCGGGGCAGCGGGTGACCGTCCCGTCACGACACGCTGCCGGGATGGCCGTTCCCGCCCGCGTTCCGCGCCGCCTGGCGATCGTGCCGTTCCGAGGCGGCAGTGTCGTCTCCGAAGGGCTGCTCACCTGGACGATGCTGCGCGGGCCGGCGTGGATCCGCCTACTGCCGGACGTGTACGTGCACCGGGACGGATACCGCGCCGACGACCACCGGATGTGGTGCGAGGCGGTGACGTTGCGTCTGCCGCCGGATGCCGTGCTTGCCGGACGCAGCGCCGCCTGGGTGTACGGCGTGGACGTGCTCACCCGCGACGCGCCGGTCACAGTGGTGCTGCCGCCTGCTGCTCGACTGCGACCGCACCCACGGTTGCGGGTGGTCCGTTCGCCGCTGCCGGAGCAGGATCGCACCCTCGTCGGCGGGCTACCGGTCACCACCCCGCTGCGTACCGCGTTCGACCTGGGCCGCCACGGCACCCGCGTCGAGGCGTTGGTCGCCGTCGACGCGCTGCTGCGTCGCCGGGCCGTGAAGCTGCCAGTCCTGCGGGCCTACGCCGCCGACCGGCCGGGTTGGCCGGGTGCTCCGCTGCTGCGCGAGGTACTGGCGGTGGCCGAGCCGCTGAGCGAGTCCCCGATGGAGACACGGTTGCGGCTGCTCCTGCTCGACGCCGGCCTCGGCCCGCTCGTCGCACAGCACGAGGTTCGCGCCGGCGGACGCTTCGTGGCTCGGGTGGACCTGGCCTGGCCGGCTCTCCGCCTCGCGGTCGAGTACGACGGCGACCACCACCGGGAGCGGGCGCACTTCCGGCGGGACGTGGCGCGCCTGAACGCGCTCCGCGCGGCCGGGTGGGTCGTGCTCCGGTTCACCGGCGACGACGTGCTACGCCGCCCCGACGCCACAGTGGCCCTGGTGCGCCAGGCCCTGGCAGAACGTCGCGCCATCGAGACGAACCACTGATCCGTGCCCGCAGCCCCGGCCCGCCACCCGCCGCCTGGCCGGTCCGGGCCGGGCCGGGCCGGGCCGGGCCGCCCGAGACGCCACGGGCGTCAGAAGGCCCGCCCGCAGACACCTATGGCGTTCCACTCGCGACTGAATCTGGCGACGAGTGGAACGCCATGGGTGTTTCAAGGCCCTTTTGACACCCATGCCGTTCCACCCGTCGTGAGCGCTGCCTCTGAGTGGAACGCCATGGGTGCCTCCGCGCGCGGGCGGCCACGGTGGGTGCACGCCGACACGCGGACGGATCCAACGCACGAGCGGGCGCGTCGGTACCGGCGGGGACGGTCAGAGGATGGCGTCCAAGGCGTCGAGGTCCTCGTCGCTGGGCTGCCACGTCCCGGCTTCGGCGTTCGCCTTCACCTGCTCGGGGGTCGTCGCGCCGGCGATCACGGAGGTCACGGCGGGACGGGCGGCCAGGCCGCCGATGGCTACCTGGAGCATGGTGATGCCGCGCTCGGCCGCGTACGCCTCGATCGCCTCGATGACGTCCCAGCGCGCGGCGGCCAGCCGCTCGGCGTACCGGCCGCCACCGGCCAGTCGGCTACCAGCCGGGGGCGCCTCACCGCGCTTGTACTTGCCGGTGAGCAGCCCGTTGGCGAGCGGGAAGAACGGCAGCATGCCGAGGCCGAACCGCTCGCAGGCGGGGATCACCTCGTCCTCCACCCCGCGTTCCACAAGCGAGTAGTGGTTCTGCGCGGAGATGAACCGGGTACGCCCCTGCGACGACGCGGTCCAGTCGGCGTCGGCGATCTGCCAGCCGGCGAAGTTGGAGTTGCCCAGGTAGCGCACCTTGCCGGCGGTCACCAGGTCGTCCAGCGCGGCGAGCGTCTCGTCGATCGGGGTGCCCGGGTCGGGCTCGTGCATCTGGTACAGGTCGATGTGGTCGGTGCCGAGCCGGCGCAGCGACGCCTCGACCGCGCGGGCGATGTAGCGGCGGGCGCCCCGGGCGCCGTGGTCCGGCCCGTTCGCGCCGTGCATGTCCATGCCGAACTTGGTGGCCACCACCACGTCGTCGCGGCGGCCCTTGAGCGCCTGGCCGAGCAGTTCCTCGGAGGCGCCCTGCGGCTCGCCGTAGATGTCGGCGGTGTCGAAGAAGTTGATCCCGGCGTCGAGCGCGGCGTCCACCACCGCCCGGGTGCCGTCGCTGTCGAGTTTGCGGCCGAAGTTGTTGCAGCCGATACCGACCACTGACACCACGAGCCCGGAGTCGCCCAGCCGGCGATAGGTCATCTCACTCACGAGATCCACCCTATGCCCGCTGCCCGGGTGTCATCCGGGCAGCGGCAGCACCTCGGTGGCCAGCGTCCGGGCGGCGGCGATCGTCGCCGCCAGCTCGGACGGGGTACGCCCCACCGCGCCCAGCAGTTCCTGCGCCCGCTCGGCGAAGTCCGGCGGCGCACCAGGCAGGCGTCCGGCGGACGTGATCATGCCCTTCTCGTTGACCAGCCACCGTCCGGCCCGGCCGTGCAGCGCGTGGACCAGCACGCCGACCACCCGGAACAGGCAGCCCGCCACGTAGCCGGCGTCGCCCCCGGCCGCGCCCTTGGCCGCGCCGTCGAGCAGCAGCCCGGTCTCCCAGCCGCCGGCGACCAGCGCGGCGCCGAGCGCGGGCGGGTAGTCGACGGTCTCGGCCCGCAGCGCGGTCAGCTCGCCGCTCGGGTCGCCGAGCACCCGCCCGAGCGCCACCTCCCCGGCGTACGCGTGCGAGTAGAAGCCGAGCGGGTGCCCGGCCTGCGCCTCGACCGTGTAGCGGCCGGCCCGGCAGTCCGCCCACACCCGGTGCACCCGGTCCAGGTCGCGGTAGATCCAGTCCACTGCGACGCCGCCGACACGCAGCCAGCCGCCCCCGTCGACCCACGGCCCCCAGCCGCCCGGTGCGGTGAGGTCCACCGGCCCGTCGGCGATCGAGGCGGCCACCGCGCGCAGCCCGGCCAGGTCCGGCGTACCCCGGTAGTAGAGGCCCAGGTCCCAGTCGGAGTCGGGCCGGTGGTCGCCGCGGGCGCGGCTGCCGCCGAGCGCCACCGCGACCACGCCGTCCACCGCGCACAGCCGATCGGCCAGCTCCCGGTCGATCACCCCACGTCCCAGACCGGCTCCGGCGTCTCCACCACGTCGCCGTCGCCCCGGAACAGCACGAACCGGTCGAAGGTACGGGTGAACCACCTGTCGTGCGTCACAGCGACCACAGTCCCCTCGAACGCGGTCAGCCCGGCCTCCAGCGCCTCGGCCGAGGCCAGGTCGAGGTTGTCCGTGGGCTCGTCGAGCAGCAGCAGCGTCGCCCCGGACAGCTCCAGCAGCAGCACCAGGAAGCGGGCCTGCTGCCCGCCGGAGAGCGTGCCGAACCGCTGGTCGCCCTGGCCGGCGAGCTCGTACCGGGACAGCGCCGCCATGGCGGCGTGCCGGTCCATGCCGGCCCGGTGGTCGTCGCCGCGCCACAGCACCTCGACGAGCGTCTTGGCCATCAGCTCCGGCCGGTCGTGGGTCTGCGAGAAGTGCCCGGGCCGGACCCGCGCGCCGAGCCGCACCACGCCACCGTGGGCGACCGGTGCGAGCGCGCCGGCACCGTCGACTGGGGTGTTTCCCGGCTCCGGGTCGGTGCCGCCGCGGGCCAGCAGGCGCAGGAAGTGCGACTTGCCGGTGCCGTTCGCGCCCAGCACCGCGACCCGGTCGCCGTACCAGAGTTCCAGGTCGAACGGGTACGTCAGGCCGTCCAGCTCCAGCTGCTCGGCGATGACCGCGCGCTTGCCGGTCCGCCCGCCGGTCAGGCGCATCCGGATGTCCTGGTCCTTCGGGGGTACGGGCGGCGGCCCGGCCTCCTCGAACTTGCGCAACCGGGTCTGCGCGGCCTGGTAGCGGGACGCCATCCCGTCGTTGTACGCGGCCTTCTGCTTGTACATCAGCATCAGCTCGCGCAGCTTCTGGTGGTCCTCGTCCCAGCGTTTGCGCAGCTCGTCGAGGCGGGCGTGCCGGGCCACCCGGGCGTCGTGCCAGCTCGCGAAGCCGCCTGGGTGCACCCAGGCGCTGCCGCCCTCCACCGCGACGACGCGGTCGGCGGTCTGCGCGAGCAGTTCCCGGTCGTGCGAGACGTACAGCACGGATTTGGCCGACTCGCGCAGCCGCCCCTCCAGCCAGCGTTTGCCGGGTACGTCGAGGAAGTTGTCCGGCTCGTCGAGCAGCAGCACCTCGTCCGGGCCGCGCAGCAGCAGTTCCAGCGCGAAGCGTTTCTGCTGGCCGCCGGAGAGCGTGCGGACCGGCCGTTCCCGGGCGCTGTCCCATGGCAGGTCCAGCACGATGGTGGCGACGGTGTCGAAGAGGACCTCCGCGTCGTACCCGCCGGTCTCGCCCCAGGCGGCGAGCGCCTCGGCGTACGCGAGCTGGGTCTTCGCGGCGGCGGAGCTGTACTTGCCGCGGACCTCGGCCGCCCGCATGGCCGCCTCGGTCTCGGCGAGCCGCCGCCCGGCGTCGCGCAGCGCCGGCGGCGCCAGCGACAGGGCGAGGTCGGCGAGCGTGGACTCGTCGCCGATCATGCCGATGAACTGCCGCATCACGCCCAGCCCGCCGGAGCGGGCGATCGCGCCGGTCTTGACCGGCAGGTCACCGGCGACCATCCGCAGCAGCGTGGTCTTGCCGGCGCCGTTCGGGCCGACGAGCGCCACCTTCGCGCCCTCACCGACCCGGAACGACACGTCGCTGAACAGCTCACGCCCGTCCGGGAGGATGTGCCCGACTCCTGCCACGTCCACGTATCCCACGCGGGCATCCTGCCCGAGCCGGGTCGGTGGACGACACCGGATTACCGGGTGACCCGCAGCACCCGGTAGCCCTTCTGGCTGGCCTGCCGCTCGACGGACCAGCCCTGCTCCACCAGCCAGCGGTGCAGCGAGTCGCCGCCGAGGTGCCGGGCGACGACCAGCCAGGCCACTCCGTCCGGGGCGAGCCGGGGCAGCCAGCGCAGCAGCAGGCGGTGCAGTTCCGCCTTGCCGATGTGGATCGGCGGGTTGGACCAGATCTGGGTGAAGGTGACGTCGTCCGGCAGATCGTCCGGCGCGACGGCGCGTACCCGGTCGGCGGCGCCGACCCTTGCCGCGTTGTCGGTAGTGAGGGCGCGGGCGCGCTCGTTGACGTCCACCGCCCAGACGGTGGCCTTCGGCGCGACAGTGGCGAGGACGCAGGTGATCGGGCCGAAGCCGCATCCGATGTCGAGCAGCGCGCCGGTGACGTCGGCGGCCGGCAGGTCGGCCTTGCGCAGCAGCACGGCGGTCCCCGGGTCGAGCCGGTCGGCGGAGAAGACGCCACCGGCCGAGCCGAGTGTGTAGTCGCGCCCGGCGACTGTGAACTCGACCTCGCGCGGGCGGGCCGGGGTCGAGGGTTCAGCGGTGAAGTAGTGGTCGCCGGTCACGCAGGCATTCTCGCACCGGGCCGGGGCGGTTCCGGCGACGGTGTCACGGGCAGGCCGGACGCCACTCCACCAGAATTTCCCGATATTACCCCTGAAAGGGACAATCAGCCCTACTCTATGCCACATGGTGTACCGGTACGAGTCCGATGAGGACGCCTTCCTGGAGTACCCGAAGCCCGGGTCGGCCCCCACCGGGCCCGCAGCCACGCCTCCGCCCGCGGGTCCGTCACGCTCCCGCTTCCCCACGCCGTCGCTGCCCCCGCCGCCGCGCCCGCAACCGGCGCTGCCGCCGGCCGGCGCGGCCGAACAGGCCGACCCCGACGGGCAGGCGGTGGCGGACGACACCCGCGCACCCGTTCCGGCACCACCGGCCCCGGCGCCGGCACCCGGACGGCCCGCGCCACCACGGGAGCCGTCCCCGGTGCCGCAGCCCGCGCCGCCCATGCCCGCGCCCGTACCGGCGGCGGTGAACCGGCCGACGGTGCCGATCCCGGCCAGCCCCACCGCCCGCGCCGCCGACGTCTCCGAGCTGCCCCGGACCCGGCGCGCCGAACGCCGCGGCGGCGGGCGGCTCTGGCAGACGCTCGTCGGCGGTGCCGCCGTCCTGCTGCTGCTCTCGCTCACCGGGCTCGCCGTCGCGGCTCTGCTCGACGAACGCACCGCCACGCCCCCAGCCGGCCAGCCGACCCCGCAGCCGACCGAGTCGAGCACCCCGTCCGGTGCCACCGACCTGGACTCCCGGGACACCGACCAGGCGTCGCTCACCGCCACGGAGGTCTTCCCGACGAAGGATCTGGTGGTCACCGACGGAAAGCCCGCATACCGGGTGCTGAAGACCCAGGCCAGCACGAAGTGCCAGGTAGCGGCCACCGGCGAGATCGCCGACCTGCTGGTCCGGCTCGGCTGCAACCAGGTCGTGCGGGGCACGCTCCGCTCCCCCGACGGCGACCACCTGATCACCGCCGGCCTGTTCAACCTCACCGACGTGGCCACCGCCCAGCGCGTACGCGACCGCATCCGGCCGCTGCTCGACGCGCGCCAGGGACGGTTCCGTGGCATGGCGGCCGGCGACGACACCGACGCGGTGGAGAAGGCCGCGGCCCGGGTCGCCTGGCAGGTACGCGGACACTACGTCGCCTACTGCCTGGTCACCCGCGCCGACGGGGAACGCATCCCGAGCGACGACGCGGCCGCCCGCGAGATCATGTACGACATGGTCGAGCTGCACCTCAACCGGGGTGTGCTGGACCGTCGCGCGGCGGCCGGCACGGCCGGTCAGCCCGACGCGGAGTCGGCCGGGGACAGCGCCGGACAGCGGGGCACGGACTGAGGCGGGCTCAGCCCTCGGCCACCGGCACCCGCAACCGGCGGGTCTCCTCGGCGCGGCGGGCGTACTCGGCCGGGTCGGCCGGGTAGCCCACAGCGACCAGGGCGAGGCCGTGCGCCGGCGCCACTGTCACCTCGCTGGAGCGTTCACGCCGGGTCAGCAGGCCGGCCGGCCACTGGACCGGCCGCCGACCGTCGCCGGCCACCAGCATCGCCCCGACCAGGCTGCGCACCATGTTCTGGCAGAACGCGTCGGCCTGCACGGTGGCGACCAGGATCCCGTCCGGGTCGCGCCGCCAGTCCAGCCGGGTCACCTCGCGCAGCGTGGTCGCGTTCTCCTTGCGCCGGCAGTACGCGGCGAAGTCGTGCTCGCCCACCAGCCCGGCGGCGGAGGCATTGAGGGCCGCCAGGTCCAGCGGCTTGGGCCAGGCCAGGGTGTCCCCGCGGCGCAGCGGCTCGGCGCCCCACGGTGCGTCGGTGACCCGGTACTCGTAGCGCCGGAACGTGGCCGAGAACCGGGCGTCGAAGTCGGCGGGCACCTCGGTCATCGCGCGTACCCGGACGTCAGGCGGCAGGAGCCGGGCCAGCCGGCGCAGCAGCCGCCCCTCGTGCTCCCGCCACACGGGAGTCGGCAGGTCGAGGTGGCAGACCTGCCCGGTGGCGTGCACCCCGGCGTCGGTACGCCCGGCCACCGTCAGGCCGGTCACCGTGCCCGCGCCGAGCACCAGGTCCAGCGTCTGCACGAGTACGCCGGCCACGGTGCGCCGGGTCGGCTGGGGCGCCCAGCCGGAGAAGTCGGTGCCGTCGTACGAGACGTCCAGCCGCAGCCGGGTCCGCTCGTCCACCTCGTACCTCCTGTCGACGGCGACGGGCCCGGCACCCCCGAGGGGATGCCGGGCCCGGTCGAGCCTGATCTCAGGCCTTGTCGTTCTCGGTGGCCTCGTCGCTGTCCTCACGGGCGGCGGCGGTGTCACCCGACGCGGAGACCGGCGCCTCGGCGTCCTGGTCACCGGCGCTGGAGCGCGGGGTCTCCTCGGCCGGGGCCAGGGCCTCGACCTTGTCCTGCTGCGCGGCCTTGCGGGCGGCGGTCTTCTTGTTCGCCTTCGGCTCGGCGACCTGAAGCTCCTCCACCAGCTCGATGATCGCCATCGGAGCGGCGTCACCCTTGCGCGGACCGGTCTTCACGATCCGGGTGTAGCCACCGTTGCGGTTGGCGTACCGGGGCGCGATCTGGTCGAACAGGGCGTAGACCACGTCCTTGTCCTTGACGACGCCCAGCACGCGGCGGCGCGAGGCGAGGTCGCCGCGCTTGGCCTTG
This sequence comes from Micromonospora sp. Mcm103, assembly GCF_024519755.1. Lineage (NCBI taxonomy): Bacteria > Bacillati > Actinomycetota > Actinomycetes > Micromonosporales > Micromonosporaceae > Micromonospora > Micromonospora sp. Mcm103. The sequence continues at coordinate 85,629 of NZ_JALJRJ010000005.1, forward strand.
GTGATGAGCTGCTCGGCCAGCGGACGCAGCCGCCGGGCCTTCGTCTCGGTGGTCTGGATCTTGCCGTGCTGGAACAGCGCAGTGGCCAGGTTGGCCAGCATCAGCCGCTCGTGCGCGGGGCTGCCGCCGAGGCGGGGGCCCTTGGTGGGCGTGGGCATGCTTGGTGCTCCTCAGGTGTGGCGGCAGCGCGGACTAGAGCTGCTCGGTCTCGCGGTAGTCGTCGGTGTCGTAGTCCGCCTCGCCGAAGGCGTCCACGACGTGCGCCGGGTCGAAGTTCGGAGCCGAGTCCTTCAGCCCCAGGCCCATCCCGGCGAGCTTCATCTTGACCTCGTCGATCGACTTCTGACCGAAGTTGCGGATGTCGAGGAGGTCGGCCTCGGTACGCCCGATGAGCTCACCAACGGAGTTGATGCCCTCGCGCTTGAGGCAGTTGTAGGAGCGGACGGTGAGGTCCAGCTCCTCGATCGGCAGGGCCAGGTCCGCCGCCAGCTGGGCGTCCTGCGGGGACGGCCCGATGTCGATGCCCTCGGCGGTCTCGTCCAGCTCCCGGGCCAGCCCGAACAGCTCCACCAGCGTCGAGCCGGCCGAGGCCAGCGCGGTACGCGGGCCCATCGACGGCTTGGTCTCGACGTCGATGATGAGCCGGTCGAAGTCGGTACGCTGCTCGACACGGGTCGCCTCGACCCGGTACGTCACCTTGAGCACCGGCGAGTAGATCGAGTCGACCGGGATCCGGCCGATCTCGGCGCCCGCCTGCTTGTTCTGCGCCGCCGTGACGTAGCCGCGACCCCGCTCGACGGTCAGCTCCATGTCGAGCCGGCCCTTGCCGTTGAGGGTGGCGAGCTTCAGGTCCGGGTTGTGCACCGAGACACCGGCCGGGGGCTGGATGTCACCGGCGGTCACGTCGCCCGGGCCCTGCTTGCGCAGGTACATGCTGACCGGCTCGTCGTGCTCGGAGCTGACGCACAGCTCCTTGATGTTCATGACGAGCTCGACCACGTCCTCCTTGACACCGGGGATCGTGGTGAACTCGTGCAGCACACCGTCGATCTTGATCGAGGTGACCGCCGCGCCCGGGATCGAGGACAGCAGCGTACGCCGGAGCGAGTTGCCCAGCGTGTAGCCGAAGCCGGGCTCCAGCGGCTCGATGGTGAACCGGGAGCGGGTCTCGTTGATCGACTCTTCGGAGAGAGACGGTCGCTGGCTGATGAGCATCTTTTCTCTTCTCTTCCGGGGCGCCCGCTATTTGACGCCCACGACACAACTGTTCCGGTGGCCCGCCCCGGAGGACGGGCCACCGCAACGAGCCCTTACTTGGAGTAGAGCTCGACGATCAGCTGCTCCTGGACCTGGGTGTCGATCACCTGGCGGGCCGGGAGCGAGTGCACGAGGATCTTCAGCTGGCTCGGGATCGCCTCCAGCCACGCCGGAACGGTCCGCGAGCCGGCCTCACCCTGCGCCACGAGGAACGGGGTGAGCTCCTTGCTCTTGGCACGCACCTCGACGATGTCGTGCTCCTTGACGCGGTACGACGGGATGTCGACCTTCTTGCCGTTCACCGTGAAGTGGCCGTGCTTGACCAGCTGACGGGCCATGTCCCGGGACTTGGCGTAGCCGGCCCGGTAGACCACGTTGTCCAGCCGCGACTCGAGGATCTGCAGCAGGACCTCACCGGTCTTGGCTTCCTTGCTCACGGCCTCTTCGTAGTAGCCGCGGAACTGCTTCTCCAGCACGCCGTAGACACGACGGGCCTTCTGCTTCTCACGGAGCTGGAGCAGGTACTCCGTCTCCTTCGTGCGGCCGCGGCCGTGCTGCCCGGGCGGGAACGGCCGGGACTCGAACGGGCACTTCGGACCATCGCACTTGCTGCCCTTGAGGAACAGCTTCATCTTCTCCCGCCGGCAACGGCGGCAGTCAGCACCGGTGTAACGAGCCATCTCTCTCTAACCTCTCAGACCCGGCGACGCTTCGGCGGACGGCACCCGTTGTGCGGCTGCGGCGTGACGTCGGAGATCTGCCCGACCTCGAGGCCGACGGCCTGCAGCGAACGGATGGCGGTCTCCCGGCCGGAGCCGGGGCCCTTGACGAACACGTCGACCTTGCGCATGCCGTGCTCCATCGCGCGGCGCGCGGCGGCCTCGGCGGCGAGCTGCGCGGCGAACGGAGTCGACTTGCGGGAGCCCTTGAAGCCGACCTGGCCGGAGGAGGCCCAGGAGATGACCGCACCGGTCGGGTCCGTGATGGACACGATGGTGTTGTTGAAGGTGCTCTTGATGTGCGCCTGCCCGTGGGCGACGTTCTTGCGTTCCTTGCGCCGGACCTTCTTGACGGCGGCTCCGGCACGAGCCTTCGGTGGCATAAGTCTGTGCGCTCCTAGTTACTTCTTGCCGGGCTTCTTCTTGCCGGCCACGGTCCGCTTCGGGCCCTTCCGGGTCCGCGCGTTGGTCTTGGTGCGCTGGCCACGCACGGGCAGACCGCGGCGGTGCCGGATACCGGCGTAGCAGCCGATCTCGACCTTGCGGCGGATGTCAGCGGCGACCTCGCGGCGCAGGTCGCCTTCAACCTTGTAGTTGCCCTCGATGTGGTTCCGGAGCTCGACGAGCTCCTCGTCCGTGAGGTCCCGAACGCGCTTGTCCGGCGAGATGCCGGTCGCGGCGAGCGTCTCCAGGGCGCGGGTGCGACCGACCCCGAAGATGTAGGTGAGCGCGATCTCCATCCGCTTCTCGCGGGGGAGATCCACGCCGACTAGACGTGCCATGTGCGGGCGTACTCCTCGTGATGTTGTGGCGGAGGTGTGGACCCGTCCCACCCCGCTACCGGCCGTCCCTGTCCTTCCGGCGTCAAGAACGCCGGCGACCGGGATCGGTCGCTGCCCGAGCGGGCCCCGGCCTCCGACCGGGGGTCAACCACGAGGGGTACGCGCTGCGCACCCGACCGCGGCTGAGACGAGCTGGTGATGTGTGGGGCGTCAGCCCTGGCGCTGCTTGTGGCGCGGGTCGGTGCAGATGACCATGACCCGGCCGTGCCGGCGGATCACCCGGCACTTGTTGCAGATCCTCTTGACGCTCGGCTTGACCTTCACGGTTGCCTTACTTCCCATCTGGCCCGGAGCCGCGGCGGTGCGCGATCCGGACGTCGAAGACGGACACGGGTCTCCCGGCCGCCGTCAGGCTTACTTGTAGCGGTAGACGATGCGCCCGCGGGTCAGGTCGTACGGCGAGAGTTCGACGACGACCCGGTCCTCCGGCAGGATGCGGATGTAGTGCTGGCGCATCTTGCCGCTGATGTGAGCGAGCACCTTGTGGCCGTTCGCGAGCTCCACCCGGAACATGGCGTTCGGCAGGGGCTCGATGACCCGACCCTCGATCTCGATGGCTCCGTCTTTTTTCGGCATGTCCTCCGCTGTCCTGACGTCGGTTACTCCGGACGGCCCACAACGTCTTACACGGGTGAACTGACCAAGATCAGGAAACCCGCGCCAGCCGCGGCTCCGACTCCCACCGAAGCGCAGGGTGGGCATGGCGGAGTGGACGCTGTGCGCCGATCTGAAAGTGTACGCCGACCCGCACGTGCTCGCCAAACCGACCGGCGCGACAGTCACCCGGACGGCTCGGATATGACGCAGGTCACGTCTCCGGCAGTTCGCGCTTCGCCTGGCGGCGGGCCTCCCGCTCGACCCGCTTGCGCCGCCGGCGTTCGGCGTCCTTCTCCGGCGCGCCGGACGCCAGCCCCTGGACGGTCTGGTAGAGCACCACCGCGCCCCACGGGCCGAGCACCCAGAGCGGCCAGTAGTCGTCGAACTCGAACTCGCCCTCACCCAGCTGCGAGACGAACCAGATCGCGGTGAGGATCAGGGCCACCTTCAGCCAGGGGCCCCAGACCCCCAGCAGCCAGGCGCTACGCGCCCCGCTCACGGCCTCCGGGCCCGGGACCGCCACCCCGCCCTCCCCGGGCGCGCGGGGCGCCGGCAGGGGGCGTCCGGCCGGTCCGGCGCCGGGCAGGTCGGTCAGCAGCTCGTCCAGCTCGCCGTAGGTCTTCGACCCGTACGCCCGGCGCAGCCGGTCGTCGTACTCGTGCAGGTCGAGCCGGCCCTCGTTCAACGCCGCCCGGAGTCGCTCCGCGGTGGCCTCACGGTCCGCGTCGGCCGCCCGCATGCGGTTGCGCTCCTCCATGGGAGCAAGCATGTCACCCGATCGCCAGCCCGGCACGGCGTGGCCGGTCATCCGGCGCGGCCGGGGCCCTCGATCAGGCCGGTGAGTCCACCGACGTCTGCCGCTTGGTCACCAGGTCGCCCAGGCGGGCCCGTCCGCCGTCCTCGGCGGTCAGCACCCACACGCCGTCGTCCAGCAGCGCCATCGAGTGCTCGACGTGCACCGCCATCGACCCGTCCCGGGTCACCACGGTCCAGCCGTCGGACAGCTCGACCGTACGCGGCGAGCCCATCGTGATCATCGGCTCGATGGCGAGCGCCAGGCCCGGCACCAGGCGCGGCCCCTTGCCGGGACGCCCGTGGTTGAGCACGTGCGGGTCCTGGTGCATCTCGGTGCCGATGCCGTGGCCGCCGTAGCCGTCGACGATGCCGTACCGGCCGCCCTTGCGGACCGCCGTCTCGACCGCGTGCGAGATGTCGGTGAGCCGGCCCTTGCCGGAAGCCGCCCCGCGCGCCGCCGCGGCGATCCCGGCCCACATGGCGTCCTCGGCCACCGCCGTCATCCTCAGCAGCGCCGGGTCGACCTCGCCGACCGGCACCGTGACCGCCGCGTCGCCGTGCCAGCCGTCCAGCACCGCGCCGCAGTCGATCGAGATCAGGTCGCCCTCGCGCAGCACCTGCTCGGCCGACGGGATGGCGTGCACCACCTGCCGGTTGACCGAGGAGCAGATCGACGCCGGGAAGCCGTGGTAGCCCTTGAACGACGGCACGGCGCCCGCCTCGCGGATGGTCGACTCGGCGATCGCGTCCAGGTCGGCCGTCGACACGCCCGGCGCCACCGCCTCCCGCATCCGCCGCAGGGCGCGGGCGACGACCAGACCGGCGGCCCGCATCAGCTCGATCTGCTCGGGGGTCTTCAGCTGGATGTCCAGCTGGGGACGGCGCATGGTGGTGGTTACCTTTCGTCACGCGTACGCGGAGCAGCGGGGCACGTCGCACGTACCCCGCTGTTCGCACTCTATCCGCCGGGTGGCGGGTGGGACCTCAGCCGCCGTACGAGCGCAGCGCGTCGATGGCGCGGACGGTGACGTCCTCCACCGGGCCGGTCGCGTCGATGCCGACCAGCTTGCCCTGGGCGCCGTAGTAGTCCACGAGCGGCGCGGTCTTCTCGGCGTACTCCCGCAGCCGGGCGGCGATGGTCTCCGGCTTGTCGTCGTCGCGCTGGAACAGCTCGGCGCCGCAGCGGTCGCAGACGCCCTCCCGGCTCGGCGAGTCGAACTCGACGTGCCAGATCTTGCCGCAGCCGCGGCAGGTGCGCCGGCCGGACAGCCGCCGGATCACCTCGTCGTCGTCGACGACGAGCTCCAGCACCAGGTCCAGCGCGGTGCCGAGGTCGGCGAGGAGCTTGTCCAGCGCGGCGGCCTGCGGAGTGGTCCGCGGGAAGCCGTCGAGGAGGAACCCCTCGCTCGCGTCCGGCTCAGCGAGCCGGTCCCGCACCATGTTGATGGTGACCTCGTCCGGGACCAGCTTGCCGGCGTCCATGTACCGCTTGGCCTCGACGCCCAGCGGCGTGCCCTGGGAGACGTTCGCCCGGAAGATGTCACCGGTCGAGATCTTCGGCACCGAGAGGTGCGCGGCGACGAACTCCGCCTGTGTGCCCTTGCCCGCGCCCGGCGGGCCAACCAGAACGAGTCGCATCTACCGCAGGAACCCTTCGTAGTTCCGCTGCATGAGTTGGCTCTCGATCTGCTTCACGGTCTCCAGACCGACGCCGACCATGATGAGCACAGCGGTGCCGCCGAACGGAAAGTTCTGGAACTGCTGGTTGTCGAGCCAGATGAAGAAGAAGTTCGGCAGGATCGCGACGATGCCCAGGTAGAGCGCGCCCGGCAGGGTGATCCGGCTGAGGATGAAGTCGAGGTACTCGGCGGTCGGCTTGCCGGGGCGGATGCCCGGCACGAAGCCGCCGTACTTCTTCATGTTGTCCGCGACCTCGGTCGGGTTGAACGTGATCGACACGTAGAAGTACGTGAAGAAGATGATCAGCAGGAAGTAGATCGCGATGTGCTCCGGCGCGCTCGCCTTCACGATGTGGTTCTGGATCCACGCCTGGACCTTGCCCGGGTCGTTCTGATCGAAGAACTGGAGCGCGAGCTGCGGCAGGTAGAGCAGCGACGAGGCGAAGATGACCGGGATGACACCCGCCTGGTTCACCTTCAGCGGGATGTAGGTCGACGTCCCGCCGTACATCCGCCGGCCGATCATGCGCTTGGCGTACTGCACCGGGATGCGGCGCTGCGCCTGCTCGATGAAGGTGACAGCGGTGATGACCAGCAGCACCAGGGCGATGACGAGGAGGAACATCCCCCAGCCCTTTGTGGTCTTGATCTTCCAGCCCTCGCTGGGGAGCCGGGCCGCGATCGAGGTGAAGATCAGCACGGACATGCCGTTGCCGACGCCCCGGTCGGTGATCAGCTCACCGAGCCACATCACCACGCCGGTGCCGGCGGTCATGGTCATGACCAGGATGGTCAGGGTCAGCCAGTCCGGGATGCCGGTGCCCTGGGGCACGATCGGGAACTGGTCGCACTGGTTGTTGAACAGCTGCCCGGAGCGGGCCAGCGCCACGAACGCCGAGGACTGGAGGATGCCCAGGCCCAGCGTCAGGTAGCGGGTGTACTGCGTGATCTTGGCCTGCCCGGCCTGGCCCTCCTTGCGGAGCTGCTCCAGGCGCGGGATCACCACCGTCAGCAGCTGCAGGATGATCGACGCGGTGATGTAGGGCATGATGCCCAGCGCGAAGACCGAGAGCTGGAGCAGCGCGCCACCGGAGAAGAGATCCAGCAGGTTGAGCACACCGGTGCTTCCACCCTGGATCGTGTCGAGGCACTTCTGCACGTTGCCGTACGAGACGCCCGGGCTGGGCAGCGTGGCGCCCAGCCGGTAGACCGCGATGATGCCTACTGTGAACAGCAGCTTCTTGCGCAGGTCAGGCGTACGGAACGCACTGAGAAAGGCGGACAGCAACTTCTTCCTCCTGCGCGACGCGGGCCGCCGGTGAACGAGTCCCTGGCGGGGCGGGGTGGTGCCGGACGGAGTGTCCGGTATCCATGGCTGGGAACGGACTCTAACAGCCCGGCCCCGGTCCGGGCAGATGTGCCCGGCTACATAAACCGAATCCGATGTTACCCGGCGCACATGTGGCCGGTAGACCATGGCGCCCGCCCAGTTGCGAACAACTGAACGGGCGCCATGGACATCGCCTTACAGCTCGGTGACCGAGCCACCGGCGGCGGTGATCTTCTCCTTGGCCGACGCGCTGAACGCGTGCGCCGAGACCTGGAGAGACACGCCACCGAGGTCGCCGGTGCCGAGCACCTTGACCGGGTGACCCTTGCGGACCGCGCCGGCCTCGACCAGCTCGACCGGGCCGACCTGGCCGCCGTTCGGGAACAGCTCGGCCAGCCGGTCCAGGTTGACCACCTGGAACACGACCTTGAACTTGTTCTTGAAGCCCTTCATCTTCGGCAGGCGCATGTGGATGGGCATCTGCCCACCCTCGAACGCCGGCGAGATGTTCTTCCGGGCCTTGGAACCCTTGGTACCGCGACCGGCGGTCTTGCCCTTGGAGCCCTCACCGCGACCCACGCGGGTCTTGTCGGTCTTGGCGCCGGGAGCCGGACGCAGGTGGTGCACCTTGATCGTCATTACTCGACCTCCTCGACCTTCACGAGGTGGTTGACCGTGAAGATCATGCCGCGGATCTCCGGCCGGTCCTCCTTGACCACCACGTCGTTGATCCGCTTGAGACCGAGCGAACGCAGCGAGTCACGCTGGTTCTTCTTGGTCCCGATCTCGGACCGGACCTGGGTGACCTTCAGGCGTGCCATCAGGACGCCACCCCCGCCCGCGACGCCAGCATGGCGGCCGGCGCGACGTCCTCGACCGGCAGACCACGACGAGCCGCGACCTGCTCCGGGGACTCGAGCCCCTTCAGGGCCGCCACCGTGGCGTGCACGATGTTGATCGGGTTGGACGAGCCGAGGCTCTTGGAGAGCACGTCGTGGATGCCCGCGCACTCCAGCACGGCACGCACCGGGCCACCGGCGATGACGCCCGTACCGGCGGAGGCCGGCTTGAGCAGCACCACACCGGCCGCCGCCTCACCCGTCACCGGGTGCGGGATCGAGGACGCGATGCGCGGCACCTTGAAGAAGTGCTTCTTGGCCTCCTCGACACCCTTGGCGATCGCCGCGGGCACCTCCTTGGCCTTTCCGTAGCCCACACCGACGGTGCCGTCGCCGTCGCCCACGATCACCAGGGCGGTGAAGCTGAAGCGACGACCACCCTTCACGACCTTGGCGACGCGGTTGATCGCGACGACCCGCTCGAGGTGCGGGGTCTTCTCGACGGGCGCGTTTCCGCGGCCGCCCTCACGGCGGTTGTCGCGGCGACCACCCTCGTTGCCACCGGACCCGCCGCCACGGCGCTGTTGACCTGGCATCAGCAGCCTTCCTTCTCTCTCGTGACGGGGTTTCTAGAACTCGAGCCCGGCTTCGCGGGCGGCGTCGGCAAGCGCGGCGACACGCCCCGCGTACCGGTTGCCACCGCGGTCGAAGACGACCTTCGAGACGCCGGCGGCCTTGGCGCGCTCGGCGAGCAGGGCGCCGACCTTGCCGGCCAGGGCGCTCTTGTCGCCCTCGGCGCCGCGCAGCGAGGCGTCCATGGTCGAGGCCGACGCCAGGGTGTGACCCTTGGTGTCGTCCACGACCTGGGCCACCACGTGGCGCAGGGAGCGGGTGACGACCAGGCGGGGACGCTCGGCGGTGCCGCTGACGTTCTTGCGGACCCGGAAGTGCCGACGCGCACGCCCGACGGCACGCTTGGCGGCGACGCCGCGGCGGCGCTTGAGCAGCGTGGCGCTCACTTCTTACCTGCCTTTCCAGCCTTGCGGCGGATGACCTCGCCCTGGTACTTCACGCCCTTGCCCTTGTAGGGCTCCGGCGGACGGATCTTCCGGATGTTGGCGGCGACCTCGCCGACCTGCTGCTTGTCGATGCCGGCCACGTGGAACAGCGTCGGCTTCTCGACCGTGAAGGTGATGCCCTCCGGCGCCGGCACCAGGACCGGGTGCGAGAACCCGAGCGCGAACTCCAGGTCCTTGCCCTTGGCGGTCACGCGGTAACCGGTACCGGCGATCTCCAGGCTCTTGCGGTAGCCCTCGGTGACACCGACGATCATGTTGGCCACCAGCGTACGGCTCAGGCCGTGCAGCTCCTTGGCCTTGCGCTCGTCGTTGGGCCGGTTGACGTGCAGCTCGCCGTCCTCGCCCCGCTCCGCCGTGATCGGCTCGGCCAGCACGTGGCTCAGTTCGCCCTTGGGGCCCTTGACCTTGACGGTCCGGCCGTCGATCGTGATGTCGACGCCGGCAGGCACCGGGATCGACTTACGTCCAATACGCGACATTTCTACCTGTCTCCCGTTACCAGACGAAGGCGAGGACTTCCCCGCCAACGCTCCGCTTGCGGGCCTGCCGGTCGGTGAGCAGCCCCTGGGACGTCGAAATGATCGCCACGCCCAGCCCGCCGAGCACCCGCGGGAGCCCGTCCGACTTGGCGTACACCCGGAGACCGGGCTTGGACACGCGCTTGATGCCGGCCAGGCTCCGCTCGCGGTTCTGGCCGTACTTCAGCTCGACGACCAGTCGCTTGCCGACGGCGCCCTCCTCGGGCTCCTCGACCGACCAGGTGGCGATGTAACCCTCGGCCTTGAGGACCTCGGCGATGTTCGCCTTGATCTTCGAGTAGGGCATCGTCACCCGGTCGTGGTACGCCTGGTTGGCGTTACGCAGACGCGTGAGCATGTCTGCGATCGGGTCGGTCATCGTCATGAAAACTCGTCAACCTTTCTCGCCGGGGTTCCCCGGGCCAGGCCCGGGGCCTACGGCGAAGAGACAGTTCAGCTGACGCGCCGGAGCGCGCCGGGCTATTACCAGGAAGCCTTGGACACGCCGGGCAGCTCACCGCGGTGGGCCATCTCCCGGATGCACACCCGGCAGAGACCGAACTTGCGGTAGACCGCCTTCGGACGCCCGCACCGCTGGCAGCGGGTGTACGCGCGAACCGAGAACTTCGGCTTCGCGGCCGCCTTGAGGATCAGCGCCTTCTTGGCCATCTCAGTTCTCCTTGAACGGGAAGCCCAGGAGCTTGAGCAGCGCCCGGCCCTCGTCGTCGGTCGTGGCGGTCGTGACCACCGTGATGTCCATGCCCCGCTGGCGATCGATCTTGTCCTGGTCGATCTCGTGGAACACCGACTGCTCGGTCAGGCCGAACGTGTAGTTGCCGTGCCCGTCGAGCTTGCGCCCGTCCAGGCCGCGGAAGTCACGGATACGCGGCAGCGCGATCGAGAGCAGCCGGTCCAGGAACTCCCACATCCGGTCGCCGCGCAGGGTGACCTTCGCGCCGATCGGCATGCCCTCGCGGAGCTTGAACTGCGCGATGGACTTCGTGGCCCGCCGGACCTGCGGCTTCTGGCCGGTGATGGTGGCCAGGTCGCGGACGGCCCCGTCGATCAGCTTGGCGTCGCGAGCGGCCTCGCCGACACCCATGTTGACGACGATCTTGACCAGCCGCGGCACCTGCATCGGGTTGGCGAACTCGAACTGCTTCTGCAGCTCGGCCACCACCTCGTTGCGGTACCGCTCCTTGAGGCGCGGCAGGGTCTTGGTTTCGGTAGCCGTGGTCATCAGAGGTCCTTACCGGTGCTACGCGCGATGCGGACCTTCTGGCCGTTGTCGTCGATCCGGTAGCCGACGCGGGTCGGCTTGCCGTCGGAGTCCAGGACCATCACGTTCGAGACGTGGATCGGGGCCTCCTGGGTGACGATGCCACCGGTCTTGGCGCCACGCTGGGTGGTGCTGATACGGGTGTGCTTCTTGACCCGGTTCACGCCCTCGACCAGGACCTTGTCCTGCCGCGGGTAGGCCGCGATGACCTTGCCCTTGGCACCCTTGTCCTTGCCGGCGATGACGACGACCGTGTCGCCCTTCTTGACCTTCACGGTCACAACACCTCCGGCGCGAGAGAGATGATCTTCATGAACCGCTTGTCCCGCAGCTCCCGGCCCACCGGGCCGAAGATACGGGTACCGCGCGGGTCCCCACCGTCCTTGATGATGACGGCGGCGTTCTCGTCGAAGCGGATGTACGACCCGTCCGGCCGCCGCTTCTCCTTGGCGGTCCGAACGACGACGGCCTTGACGACGTCGCCCTTCTTCACACCGGCACCGGGGATCGCGTCCTTGACGGTCGCCACGATGACGTCGCCGATGCTCGCGTAGCGCCGACCGGAGCCGCCGAGCACCCGGATGCACAGGATCTCCCGGGCACCCGTGTTGTCGGCGACGCGCAGTCGCGACTCCTGCTGAATCACGTCTATCTCCTATGTCTGCCGGTTCTCCGGCCGCTCGGGGCGGCCGGAGCCTGGCGGAACCTGCGCCCGACCGAGACCCGGCCGAGCTCGAGCCTTCGCTACTTGGCCTTCTCGAGGATCTCCACGAGCCGCCAGCGCTTGGTGGCGGACAGCGGCCGGGTCTCCATGATCAGGACCCGGTCGCCGATGCCGGCCGAGTTCTGCTCGTCGTGCACCTTCAGCTTGCGCGTACGGCGCATGATCTTGCCGTACAGCGCGTGCTTGACGCGGTCCTCGACCTCGACCACGACGGTCTTGTCCATCTTGTCGCTGACCACGAGGCCCTCGCGGACCTTGCGGCGGGACCGCGCGGGGGCGGTGGTGTTCTCACTCATGATGCAGTCACCTCAGTCGGCGCGGCCGAGAGACCCAGCTCACGCTCACGCATGATCGTGTAGATCCGGGCGATCTCCCGACGGATGACCTGCAGCCGCCGGTTGTTGTCCAGCTGCCCGGTTGCGGCCTGCACGCGGAGGTTGAACAGCTCCGCCTTCGCCTCGCGCAACTTCGTGACCAGCTCCTCCTCGGAGAGCTCACGCAGCTCGGAGGGCTTGACGCCCGCTGCCATCAGGATTCACCCACTTCGCGCGTAACAATGCGGCACTTCATCGGGAGCTTGTGGATCGCGCGACGCATCGCCTCTCGCGCGATCTGCTCGTTGGGGAAGGACATCTCGAAGAGAACCCGCCCCGGCTTCACGTTGGCGACCCACCACTCGGGCGAACCCTTACCGGAACCCATCCGGGTCTCGGCCGGCTTCTTGGTGAGGGCCTGGTCCGGGAAGATCGTGATCCAGACCTTGCCGCCACGCTTGATGTGGCGGGTCATCGCGATACGCGCCGACTCGATCTGGCGGTTGGTCACGTACGCCGGCTCGAGAGCCTGGATCCCGAACTCGCCGAACACCACCCGGTTACCACCCTTGGACGCGCCACTGCGGTCCGGGTGGTGCGGCTTGCGGAAGCCCTTCGGGGGCTTGCGCGGCATCAGCATCTGTCAGCCCTCCTGCTGCTGTTCTGCCGGCTGGTTACCGACCGGAGCCGAGGCGGCTGCGGCGACAGCGCTGCTGTCGACCGGGTCGCCGGCCGGCGTCTCCGCCTGCTGCGCGATGGTGGTCGCGGCAGCCCGGCCGGCCTCGGTGCCACCGGCGGTCGTACCGGACGAGCCCGAGCGGCCACGGCGCGGCCGGTCCGGCCGGTCGCCACGGTCACGGCGCGGGCCGCGCGACGGGGCAGCCTCGGCCGGGGCCTCGCGGCCCGGGACGGCGTCGCCCTTGTAGATCCAGACCTTCACGCCGATCCGGCCGAAGGTGGTACGGGCCTCGAAGAAGCCGTACTCGATGTTGGCCCGCAGCGTGTGCAGCGGAACCCGGCCCTCGCGGTAGAACTCGGTCCGGCTCATCTCGGCACCGCCCAGACGGCCCGAGACCTGAACCCGGATGCCCTTGCAGGCGGGGTTCTTCATGGCGGACTGCATCGCCTTGCGCATGGCCCGACGGAAGCTGACCCGGCTGGACAGCTGCTCGGCGACGCCCTGGGCGACCAGCTGCGCGTCCGACTCGGGGTTCTTCACCTCGATGATGTTCAGCTGGACCTGCTTGCCGGTGAGCTTCTCCAGCTCGCCGCGGATCCGGTCGGCCTCCGCACCCTTACGGCCGATGACGATGCCCGGCCGGGCGGTGTGGATGTCGACGCGGACCCGGTCACGGGTGCGCTCGATGTCGACCTTGGAGATGCCGGCGCGCTCGAGACCCTTGGACATCATGCGGCGGATCTTGACGTCCTCGCCGATGTAGTCCTTGTAGAGCTTGTCCGCGAACCAGCGGGACTTCCAGTCGGTCGAGATGCCGAGCCGGAACCCGGTCGGGTGAACCTTCTGACCCATTACTCGGCACCCTCCGTCGTGCTCTGCTCCTCAGCGGCCGGCTTGGCCGGAGCGGCCTTCTTCGCCGACTTCTTCGGCGTGGCCGCCGCGACCGCCTCGACCGCCACGGTGATGTGGCACGTGCGCTTGCGGATCCGGTACGCCCGGCCCTGCGCCCGCGGCCGGAACCGCTTCATGGTCGGGCCCTCGTCGACGAACGCCTCGCTGACGAGCAGCGCGTCGGGGTCCAGCCGCTCGTTGTTCTCCGCGTTGGCGATCGCGCTCGCGAGCACCTTGTACACCTGCTCGCTCGCAGCCTGCGGCGCGAACTGCAGCACCGTGAGCGCCTCCTTCGCGGGCAGGCCGCGGACGAGGTTGACCACCCGGCGCGCCTTCATCGGCGAGATGCGCACGTGCCGCGCAACCGCCCGCGCGCCCGGAAGCACCGGAGCGTCGCCCTTTCCTGGCATCGCTGTAACCCCTTGTTCCTCTATCCGTATGCCCGCGGCGTCAGCGCCGGCGGCTCTTCCGGTCGTCCTTCTCGTGACCCTTGAACGTGCGGGTCAGCGCGAACTCGCCGAGCTTGTGCCCGACCATGGCCTCGGTCACGAAGACCGGGACGTGCTTACGTCCGTCGTGCACGGCGATCGTGTGACCCAGCATCTCCGGGATGATCGTCGAGCGGCGCGACCAGGTCTTGATGACGTTCTTCGAGCCCTTGTCGTTCTGCGTCTCCACCTTCTTGAGCAGGTGGTCGTCGACGAACGGGCCCTTCTTCAGGCTGCGAGGCATGTCTTATCTCCCTCAGCCGCGCTTACGCGTGGCGTAGCGGCGGCGGACGATCAGCCGGTCGCTCGGCTGGCCCTTACGACGGGTGCGGCCCTCGGGCTTACCCTGCGGGTTGACCGGGTGGCGACCACCGGAGGTCTTACCCTCACCACCACCGTGCGGGTGGTCGACCGGGTTCATCGCGACACCACGGACGGTCGGGCGCTTGCCCTTCCACCGCATACGGCCGGCCTTACCCCAGTTGATGTTCGACTGGTCGGCGTTGCCGATCTCGCCGATGCTGGCGCGGCAGCGCACGTCCACACGCCGGATCTCACCGGACGGCATACGCAGGGTCGCGTACGCGCCCTCACGGCCGAGCAGCTGGATGCCGACGCCGGCCGAGCGGGCCAGCTTGGCGCCGCCACCCGGACGCAGCTCCACGTTGTGGATGGTGGTACCGACCGGAATGTTGCGCAGCGGCAGGTTGTTGCCCGGCTTGATGTCGGCGCCCGGACCGGACTCGACGCGGTCGCCCTGCTTCAGGTCCTTCGGCGCGATGATGTAGCGCTTCTCGCCGTCGGCGTAGTGCAGCAGCGCGATGCGCGCGGTGCGGTTCGGGTCGTACTCGATGTGGGCGACCTTCGCCGGCACGCCGTCCTTGTCGACCCGCTTGAAGTCGATCAGACGGTACTGGCGCTTGTGGCCGCCACCGTGGTGCCGCGTGGTGATCCGGCCGTGGGCGTTGCGTCCGCCCTTCTTCGGCAGCGGAGCCAGCAGCGACTTCTCGGGCGTCGACCGGGTGATCTCGGCGAAGTCGGCAACGCTCGAGCCACGCCGGCCCGGCGTCGTCGGCTTGTACTTACGGATAGCCATTGTCTACACCCCTCAGCTGACCGGGCCGCCGAAGGCCTCGATACGGTCACCGTCAGCCAGCTTCACCATCGCGCGCTTGGTGTCCTTGCGCTTGCCGAACCCGGTACGGGTCCGCTTGCGCTTGCCCTCGCGGTTGAGCGTGTTGACCGTCAGGACGCGGACGTTGAAGATCTGCTGGATAGCGATCTTGATCTCGGTCTTGTTGGCGTCCGGGTGCACCAGGAAGGTGTACCAGTTGCGGTTCAGCTCGCTGTAGCTCTTCTCCGAGACGACCGGCGCGACGATGACGTCACGCGGATCGGCGATCGTGCTCACTTGCCATCCTCCTCGGTGGTCTCGGCGGGAACGCCCAGGAACTCGTCCAGGGCCTCCTTGGTGAAGACCACGTCGTCGGCCACCAGCACGTCGTAGGTGTTGAGCTGGCCGGCCTCGATCAGGTGCACCCGGCTGTCCCGCGCGTTGCGCAGGTTCCGCAGCGACACCCAGTTCAGCTCGTCGGTGCTGCTCAGCACGACCAGGACCCGACGGGCCTGGGTCAGCTTGGTCAGCGTGGCCAGGGCCGCCTTGGTGGACGGCTTCTCGCCGGAGACGAACGCCTCGACGACGTGCACCTGGCCGGCGCGGGCCCGGTCGGAGAGGGCGCCACGCAGGGCGGCGGCCTTCATCTTCTTCGGGGTGCGCTGGCTGTAGTCGCGCGGCACCGGGCCGTGGACCACGCCACCGCCGGCGAACTGCGGCGCGCGGGTCGAGCCCTGGCGGGCACGACCGGTGCCCTTCTGCTTGTACGGCTTCCTGCCTCCACCGGAGACCTCGCCGCGGGTCTTCGTCTTGTGCGTACCCTGACGGGCCGCCGCGAGCTGGGCCACCACGACCTGGTGCATCAGGGCGATGTTGGCCTGCGCGTCGAAGATGTCGGCCGGCAGCTCGACGGAGCCGCTCTTGGCGCCTTCGACGTTGATGACGTCAACGGTGGTCACTTGGCCGCACCGCCCTTCTTCACCTTCGCCTTGGCCGCAGTGCGGACCAGGACCAGCGCGCCCTTCGGGCCGGGGATGGCGCCGCGGACGAGCAGGAGGTTGTTCTCGGTGTCGACCGCCTGGACGGTCAGGTTCTGGACGGTGTAGCGCACGCCACCCATCCGGCCCGCCATCCGGGTGCCCTTGAAGACGCGACCCGGGGTCGCGCAGGCGCCGATCGAGCCGGGCGAGCGGTGCTTGCGCTCGACACCGTGGCTGGCACGCAGACCGTGGAAGCCGTGCCGCTTCATCGGGCCGGCGTAGCCCTTGCCCTTGGTCTTGCCGGTCACGTCGATCACGACGCCGGCCGGGAACTCCTCGACCGTGACCTCCTGGCCCGGCGCGTAGTCCGCGGCGTCGGAGGTGCGCAGCTCGACGATGTGCCGGCGCGGCGCGACGTCCGCCTTGGCGTAGTGGCCGGCGACCGGCTTCTTGACCTTGCGCGGGTCGATGACCCCGTACGCCAGCTGGACCGCGGAGTAGCCGTCCTTGTCGGCGCTACGAACCTGGCTCACGACGCACGGGCCGGCCTGAACCACGGTCACGGGCACAACCTTGTTGTTGTCCCAGACCTGGGTCATGCCGAGCTTGGCGCCCAGGATCCCCTTGACTTGCCTGTCCATTTGTCCGGTCCCTACAGCTTGATCTCGATGTCGACGCCAGCCGGCAGGTCGAGGCGCATGAGCGAGTCGACCGTCTTCGGGGTCGGGTCGATGATGTCGATCAGACGCTTGTGCGTACGCATCTCGAAGTGCTCGCGCGAGTCCTTGTACTTGTGCGGCGAGCGGATGACGCAGAAACGGTTGATCTCCGTGGGCAGCGGCACCGGGCCAGCGACCTGCGCCCCGGTACGCGTCACCGTCTCGACGATCTTCCGAGCCGAGGAGTCGACGACCTCGTGGTCATAGGCCTTGAGCCGGATGCGGATCTTCTGTCCCGCCATGGTGGCTTCTGTTCCTTCTCTCGATGCCGCTGTGTTGCGGGCGCCTGTACCGGCTGGCACAGGCCCACTTCCGCCGACCCCCGCGGTCGGGCGTGTCGCGCCCGTGGGCCAGGCTCCGCCCCGGGACTCCGGAGCGATTCTCTGACCACGCGGTGGGTCATGGCGCCGATCGCGGGGACCGCGACCTGAACGCCGCGCGAGGGTGGTTGACCGCCGATGGCGATCAACCACCCTACGCGAGACAGTCTGACTCCCGGAGGTCCAGCCTCAACCGGACGCAGGCGACTGACCGTCGTTACGCAACCTGACTAGTATGCCGCACGACCGGCGGCGACGCTAATCGGGGTTACCCAGCTCACTTGATGATCTTGGTGACGCGACCCGCGCCGACCGTACGACCACCCTCGCGGATCGCGAACTTCAGGTTCTCCTCCATGGCGATGGGCTGGATCAGCTTCACCGTCATCGAGGTGTTGTCGCCCGGCATGACCATCTCGGTGCCCTCGGGCAGCGTGACGACGCCGGTGACGTCCGTGGTCCGGAAGTAGAACTGCGGGCGGTAGTTCTGGAAGAACGGGGTGTGCCGGCCGCCCTCCTCCTTGGAGAGGATGTAGACCGTCGCCTCGAACTCCGTGTGCGGGGTCGTGGTGCCCGGCTTGATGACGACCATGCCGCGCTCGACGTCCTCGCGCTTGATGCCGCGCAGCAGCAGACCGACGTTTTCACCCGCGCGGGCCTCGTCGAGCAGCTTGCGGAACATCTCGATGCCGGTGCAGGTGGTCTTCATCGACTTCTCACGGATGCCGACGATCTCCACCTCCTCGTTCGGCTTGAGGATGCCGCGCTCGGCGCGACCGGTGACCACGGTGCCGCGACCGGTGATCGTGAAGACGTCCTCGATGGGCATGAGGAACGGCTTCTCGGTCTCGCGCTCCGGCTGCGGGATCGCGGTGTCCACGGCGTTCATCAGGTCCAGGAGCTTCCCGGTCCACTCCGGGTCACCCTCGAGGGCCTTCAGCGCCGAGACCCGGACGACCGGCAGGTCGTCACCCGGGTACTCCTGCGAGGAGAGCAGCTCACGGACCTCGAGCTCGACGAGCTCCAGGAGCTCCTCGTCGTCGACCATGTCGCTCTTGTTGAGCGCCACGACGATGTACGGCACACCGACCTGACGGGCCAGCAGCACGTGCTCGCGGGTCTGCGGCATCGGGCCGTCGGTCGCCGCCACCACCAGGATCGCGCCGTCCATCTGCGCGGCACCGGTGATCATGTTCTTGATGTAGTCGGCGTGACCGGGGCAGTCGACGTGCGCGTAGTGACGCGCCTCGGTCTGGTACTCGACGTGCGCGATGGAGATCGTGATGCCGCGGGCCTTCTCCTCCGGCGCCTTGTCGATCTCGTCGAACGGCGTGTACGGGTTCAGGTCCGGGTACTGGTCGTGCAGGACCTTGGTGATGGCCGCCGTCAGCGTCGTCTTACCGTGGTCGATGTGACCAATGGTGCCGATGTTGACGTGCGGCTTAGTCCGCTCGAACTTCGCCTTCGCCACTGGTGTCCTCCTGTGGACTTTCTTGGTTCGTTCGCCCCGGCGCGCCGTTCGGCGCTTAGGACTCTGTCGACAGCCTTTCCGGCCGGAAGGCCGGAGAGCTTTTGTGGGTTCTGCGGCGATGAAGCCTACAGGCCCGGTCTCACGCAACCCGATCGAGGTGGCCGCGGGCGGGAGAACCCTCCCGCGACCGCCCTCGCGTCATCGGATCAGCCGAGGGTGAGTGTCACTCACCCGTCGACTTGGCGATGATCTCCTTGGCCACCGAGGCCGGAACCTCGGCGTAGGAGTCGAACTGCATGCTGTAGCTAGCCCGGCCCTGGGTCTTCGACCGCAGGTCGCCGACGTAGCCGAACATCTCCGACAGCGGCACCAGAGCCCGGACGACGCGAGCGCCGCTGCGCTCCTCCATCGCCTGGATGATGCCACGCCGGGAGTTGAGGTCGCCGATGACGTCACCCATGTTCTCCTCAGGAGTGGTGACCTCAACGGCCATCATCGGCTCGAGGAGAGCGGGGTCGGCCTTGCGGGCCGCCTCCTTCATCGCCATCGAGCCGGCGATCTTGAACGCCATCTCCGACGAGTCGACCTCGTGGTACTGGCCGTCCACCAGGGTGAGCTTGACGCCCACCAGGGGGAAGCCGGCGAGGATGCCGTACTGCATGGCGTCCTGCGCGCCCGCGTCCACCGAGGGGATGAACTCCCGGGGGATGCGGCCACCGGTCACCGCGTTGGCGAACTCGTACGTCGGGGCGTCGTTGCCCAGCGGCAGCGGCTCCACGCTGATGATCACGCGGGCGTACTGGCCGGAACCACCGGTCTGCTTCTTGTGGGTGTACTCGACCTTCTCCACCTTGCGGCGGATGGTCTCGCGGTACGCCACCTGCGGCTTACCGATGTTCGCCTCGACGTTGAACTCGCGGCGCATCCGGTCGACCAGGATGTCCAGGTGCAGCTCGCCCATGCCGGAGATGACCGTCTGACCGGTCTGGTCGTCCAGCTTGACGCGGAAGGTCGGGTCCTCCTCGGCCAGCCGCTGGATGGCGGTGCTGAGCTTCTCCTGGTCGGCCTTGGTCTTCGGCTCGATGGCCACCTCGATGACCGGCTCCGGGAAGGTCATCGACTCCAGGATGACCGGGTTCGCCGGGTCGCACAGGGTGTCACCGGTGGTGGTCTGCTTCAGACCCTGCACCGCGATGATGTCGCCGGCCTGGGCGGAGCTGCGCTCCTCCCGCTTGTTGGCGTGCATCTGGTAGATCTTGCCGATCCGCTCCTTGCGGTCCTTGGTGGAGTTGATCACCTGAGAACCGGACTCGAGCGTGCCGGAGTAGATCCGGACGTACGTCAGCTTGCCGAGGTGCTTGTCGGTCTGGATCTTGAAGGCCAGGCCGGAGAACGGCTCGGAGACCGAGGGCTTCCGCTGCAGCGGGGTCTCGCCGTCGGTGGCCGTACCCTCGATCGCCGGGATGTCCAGCGGCGAGGGCAGGTACGCGACGACCGCGTCCAGCATCGGCTGGATGCCCTTGTTCTTGAAGGCGGTACCGGTGAGGACCGGGTTGGCCTTGCCGGCGATGGTGGACCGGCGGATGGCGGCCTTGATCTCGTCGACCGAGATCTCCTCGCCCTCGAGGTACTTCTCCATCACCGAGTCGTCGACGTCGGCGAGGGTCTCCATCAGCTTCTCGCGCCACTCCGCGGCGGAGTCGGCGAGGTCGGCCGGGATCTCCTCGACCGCGTAGTCCTCACCCTTCTGGGTCTCGCCGCGCCAGGTCAGCGCACGCATCTCGACCAGGTCGACCACGCCGATGAAGTCGGACTCGGCACCGATCGGGATCTGGAGGACCAGCGGGGTGGCGTTGAGCCGGTCGATCATCATCTGCACGCAGCGGAAGAAGTCGGCGCCGGTCCGGTCGAGCTTGTTGACGAAGCACATCCGGGGGACGTTGTACTTGTCCGCCTGCCGCCAGACGTTCTCCGTCTGGGGCTCCACGCCGGCCACGCCGTCGTAGACCGCGACCGCACCGTCCAGAACACGCAGCGACCGCTCGACCTCGACCGTGAAGTCGACGTGGCCGGGCGTGTCGATGATCTGGATCGTGTGGCCCTTCCACTCGCACTTGGTGGCGGCGGAAGTGATGGTGATACCGCGCTCCTGCTCCTGCTCCATCCAGTCCATGACGGCGGCGCCCTCGTGGACCTCACCGATCTTGTACGTGATGCCGGTGTAGAACAGGATTCGCTCGGTGGTAGTGGTCTTACCGGCATCGATGTGGGCCATGATGCCGATGTTGCGTACGTTGGCGAGCGCGTCTGCGGCGGCCACTTCAATCCCTACTTATCGTCGTCTCGACACAACTGGTGGCGGTTCCGGCGCCGGGTGGGCGCCGGAACCTCAGGTGTTACCAGCGGTAGTGCGCGAAGGCCTTGTTGGACTCGGCCATCTTGTGCGTGTCCTCACGCCGCTTGACGGCGGCGCCGAGGCCGTTGCTCGCGTCCAGCAGCTCGTTCATCAGCCGCTCGACCATGGTCTTCTCGCGCCGCGCCCGGGAGTAGGTCACCAGCCAGCGCAGACCGAGCGTGGTCGCGCGGGACGGCCGGACCTCGACCGGAACCTGGTAGGTGGCGCCACCGACACGGCGGCTGCGCACCTCGAGGGTCGGCTTGACGTTGTCCATCGCGCGCTTGAGCGTGACGACGGGGTCGGTGCCGGACTTCTCGCGGCAGCCCTCCAGGGCGGCGTACACGATGCGCTCGGCGAGCTGACGCTTGCCGCGCAGCAGGATCTTGTTCACCAGCTGGGTGACCAGGGGCGAGTTGTACACCGGGTCAGCGACCAGCGGCTTCCGCGGAGCGGGTCCCTTACGCGGCATGTCAGCTCTTCTCCTTCTTCGCGCCGTAGCGGCTGCGAGCCTGCTTGCGGTTGCGGACACCCTGGGTGTCCAGCGAACCGCGCACGATCTTGTACCGCACGCCCGGGAGGTCCTTCACACGACCGCCGCGCACGAGCACGATCGAGTGCTCCTGGAGGTTGTGGCCGACGCCCGGGATGTAGGCGGTCACCTCGATCTGGCTGCTGAGCTTGACACGAGCGACCTTGCGCAGCGCCGAGTTCGGCTTCTTCGGGGTGGTGGTGTACACACGGGTGCACACGCCGCGCCGCTGGGGAGACCCCTTGAGCGCCGGGGTCTTGGTCTTGGTCGTCTTGGCCTGACGGCCCTTTCGGACCAACTGCTGAATGGTGGGCACCGGGTTTCTCCGCTCCCTTCGGCCGCTGCGAGGCGACCGCGCCGTCTGCTCCAGCCGTCCGGGTGGGCGGCTCTCCTACATTCCAACCAGGGCCGCCTGACGGCTCCCCAGCACCCGCGGTCGGGCGTGTCGCCCGAGTCACGGTTCCGGTGCCGGCCGCTGACGCGTCGTACCGGATCTTCTGGTCTTGGTGGTGCGACCGCGCGATCACCGGCTGACCGGTTCCAGCGCACGCACGCATTGCCCGGGCGGGCCCGGGCACAAGGGGAAAGAGTACCTACCACAGCCGCGCCGGTCAAAACGGATGGGTCGGGAAGGACCGCTGTGCGGTCCGCCGCCCGGTCTCCGGGTCGCCGATGCGCCGGTGATGGGCACCTACAGTGACAAGTGTACCGGCTCGTCCGCCGCGCGACCCGGCGGCCCCGGCACCGCCCGGCCTTCGGGCACCCGGACATACCGCACAAGGCAGGTCACCGGCCGCAGGCGTCGCAGACGCGGCGTCACGTGATCTGCACCACCAGGGCCAGCGCGAGCCCGATCAGGCCGAACAGCAGGCCCGCCGCCCCGCAGGAGATCCCCGCCACGGCCAGGCCGGCGCCGGTGAAGCGCACCGACGGCGGCGGCGCCGGCCGCCGGATCTGCCGCCGGGCGAGCAGCCCGGCCACCATCGCGCCGACGCCGATCAGCCCGCCCAGCACGGTGAACGCGCCCGCCGCCCAGGCGCCGCCGACGTTGCGGCCGGCCAGGCCGAAGCACAACACCAGCAGCGACACCCCGATCGCGGCGATACCTGCGACGAGCGACCCGATCGCCAGGCCCGAGGTGACCGGCGGCACGTCGAGGTGGACCACGCCGAACGGCGTACCCGGCACCGCGTCGACCCGCTTCGGCGGCCGCGGCGTCTCGGCCGGCGGGGGCGGAAGCGCCGGCCCGCCGTGCGGGCCCCAGCCACCGTGGCCGTGCGCGCTCCCCGGCGCCGGCCACCCGCCGCCGTGCGCCGGCGGACTCCCCGGGTACGCCCCGAACGCCGGCCCGTGCGCCGGTGGACCCCCCGGGTACGGCCCGTGCGCCGGCGCGGACGCGGGACCCGGCGGGTACGGCCCGGGGCGGGTCGGGTCGCCTCCCGGCGCGGCCGGTTCCGTCACGGGGTCCTCCTGTCCACACGCCCGCCGCGCGGCGGACACCGGCCAGGCTACCGTCGCCGATCATTGCGGGGCGGGCGGGCGCGGGCCCGCTCCCCCACCGGGTCAGTCGAAGTTCGGCGCGAAGTCGTGGCCGAACGACGCGTCCGCGGCCCGGACCACACCGATCACCACCGCCGCGACCACCGCGGCGGCGGTCAGCACCAGACCGGTCCGCGCCATCTGCTCGCCGCGCCGCAGCCAGTCCGCGCCGGTGAGATAACCACCCGACGCGTACGCCTCCCGGCGGGCCTGCCGGGCGAGCACGAGCGCGATGGTGGCCGGCACCGCCCCGCCGATGAAGAAGCCGGTGAGCGCGCCGATCAGCCCGAGCGCGAAGACGGCGCGGGCCTTCGTGGAGCGGACCGGTTCCGGATCGTGCGGATGGCGGTACGCGTGCGGCACGACGGGCGCCTGCCCGGGCACGGTCGTCATGCCTCCATCATGCCCCGGATCCGGTCCACCGGTCCCGGCACTCCGGACGCGACGAGGCCCCCGGCGGATGCCGGGGGCCTCGTCGTTGCCTACTGCTTAGCGGTACGACCCGAAGTCGAAGTCGTCCAGCGGAACCGCCTGGCCGCTGGCCGGCCCGAAGCCGTAGTCGGTCTCCGGGTAGCCGGTCATCGAGTAGACCTTGGCCTTCGCCTCCTCGGTCGGCTCGACCCGGACGTTGCGGTACTTGCTGATGCCCGTACCGGCCGGGATGAGCTTACCGATGATCACGTTCTCCTTGAGGCCGATCAGCGAGTCGCTGCGGGCGTGGATCGCCGCGTCCGTCAGCACCCGGGTGGTCTCCTGGAAGGAGGCCGCCGACAGCCAGGAGTCAGTGGCCAGCGAGGCCTTGGTGATACCCATCAGCACCGGGCGACCGGCGGCGGGCTCGCCACCCTCGCCGACGAGCCGGCGGTTCTCCGACTCGAACAGCGCCCGGTCGACCAGCACACCCGGCAGGAACTCGGTCGAGCCGGAGTCGATCACCGTCACCCGCTTGAGCATCTGGCGGATGATGATCTCGATGTGCTTGTCGTGGATGAGCACACCCTGCGAGCGGTAGACCTCCTGGACCTCCTGGGTCAGGTGGACCTGGACCGCGCGCGGGCCGAGGATGCGCAGCAGCTCGTGCGGGTCGATGGTGCCCTCGGTGAGCTTCTCGCCGACCTCGACGTGGTCGCCGTCGTGCGCCCGGAGCCGCACCCGCTTCGAGATCTTGTCGTAGACGATCTCGTCGCTGCCGTCGTCCGGGATGACCACGATCTTGCGGGACCGCTCGCCGTCCTCGATCCGGATGCGACCCGGGGTGTCGGCGATGGGCGCCTTACCCTTCGGCACCCGGGCCTCGAAGATCTCCTGGACACGGGGCAGACCCTGGGTGATGTCCTCACCCGCGACACCACCGGTGTGGAAGGTACGCATCGTCAGCTGCGTACCCGGCTCACCGATCGACTGGGCGGCGATGATGCCGACCGCCTCGCCGACGTCCACGGTCTTGCCGGTCGGCAGCGAGCGGCCGTAGCACGCACCGCAGACGCCCAGCTTCGACTCGCAGGTGAGCACGCTGCGCACCCGCACCGTCTCCACGCCGGCGGCGACGATCGCGTCGACCCCGATGGAGTTGATGTCCTGGCCGCGGTGGGCCACCACGGTGCCGTCCGGGCCCTTGATGTCGTCGGCGAGCGTCCGGGCGTGCACGCTGGTCTCGGCGTGCTCGTGCACGACCAGCTTGCCGTCGATGCGCTCACCGATCTGCATCGGGATGGCACGGTCGGTGCCGCAGTCCTCCTCGCGGATGATGACGTCCTGCGAGACGTCCACCAGACGCCGGGTCAGGTAACCCGAGTCGGCGGTACGCAGGGCGGTGTCCGCGAGACCCTTACGGGCACCGTGCGTGGAGATGAAGTACTCCAGCACGGACAGACCCTCCCGGTAGCTGGCCTTGATCGGCCGCGGGATGATCTCGCCCTTCGGGTTGGCCACCAGACCACGGATCGCCGCGATCTGCCGGAGCTGGAGCAGGTTACCGCGGGCACCCGAGTTGATCATCTTCCACAGCGGGTTCTCCTGCGGCAGCGCGGTGTCCATCTCCTTGGCGACCTCGTTCGTCGCCTTGGTCCAGATCTCGATGAGCTCGCCGCGGCGCTCCTCGGCGGTCATCAGACCGCGCTGGTACTGCTTGTCGATCCGGTCGGCTTCCTTCTCGTACCGCTCCAGGATCTCCCGCTTGCGCGGCGGAGCGATGACGTCCTCCATGCCGATGGTGACGCCGGACCAGGTGGCCCAGTGGAAACCGGCCTCCTTGAGCCCGTCCAGGGTGGCCGCCAGGGCCACCTTCGGGAAGCGCTCGGCGAGGTCGTTGACGATCGCGGAGAGCTGGCCCTTGCGGATCTCGTAGTTCACGAAGCGGTAGCCCGGGGGCAGCGTCTCGTTGAACAGGACCCGGCCCAGCGTGGTCTCCACGGTCACCGGCTCGCCCTCGGTCCACCCCTCGGGGGCGGTCCACGGCTCGGCGCCGGCGCCGTTGTCCACACCGACCACGTCGCGCAGCCGGATCCGGACCGGAGCCTGCAGGTGCAGCTCGCCGTTGTCGTACGCCATCCGCGCCTCGGCGTCCGAGCTGAACGCCCGGCCCTCGCCCTTGCCACCCGCAGTGAGGTGGGTCAGGTGGTAGAGACCGATGACCATGTCCTGGGTGGGCATGGTGACCGGCTTGCCGTCGGCCGGCTTGAGGATGTTGTTCGACGACAGCATCAGGATCCGCGCCTCGGCCTGGGCCTCGGCGGACAGCGGCACGTGGACCGCCATCTGGTCACCGTCGAAGTCGGCGTTGAACGCGGTGCAGACCAGCGGGTGGATCTGGATGGCCTTGCCCTCGACCAGCTGCGGCTCGAAGGCCTGGATGCCCAGACGGTGCAGGGTCGGCGCGCGGTTCAGCAGCACCGGGTGCTCGCCGATGACCTCTTCCAGCACGTCCCACACGACCGGCCGCTGCCGCTCGACCATCCGCTTGGCGGACTTGATGTTCTGCGCGTGGTTGAGGTCGACCAGCCGCTTCATCACGAACGGCTTGAACAGCTCCAGCGCCATCTGCTTGGGCAGGCCGCACTGGTGCAGCTTGAGCTTCGGGCCGACCACGATGACCGAACGGCCGGAGTAGTCGACGCGCTTGCCCAGCAGGTTCTGGCGGAACCGGCCCTGCTTGCCCTTGAGCATGTCGGACAGCGACTTCAGCGGCCGGTTACCCGGGCCGGTGACCGGACGACCACGACGGCCGTTGTCGAACAGCGCGTCGACGGCCTCCTGGAGCATCCGCTTCTCGTTGTTGACGATGATCTCGGGCGCGCCGAGGTCGATCAGCCGCTTGAGGCGGTTGTTCCGGTTGATCACACGCCGGTACAGGTCGTTCAGGTCGGAGGTCGCGAAGCGGCCACCGTCGAGCTGCACCATCGGGCGCAGGTCCGGCGGGATGACCGGGACGCAGTCCAGCACCATGCCGAGCGGCGAGTTGCGGGTGTTCTGGAACGCCGCGACGACCTTGAGCCGCTTGAGCGCCCGGATCTTCCGCTGGCCCTTGCCGGAGCGGATGGTCTCGCGCAGGTTCTCCGCCTCGGCCTCCAGGTCCATGTTCTGGACCAGGGCCTTGATCGCCTCGGCGCCCATGCTGCCGGTGAAGTACTCACCGAAGCGGTCGCGCAGCTCGCGGTAGAGCAGCTCGTCGGTGACCAGCTGCTTCGGCTCCAGCTTGCGGAAGGTGTCGAGGACCTCGTCGAGGCGGTCGATCTCGCGCTGGGCCCGGTCGCGGATCTGGCGCATCTCGCGCTCTCCGCCCTCCTTGACCTTGCGCCGGACGTCCGCCTTCGCGCCCTCGGCCTCCAGCTCGGCCAGGTCGGCCTCCAGCTTGGCGGCCCGCTTCTCGATCTCCGAGTCGCGGCTGTTCTCGGCCTGCCGCTTCTCGGCCAGGATCTCGTTCTCGATGGTCGAGAGGTCGCGGTGACGCGCTTCGGCGTCCACGCTCGTCACGACGTACGAGGCGAAGTAGATGATCTTCTCGAGGTCCTTGGGGGCGAGGTCCAGCAGGTAGCCCAGCCGGCTCGGCACGCCCTTGAAGTACCAGATGTGGGTCACCGGAGCGGCCAGCTCGATGTGACCCATCCGCTCCCGGCGAACCTTGGAGCGGGTCACCTCGACGCCGCAGCGCTCGCAGATGATGCCCTTGAAGCGGACCCGCTTGTACTTACCGCAGTAGCACTCCCAGTCCCGCTGCGGACCGAAGATCTTCTCGCAGAAGAGCCCGTCCTTCTCCGGCTTGAGGGTGCGGTAGTTGATGGTCTCGGGCTTCTTGACCTCGCCGTGGGACCACTGACGGATGTCGTCAGCGGTGGCGAGGCCGATGCGCAGCTCGTCGAAGAAGTTGACGTCGAGCACTATGTCCCCTATGTCGTCGTCTGTACTGCTAGCTAACGAGTGGGATCCGGGGCAGGGTCACCCTGCCCCGGATCACCACCTCAGACCTCTTCGACCGAGCTCGGCTCGCGCCGGGACAGGTCGATGCCCAGCTCCTCCGCCGCCCGGAACACCTCGTCGTCGGTCTCGCGCATCTCCAGGGCCACACCGTCGCTGGAGAGCACCTCGACGTTGAGGCACAGCGACTGCAGCTCCTTGAGCAGCACCTTGAACGACTCCGGGATGCCCGGCTCGGGGATGTTCTCGCCCTTGACGATCGCCTCGTAGACCTTGACCCGGCCCAGGACGTCGTCGGACTTGATGGTCAGCAGCTCCTGCAGGGCGTAGGCGGCGCCGTACGCCTGCATGGCCCAGCACTCCATCTCACCGAAGCGCTGGCCACCGAACTGCGCCTTACCACCCAGCGGCTGCTGCGTGATCATCGAGTACGGGCCGGTCGACCGGGCGTGGATCTTGTCGTCGACCAGGTGGTTGAGCTTCAGGATGTAGACGTAGCCGACCGCGATCGGGTCGGGCAGCGGCTCGCCGGAACGACCGTCGAACAGCTGCGCCTTGCCGCTGCCCCCGATGAGCTGGTTGCCGTCCCGGTTGGGCCGGGTCGACGCCAGCAGACCGGAGATCTCCTCCTCGCGGGCACCGTCGAAGACCGGAGTGGCCACGTTGGTGTCCGGCTCGGACTCGTGCGCGTTGATCGAGCGGAGCTGGCGCTTCCACTCGGCGTCGTCGCCGTCCACGCTCCAGCCGGTCTTGGCCACCCACCCGAGGTGGGTCTCCAGGACCTGGCCGATGTTCATCCGGGACGGCACACCGAGCGGGTTCAGCACGATGTCGACCGGGGTCCCGTCCTCCAGGAACGGCATGTCCTCGATCGGCAGGATCTTGGAGATGACGCCCTTGTTGCCGTGGCGGCCCGCGAGCTTGTCACCGTCCTGGATCTTGCGCTTCTGGGCCACGTAGACCCGGACCAGCTCGTTCACGCCCGGCGGCAGCTCGTCGCCGTCCTCGCGGGAGAAGGTACGCACACCGATGACCGTGCCGGTCTCGCCGTGCGGCACCTTCAGCGAGGTGTCCCGGACCTCGCGCGCCTTCTCGCCGAAGATCGCGCGGAGCAGCCGCTCCTCGGGGGTCAGCTCGGTCTCACCCTTCGGGGTGACCTTGCCGACCAGGATGTCGCCGGGGACGACCTCGGCGCCGATCCGGATGATGCCGCGCTCGTCGAGGTCCGCGAGCATCTCCTCGCTGACGTTCGGGATGTCGCGGGTGATCTCCTCCGGGCCGAGCTTGGTGTCCCGGGCGTCGACCTCGTGCTCCTCGATGTGGATCGAGGTGAGCACGTCCTGCTGCACGAGGCGCTGCGACAGGATGATCGCGTCCTCGTAGTTGTGGCCCTCCCAGCACATGAACGCCACCAGCAGGTTGCGTCCGAGCGCCATCTCGCCCTCGTCGGTGCACGGACCGTCGGCGATGACCTGACCGGCCTCGACGCGGTCGCCCTCGAAGACGACCGGCTTCTGGTTGACGCAGGAGCCGGCGTTGGAGCGGCGGAACTTGTGCAGCAGGTACGTCCGGCGGTGGCCGTCGTCCTGGTGGACGGTGATGTAGTCCGCGCACAGGTCCTCGACCACACCGCCGACCTCGGCGACGACGACGTCACCGGCGTCGACCGCGGCGCGGTACTCCATGCCCGTACCGACCAGCGGGGCCTCGGCCTTGACCAGCGGCACCGCCTGACGCTGCATGTTCGCGCCCATGAGCGCGCGGTTGGCGTCGTCGTGCTCCAGGAACGGGATCATCGCGGTGGCGACCGAGGTCATCTGCCGCGGCGACACGTCCATGTAGTCCACGGCGCCCGGCGCGACGTCCTCGGTCTCGCCGCCCTTACGGCGGACCAGGACGCGGTCCTCGGCGAAGGTGCCGTCCGACTTAAGCGGGGCGTTCGCCTGCGCCTTGACGAACCGGTCCTCCTCGTCCGCGGTCAGGTAGTCGATCTGGTCGGTGACCCGGCCGTCGATGACCTTCCGGTACGGCGTCTCGATGAAGCCGAACGGGTTGACCCGGGCGAACGTGGACAGCGCGCCGATCAGGCCGATGTTCGGGCCTTCCGGCGTCTCGATCGGGCACATCCGGCCGTAGTGGGACGGGTGCACGTCGCGGACCTCGAAGCCGGCCCGCTCGCGGGACAGACCACCCGGGCCGAGCGCGCTCAGCCGGCGCCGGTGGGTCAGGCCCGCCAGCGGGTTGGTCTGGTCCATGAACTGGGACAGCTGCGACGTACCGAAGAACTCCTTGATCGCCGCCACCACCGGGCGGATGTTGATCAGGGTCTGCGGCGTGATCGCCTCGACGTCCTGGGTGGTCATCCGCTCGCGGACGACCCGCTCCATCCGGGAGAGACCCACCCGGACCTGGTTCTGGATCAGCTCGCCCACGGTACGCAGGCGACGGTTGCCGAAGTGGTCGATGTCGTCGGCCTCGTAGCCCTCCTCACCGGCGTGCAGCCGGCAGAGGTATTCCACGGTGGCGACGATGTCGTCCTCGGTGAGCGTGCCGGTGGTGATCGGCACGTCCAGCTCGAGCTTCTTGTTGAACTTGTAGCGCCCGACCTTGGCGACGTCGTACCGCTTCGGGTTGAAGAAGAGGTTGTCGAGCAGGGTCTGGGCGTTCTCACGGGTCGGCGGCTCGCCAGGGCGGAGCTTCCGGTAGATGTCGAGCAGGGCCTCGTCCTGGCCGGCGATGTGGTCCTTCTCGAGCGTGGTCATCATGAGCTCGGACCAGCCGAACTTCTCACGGATGCGCTCGGCGGACCACCCGATGGCCTTGAGCAGGACGGTGACGGCCTGGCGGCGCTTGCGGTCGATGCGAACGCCGACCGTGTCGCGCTTGTCGATGTCGAACTCCAGCCAGGCACCCCGGCTCGGGATGACCTTGACGCTGGAGAGGTCGCGGTCGGAGGTCTTGTCCGGCTGCTTGTCGAAGTACACGCCCGGCGAGCGGACGAGCTGGCTGACCACGACGCGCTCGGTGCCGTTGATGATGAAGGTGCCCTTCGGCGTCATCATCGGGAAGTCACCCATGAACACCGTCTGGCTCTTGATCTCGCCAGTGGTGTTGTTGGTGAACTCCGCGGTCACGAACAGCGGCGCGCAGTAGGTCAGGTCCTTCTCCTTGCACTCCTCGATCGAGGCCTTGACCTCGTCGAAGCGCGGAGCCGAGAAGGAGAGCGACATGGTGCCGGAGAAGTCCTCAATGGGACTGATCTCGTCGAGGATCTCCGCGAGACCCGAGCGTGCGTGCGGGTCGTCCGCCGACCGGCCCTGCCAAGCCTCGTTGCCGACGAGCCAGTCGAAGGACTCGTTCTGGATGGCGAGGAGGTTGGGGACCTCGAGGTGTTCGGTGATCCGACCGAAAGAAACTCGGCGGGGCGCGAATGCGCTCGACGTACGACTGGTCTTCGCAGGGCGGGAAGCTGCCAAGATGCGTCCTTCCGAGGACCGGTGCTGCAGAACGGCTGGTACGCGTGCACTCCAATGACCCCACCAGAAATATCCACAATCGGACATTTCCGAGCAGGGGTCAAGTCGGAAGGCAGCGCAAACTAGCAGTGTAGCCGAGAGGCTAACCGCTGTCCAGCCCACCCCGCAGGTCGTCGCGGAACATGCCCTGGGACCTCGGAAAACCGGGTCGACCGGGCCGCTCGGAACGCGACGCTCCTGCCGGTCCGCTCGGGAGCCGCGGCGGCGGTGCTGCCGTTGCCCTTACCCGAGAGGCGGCCGTTGCAAGCGCGGAAGGTCTTGCTGATGTTCAGCGTGCCTGGCAGGCCGGTGCCGCGTCAAGGGCCGGTTACCGCTCGGGGTGTCTTTCCCACCGACGGGCTACCGACAGACGTCGCTGACCGGCCGATGAGAGGACGCTGTACGCCCTGCTCACGCCGTTCGCCGTCGGGTGGCACCAACACGGCGGGCGGTGACCCGGTCTCCCGGATCACCGCCCGCCGCGACGCGATGTGCCCCGGCTCACGTGAGCCGGACGCGCGTCAGGTGGAGCAAGGTCACTTGAGGGTGACCTTGGCGCCCTCGCCCTCGAGCTTGGCCTTGGCCTTCTCGGCGGTCTCCTTGTTGGCCTTCTCCAGGACGGCCTTCGGAGCGGCCTCGACCAGGTCCTTGGCCTCCTTGAGGCCCAGGCCGGTCAGCTCGCGCACGACCTTGATGACCTGGATCTTCTTGCCACCGTCGGCGTCGAGGATGACGTCGAACTCGTCCTTCTCCGGCTCGGCCTCGGCGGCCGGGGCACCCGGACCGGCCGGGCCGGCCATGGCGACCG
Source organism: Micromonospora sp. Mcm103 (assembly GCF_024519755.1). NCBI lineage: Bacteria > Bacillati > Actinomycetota > Actinomycetes > Micromonosporales > Micromonosporaceae > Micromonospora > Micromonospora sp. Mcm103. Next base: position 117,465 of record NZ_JALJRJ010000005.1, read on the forward strand.
GAGCGGCGGCGGTGACCTCGAAGGTCTCCTCGAACTGCTTCACGAACTCGGAGAGCTCGATCAGCGTCATCTCCTTGAACGCGTCGAGCAGCTCGTCGGTGCTGAGCTTCGCCATGTCTGGCGTCCTTTCTCGCAATGAAAACTAAGAACGTGGGTGCGCCGGGTGGCCTCAGGCCGCCTCGGCGCCCTCCTTCTCGCGCTTGTCCTGCAGGGCGGCCGCCAGACGCGCGGTCTTGGCGAGCGGAGCCTGGAACAGGGCCGCGGCCTTGCTCAGGTTGCCCTTCATGGCGCCGGCCAGCTTGGCCAGCAGCACCTCGCGGGACTCCAGGTCGGCGAGCTTCGTGACCTCGGCCGCGGAAATGGCCTTGCCCTCGAAGACACCGCCCTTGATGACGAGCTTCGGGTTGGCCTTCGCGAAGTCGCGAAGCCCCTTCGCCGCCTCGACGACGTCGCCCGAAACGAAAGTCAGCGCGGTAGGACCGGAGAACAGCTCGTCGAGCCCGGAGATGCCCGCATCGGCCGCGGCACGCTTTGCCAGCGTGTTCTTCGCGACCGTGTAGCTGGTCTCCTTGCCGAGCGAGCGCCGCAGCTGGGTGAGCTGCGAAACCGTGAGCCCGCGGTACTCGGTCAGCACGGTCGCTCCCGCGTTGCGGAAGCTCTCGGTCAGCTCGGCGACGGCCGTGGCCTTGTCGGCCCGGATCGGCTTGTCCGCCATGTCCCTCCTCTCTCGTTGCTCGGAGCTGGTACGCCGGCGGCGAGCCGAGGCTCGACGACGGCGGCGGAGGCATCACGACAACGAAAAAGCCCCGGCGCAGGGCGCACGGGGCGAGGGCCGGGACACTGACACAGTCGGCGGACCGTGGGTGACACCGAGTTTCGCTTACCGCCCTGCGCGGGTCGCCCGTCGTCGCGGGACCTTCGACCGTGCCGGAGCACGGTGACCAGCGGTCTTTGGGTGGAACTACCGCACCAGGTTACGCGACGTACGCCGCAGCACCAAATCGCGCCGGGTGCTCCCGGTCACCCATCGCTCAGGCCCGGGTACGCCGCGCCCAGGCGTAGCCGGTCAGCGCCACCGCCGCCCAGAGCGCCGCCCAGCCGGTGAGCAGCAGACCCTCGCCGGCCGCGACCGGCCCGGTGAGCGCCCGCGCGGTCGCCATCACCGGCGGGGCCAGCCACGGCACTACCGAGCCGGAGAGCCCGAGCACCACGACCCCGACCGCGCCGGTGACCAGCACCGCGACCCCGTAGCCGGCGCTGCGCGTCACCGCCCGGCTGGCGAGCGCGCCGAGCGCCACCGCCGCCGGCAGCGCGAGCAGGTGCGCCCAGAGCCCCAGGGCCACCCCGGCGAGCACCGGCCGCTCCCCCGGCCCGACGGCAGCGGTGACACCGCCCAGCGGCCACGGCAGCGCCAGCGCGAGCAGCACCACGGCGAGCCCCGCCACCAGCGCCGCGAGCAGCCCGGCCGCCCGTTCCCGGGCCGGGCCGGCCACCACCCGGGCGATCCGGCGCTGCACGTCGGGTTCCACGTTCAGCAGGATCTTGGTCTGCCAGGCCAGCACCGGGAACAGCACCACGGCGGAGACGCCGTAGGCCTCCGCCGGCCGGGCCCGGCCACCGCCGTAGAGGACGCCGAGGACGAGCAGGCCGGCCAGCACCGGCGCCAGCGCCCGTCCGGTACGCACGAAGCCGGCCAGCCGCAGCCGGACCAGCGCGATCACCTGGTCACCTCCGGCGCCGGCCCGGGCCGGGCAGAGTCCCCCTCGGCAGCGGCCTGGTCCGGGGAACCGGCGGCGGACGCGCCGGCCGATCCGCCGGTGCCCGACGGGCCGGCGGAGGCCGGCACCGGGTGCGTGGCCGGGGGCGGGACGGCGGGTTCGCGTACCCGAAGGATCTGGTGGCCGTCGGCGCGCAGGCGGGCGACGGCGGCGGCCAGCCCGGCGGCCGGCACCGCCAGCTCGACCACGGCGACGGCCGCGCCGCCCGACGACGCCTCCTCGGTCACCGTGCCGTCGGTGACCGACAGGTGCCGGGCACCCGGGAGCCGGACCGTCTCGCCCCGGTGGTCGCTGACCAGCACCGCGCCGCCGCCGGCCAGCACCTCGCCGATGATCTCGGGGACCGCCTCGCGGGCGGTGGCGTCCAGCCCCTCCCAGGGCTCGTCGAGCACCAGCAGGCCGGGCGGCCGCAGCAGTGCCTGCGCCAGGCCGACCTTCTGCGCGGTGCCCTTGGACAACCGCGGCAGGCGTACGTCGTGGAAGCGGGTCAGGCCCAGCCGCTCCACCCAGTGGCGCACCGCCCGGTCGGCGGCGGGACCGGGCAGGCCGGCGACGCGGCCCATCGCGGACAGGTAGGCCCCGACGGTGAACGGCTGGTCGGCGGGGAAGCGCTCCGGCACCCAGCCGACGACCGGCGGCCGGTCGGTGACCCGGCCCCGGCTCGGGCGCAGCACCCCGGCGGCGAGCTGGAGCAACGTGGACTTGCCGGCGCCGTTGCGGCCGAGCACCACCGCCGCCTCACCCGGGCCGATCGCTACGTCGACCTGCCGCAGCACCCACGGGCCGTGCCGGTGGTAGCGGAGCCAGACGCCGTCGAGCCGCATGCGCCCGAGCGTGCCACACCGGACAGACGGACGGGGCCCCGCCACGTCGTGGTGGCGGGGCCCCGTCCGGGAGTACGCGTGCTCAGCCCTCGGCCGAGCCCTCCTGGAAGTTCTTCACGACCTTCGGGTCGACCGGGACGCCCGGGCCCATCGTGGTGGTGAGGGTGACCTTCTTGAGGTAGGTGCCCTTGGCCGCGGACGGCTTGGCCCGCAGCACCTCGTCCAGCACCGCGGCGTAGTTGTCCACCAGCTGGTTCTCCGAGAAGGAGGCCTTGCCGATGATCAGGTGCAGGTTGGAGTGCTTGTCCACCCGGAAGGTGATCTTACCGCCCTTGATGTCCGAGACGGCCTTGGTGACGTCCATGGTCACGGTGCCGGTCTTCGGGTTCGGCATCAGACCGCGCGGGCCCAGGATCCGCGCGATCCGGCCGATCTTGGCCATCTGGTCGGGCGTGGCGATCGCCGCGTCGAAGTCCAGCCAACCGCCCTGGATACGGGCGACCAGCTCGTCGGTGCCCACCTCGTCCGCACCCGCGGCGACGGCCTCCTCGGCCTTCGCGCCGGCGGCGAAGACGATCACGCGGGCGGTCTTACCGGTGCCGTGCGGCAGGTTGACCGTGCCGCGGACCATCTGGTCCGCCTTGCGGGGGTCGACGCCGAGGCGCATCGCGACCTCGACCGTGGCGTCGAACTTGGTGTTGGTGGTGTCCTTGGCCAGCTTGACGGCCTCGACGGGGGTGTAGAGCTTCGACCGGTCGATGACCTCGGCGGCCTTGCGGTAGCTCTTGCTGCGCTGCATTTCTGGTGACTCCTGTGGTCTCTGGCGGGCGCGCGGCGTGCGCGGCCCTCCCACGAACAGAAAGATCGGGTGGAGCGGTGGAGCGAGATCAGTCGGCGACGGTCAGGCCCATCGACCGGGCGGTGCCGGCGATGATCTTCTCGGCCTGGTCGATGTCGTTGGCGTTGAGGTCCGCCATCTTCTTCTCGGCGATCTCGCGCAACTGGGCGCGGGTGACCGAGCCGACCTTCTCCTTGTGCGGGACGCCCGAGCCCTTCTGCACACCGGCGGCCTTGATCAGCAGCCGGGCGGCGGGCGGGGTCTTCAGCACGAAGGTGAAGGTGCGGTCCTCGTAGACGCTGATCTCGGCGGGGACGATGTCGCCCCGCTGGGACTCGGTCTGCGCGTTGTAGGACTTGCAGAACTCCATGATGTTCACGCCGTGCTGGCCGAGCGCGGGGCCGACCGGCGGCGCCGGGGTGGCCTGGCCCGCCGGGAGCTGAAGCGTGAACGTCTTGACGAGCTTCTTCTTCGGAGGCATGTCTCTTCCTGGGGCTTGGAACTGGGATTCTCGCCGGTCCGCGGGCGCGCACGGTCAGCACGGTGCGGACAGCCGACGTTCTAGGGTAGCGCAGCCGTCGGCCACCCTCCGCGCCGAGGTCGGCGGGCGGCGAAACGGCGCACCGGCGGCCACCCCCGGAGGGGCGGGCCGCCGGTGCCGACGTACGTCAGATCTTGGCGACCTGGTTGAAGTTCAGCTCGACCGGCGTCTCCCGGCCGAAGATCGACACCAGCACCTTGAGCTTCTGCTGGTCGGCGTTGATCTCGCTGATCGTCGCCGGCAGCGACGCGAACGCGCCGTCGGTGACGGTGACCGAGTCGCCGACCTCGAAGTCGAGGACCTTGACCTCGGGCTTGGCCTTCTTCTGCTCGGTCTCGACCGCCGGGGCCAGCCACTTGAGAACCTCGTCGAGGCTCAGCGGCGCCGGCCGGTCGGCCCGGTCGGTGGCGCCGACGAAGCCGGTGACCCCCGGGGTGTTCCGGACGCAGGAGTAGGACTCGGCGGTCAGCTCCATCCGGACCAGGATGTAGCCCGGGAAGACCTTCGCCTGGATCTGCGACCGCTTGCCGTTCTTGACCTCGACCTCTTCCCGGGTCGGCACCTCGACCTGGTAGATGAAGTCCTCCATGTCGAGGGAGGTGATCCGGGTCTCGAGGTTGGTCTTGACCTTGTTCTCGTAGCCGGCGTACGAGTGCACCACGTACCAGTCGCCGGGCGCGTAGCGCAGCTTCTGGCGCAGCTCGGCGACCGGGTCGAAGTCCTCGTCCGGGGCCGGCTCGGTGGTCGGGAACTCCGGCTCGCTGGCGGCCTCGACCGACTCGTTGTTGGCCGCCGTCGCCACCGTGGACTGGTCGTCCGGGGTTCCGGCGGTCTCGTCGTACTCAGGCACGCTCGCTCACTTCCGTCAGTATCGCTGTCCGCAGGTCAGCTGGACTCGCCGAAGACCCACAGCACCGCCTTGGCGAAGCCGTAGTCCAGGCCGGCCACGATCGCCAGCATCACCGCCACGAAGGTGACCACCACGGCCGTGTAGGTCAGCAGCTCCTTGCGGGTCGGCCAGATGACCTTACGCAGCTCGGCCACGACCTCGCGGAAGAACCGCGCGATGCGGGCGAACAGCCCGATCCGCTCGGTGTCCTTGCGGGTCTTCCGGCCCTCGGCCGGCTCGGCCTGCGCCCGCTTGCGGGTCGCGGTGCCACCCCGGGCGACCGGCTCGTCCGCGTCGGTGGCGTCGTCGTCGGCCACGTCGTCGACGGTCGCGTCGTCGTTCAGACGCTCGTCGCCGTCGTCCTCGCCGCGGCGCTTGCTCTCGGCCACTTCGCCCTCCGTGCGGGTATGGGGTCGCACGCCGGGCGGCGTGCGCGGCGTGTTGGTCACGCCGGCCGGACCAACCGTCCCGCGACGGGCCGCGGCCGGCGGACCGGCCGGGAGGGCCCGAACGCCTCGGAACCACCCCACCGGTGCCACCACCACGGGCCGGACGCCGCCGGTGAGGGCGGCGCGACCCACGGAACGGTCAGGCCTGAGGCGCAGGGGTGACAGGACTTGAACCTGCAGCCTGCGGTTTTGGAGACCGCTGCTCTGCCAATTGAGCTACACCCCTGTGCGGCAACTCACCTCCACCCGGACACGCTGTGCCGAGCGGGGGTCACTTGCCCCACGGCGGACCAGTGTACGGGTAGTCGTGCGACTTTCCCAACCGGTCTGCCCCTCGCGCGTCGGGCGAACCCTCAGCGCGTCGTGCGGATCAGAGCCCGAGCCTGCGACAGCACCTTCTCACCCTGGCAGGTGGCGGTGATGTCGAGCCTGGTCAGGCCCGCATCGGTGACCTCCTTGACCACCGCCGACACCTCGATCTCGGTGCCCTCGTCGGTGTCCGGGACGACCACCGGGCGGGTGAACCGGACGCCGAAGTCGACCACCGCGTCCGGCGCGCCGGCCCAGCCGGCCACCGCCCGGCCGACCAGCGCCATGGTGAACATGCCGTGGGCGATGACGCCCGGCAGACCCACGCCTGTGGCGGTGCGGTCGCTCCAGTGGATCGGGTTGAAGTCGCCCGAGGCGCCCGCGTAGCGGACCAGGTCCGCGCGGGTCACCCGGTACGTCTGGGTGGGCAGCTCCATGTCCTCAGCCCTCTCCGCGTACGACGATCTTGGACCACACGGCGACCACCGGCTCACCGTCCACGGTGCTCACGTCCGTGCGGGTGGTCAGGAAGCCGTGCCCGCCCCGGGTGGTGACCTCCTCGATGGTGTTCACGCACACCAGCTCGTCCCCGGCCACCACCGGCCGGGTGTACGCGAACCGCTGGTCGCCGTGCACCACACGGCTGTAGTCGACGCCGAGCGCCGGATCCTCGACGACCTGCCGGTTCGCCGCCATCGTGACGACCACGGGGAACGTCGGGGGTGCCACCACGTCGCGGTGGCCCAGCGCCCGGGCCGCCTCGGGGTCGTGGTGGGCCGGGTCGGTGGCACCGACGGCGGTGGCGAACTCGCGGATCTTTTCTCGGCCCACCTGATAGGGGGCGGTCGGCGGGTACGTCCGGCCGACGAAGGACGGGTCCAGGGACATGCCGCCGAACCTACACGGAAAACACGAACGCCGATCCGCCCGGTCGGGCGGCCCGGAGGCCACCCGTCAGGTGGATCGGCGTTCGAGAAGCTGCTGCGAACCGGCTGCGCCGGCAGCGGTCAGCGGGTCTCGCGGTGGACGGTGTGCTTGCCGTCCCGGGGGCAGAACTTCTTCAGCTCGATGCGGTCCGGGTCGTTACGGCGGTTCTTACGCGTGATGTAGTTGCGCTCCTTGCACTCCACACACGCCAGAGTGATCTTCGGCCGAACATCGGTCGCCTTCGCCACGGCGGAGTGCCTTCCTCGCTCACGGAACAACTACGGCGTGTCAGCCTACGCGCTGACGACGCGGACATGCAAAGTGGGCGCCTGTGGCGCCCGTCCCACCGGCCACCGGGCTGGGCCCGGAGGACGAGAGTAGCGGTGGCCGGACTTGAACCGGCGACACAGCGATTATGAGCCGCTTGCTCTGCCATCTGAGCTACACCGCCGTGGCGGGTCCAGCCGGACCCTCTGAGCCCCCTTACGGAATCGAACCGTAGACCTTCTCCTTACCATGGAGACGCTCTGCCGACTGAGCTAAGGGGGCCTGCTCGATCACCCCGGGGGGTGTCGCGCAGAGGAAACAGTACACGACCGCGTCGCGCAGGTGAAATCGGATCCCCCAGGTGCGTGTCCGCCCTGGTCAGGGCACCACTCGCAGGCGCGGCAGCTCCCCCGCGACCACCGTCTCCGGGTCGACCTGGGCACCGAACCAGGCCTCCAGCCGCTCGTACGGCAGAGGGCGGCTGAACAGGAAGCCCTGGCCGATCTCGCAGCCGATGTCCTGGAGCAGCTCCAGCGTCAGCTCGCTCTCCACGCCCTCGGCCACCACCGCAAGGCCGAACTGCTGGGACAGCGTCACCACCGCGTTGACGATCGCCAGGTCGCCCGGGTCGGTCGCCATGCCCTGCACGAACGACCGGTCCACCTTCACCTCGTGCACCGGCAGCCGGCGCAGTTGCGCCAGCGACGAGTTGCCGGTGCCGAAGTCGTCCACCGAGAGGCGGACACCGAGGTCACGGAGGCTGCGCAGGGTCGGTATGGGACGTTCGGTGCCGTCCAGGACACCCGCCTCGGTGACCTCCAGCGTCAGCCGCTGCGGCGGTACGCCGTACTCGGCCAGCAGGTCGCGTACCAGCGCCGGGAAGTGCTGGTCGGTGAGCGTACGCGCGGCGAGGTTGACCGCGACGGACAGCGGCTGTTCGCCGTGGCTCCAGTCGCGGCTGCGCCGCAGGCTCTCCCGGAGCACGAACTCGGTGAGCCGGCCGAGCTGGCCGGTGTGCTCGGCCACCGCCACGAAGTCGTCGGGGGCGACGCTGCCGTGTGCCGGGTGCTCCCACCGGGCCAGGCACTCCACGCCCACCAGGCGGCGGTCCCGCAGCGTGACCTTGGGCTGGAAGTAGACCTCCAGCTCGCCCTCGTCGAGCGCCCGTTGCAGGTCGCCGGCGAGACCGAGCCGGCGCAGCGACCGGGACTCCAGCGCCGGACTGTAGAGCTGGACGCTGCCCGGCACCGACTTGGCCGCGGTGGCCGCCAGGTCGACGCGTTGCAGCAGGGCCACCGCGTCGCTGCCGTGGTCCGGGTGGACGGCCACCCCGACGACCGTGTCGACGTCCAGGGTCAGCGAGTCGAAGACCATCTCGTCGCGGATCTGCTCCCGCAACTGGGCCGCCAGCTCCAGGGCCGCCTCGGTGCTCTCCAGCCGGAGCGTCACCAGGAACTCGTCCCCGCCGGCCCGGCCGACGAGCGCCGAGGAGGGCGCGCACGCGCGCAGCCGCTCGGCCACCTCCATGAGCACCTTGTCACCGGCGGCGTGGCCCAGCGACTCGTTGACCTGGCGGAGCCGGTCGACGTCGAAGAGCAGCAGCGCCACCACCTCGCCCGGCGCACGGATCTTGACCGCCTCCGCCACCGACGAGGTGAGGCGCCGCCGGTTGGGCAGGCCGGTGAGCGCGTCGTGGTCGGCGTCGTGCCGCAGCCGGTCGACCAGGCGGGAGTTCTCCAGCGCCACCGCGGCGTGCGCGGCGACCGTCTCGAAGACGGGGATGTCACCGGGGGCGAAGTGGCCGATGTCGCTGAGCCGGTTGGTCACCTCCAGCGTGCCGATCACGGCCTGACCGGAGCGCAGCGGCACCACTATGGCGTCCTTGACCCGCTCCTCCCCCGCGGCCTGCCGCAACGCCGGATCTCCGCCGAGCCAGCGGCCGATCGAGAGGGTACGACCCTTCTTGTGCACCTGCTGGCGCAGGCTCGCCGGGGTGGGCGCCAGGTCCAGCAGGCCCGGCGTGTCCACCCGGGCGGTGAGCAGCACCTCGGGATGCCGCCCCTGGGCGGGCAGCCAGAGCGTGGCGTACTCCGCCTGCATCAGCGCGCGGACCCGGTCGAGCAGGATGTCGGCGAGCGACCGCTCGGTGCCGGAGGCGAGAAGGCGGGTGAGCTCGTACATCCCGGCCAGTGTCCGGTGCTGCCGGAAGAACTGGGAGTAGGAGCGGTAGACCAGGACCAGGCCGCTGAAGAGGGCGGCGAGCAGCAGCGCCGACCACCACGTCGTCTTCAGGGCGATCAGGACGAGCAGACCGATCGCCACGTTGATGGCGGCGGTGAGCAGAGCGGTCGGCATGCTGCGCAGCGCGTCCCGCCCGGCCTGCCAGCCCTGGAGCAGCACGTGCACGCCGACCACGCTCACGAGGCTGACCAGCGTGACCACGCAGACGGCGAGGAAAAGGGAGCCCCACGTCCCCGGTCCGACATTTTTCAGCGGCGGCAGCGCCAGGAGTACGAGGCCGGCCAGCGAGGTGGCGGCCGCGGCCTTGGCGACGTTGAACCAGAGCTTCGCCGCGCCGAAGCGATGCGAGGCGCTCCAGATCAGCACCGAGAGTGTGTAGATCAGGACGACACTCAACGGGGGCAGGAAGTAGAGCGCCACGATGAGTGGCACCTCGGTGAGCGTCACGCCCACCGACTGGCGCCGGACGTAGACGTTCAGCACCGCGAAGCTGATCCCCGCCATGACGACGAAGAACACGAAGGCGAGCGGCCACTTGCCGAACGGTTGATCGGCAACCAGCGCGACGCAGGTGCTGCAGACCACCGCCAGCAGAGCCAGAGGGGCAGTGACGAGCCAGGCACGTTCCGTCGACCTTCGAGGTCGGCCCTGGCCTGCCATGCCCCTCCTACCCGAGACGCCGTCCGCCGGGCGGCGGACGGCTCGATGATTCAGCGTGGGGCGTCCATCGTCCAGACGATGTCGGCGAGTTGCGCGCTACCAGTGCCGGGGATGATGCCGAAGGCGCCTGCGATGGCGGCGAGCACGAGGAGCGAGCCAAACAGCCGGCCCAGCGTTCGACCAGACATGATTGCTCCTGTCGGGAGATTGCCACAGGGATGGTGAAGGTTTCCCGATCGTGCCACAACGCCGGGGAGCAGAAAAGCGGAGAGGACCCGCCCAGCCCGAGTAGCTGTCAGGTTCCGCCGTTCGGCCCGGCTACCCACGACACGCAGCCAGGTCATGGGGGTGAAGGGACGTCAGCCGCTTCGTCCATTGCGGATTCCCACCTTCACCCACGAAGGGGATCAAGTCACGCGAAACCCCACACCACCAACCCCGGGTCGCCCGGCCGGCTCGACTCGGCCGATCCGTCCGGTGGCTTGCCACCGGACCCGCGGGCATTGACCACCATACCTGCCCCTGTCATGAACGCCAGAGGATGATTCCCTCATTCACGCCGGAACCGCTCAGTGGGCACACCAGGGGCCTCCAGCGTCTCGGCGTACGTCACCTGAGCATGTCCGCCACGCCGGTGTCCGGGTCGACCGCCACGCTGAGCTTGAAGTGTCCCCGGGCTCGGGCTTCGCCACGGGGGACGAAGTCGACGACCAGCAAGCGCTCCGTTCCGCGGAGTCCTCGCACCTGCGCTTCGTACGGCTCGGAGATCTGCCAGTCGTCGAGTTGGAACCCGCCTCGGGGCTTGCCCGCGCGCATCCGTCTGGTGAACTCAGCGGTCGCCAGCACCCGAACCTCATCGTGATCCACGACCCAGTATCGATCTACCGGCCCGTACGCCGGAGGACGCGGCCCGGCGAACCGGTCGCGCGGCTACTGGCCGAAGGTGTACCGCAGATTCGCGTTGATCAGCTCGTTCAGCCGCTTACGCAGATGCCCGAGCAGCGAGGGGTCGGGTAGAGGCTCAGCGAGCAGCAGCGTCCACCGAAGCAGGGTGCCTTGATGCCCGTCGGACGCGAGATCGAAGCGCACCTGCGCGTCGGGGCGCTTCGACCACAGCGATGACCAGACGACCAGGTTCGGGCGTTCGCGGCGCAGGATCTGCGGTCGCTGTTCGTCGTCGAGCAACAGCAGCCACGGGCGTGCCGGATCGCGGTCGGGCTCGGTCAGCGCCTCGAAGACGACGGCCGGCGGAGGCGCTTGACCGCGCATGCGGCTGCCCGCTTCGATCATGGCTCAGCTTAACGGCGCAAGCCGACAGGGCCGGCGAGTGCCGCACGGCCTGAACGAGAATGGCCCCGGAGCGCGTTTCCGCAGCTCACGGGGCCGTTCTTGCACCTGGTGGCGGGTAGAGGATTCGAACCTCTGTAGCTTTCGCGACGGATTTACAGTCCGCTCCCATTGGCCGCTCGGGCAACCCGCCAGGGCACCCCACCGCGTCGCAACGCGGCGGCGGAAGCAAGGATAGCGGTTGCCCCCGGCACTGCCGCAACCGGGTACCGTCAGGAGGTCCCACGCTGGTCAGCGCGGGACGGACCAGGACATACCGCCGGACAGCAGGAGCATGAGCATGGCAGCGAACCCGTCGTTCGACATCGTGAGCAAGGTCGACCGGCAGGAGGTCGACAACGCCCTCCGCCAGTCGGAGAAGGAGCTCTCGACGCGGTTCGACTTCCGCGGCACCGGTGCCGAGATCACCTGGTCGGGAGAGGAGGCGATCAGCCTCCAGGCGGAGACCGAGGAGCGGGTCCGGGCCGCGCTGGACGTCTTCAAGGAGAAGCTGGTCAAGCGGAACATCTCGCTGAAGTCGCTCGACGCCGGCGAACCCCGGCAGTCGGGCAAGATCTTCAAGATCGACGCCAAGGTGGTGCAGGGCATCGACTCGGACAAGGCCAAGGCGATCAGCAAGAAGATCCGCGACGAAGGCCCGAAGGGCGTGCAGGCGCAGATCCAGGGCGACCAGCTCCGCGTCACCGGTAAGAAGAAGGACGACCTCCAGGCCGTCATCGCCCTGCTCAAGGGCGAGGACTTCGGGCTGGCGCTCCAGTTCACCAACTACAGGTAAGGCTCGACCACCCTGGCAGGTCAGGGCATAGGTCACGCCGTCTGGCCTCGCGGGCCGGCCTCGTCGCCACCGGTCGTCGTTCGTCACTCGTGTTTGACGGCCGACGGCCGGGCGGCGGCCTCGCACCCACCCGCTCAGGCAACCATGAATAAAGGCGATGCGGGGATCATCCACGTTCGGCTAGCGGATTGGATCACCGCTTGCTGTACGGCGGTTCGCGCGCAGCCTCGCTGCCCTCAGCGCGGGCAGCTTCCGCCTCAGCGCGAGCATCGCTGCGATCCGCCTCGAACAGCAGCACCCGGGCCAGACCGCTAGATGAGCGAGCCCGCTGGCGGCGCCGTTCGGTAGGCCGGAACCCGAGGCGGGGATGTTCTTGACTCTCGACCCGGTCGAGGGCCGACCCTTCCTGGATGACGTCCGAAGAGCGCGCCCAACCATCAGTCCCGCTCGCGATCGACCTGGAGATGCTGCGTCCGGTACTGCGCAGCGGCTGGGGAGCGGATACCTGCGACCCACACGATGTGCGGGATTGGCACGCCGGCAACCCGGCCCGTGGTCAATGCGGAGTGACCGCCTTGATCATTCAGGACCTGCTCGGCGGAGAACTGATCCTGGGCGAGGTCCTCGCCGGGGACGCCAAGATCGGCTACCACTACTGGAATCGACTGGCCGACGGCCGCGAGGTCGACCTGACAGCTGACCAGTTCCAGCCGCCGGAAGTCGTCGTCGGCGGTCAGGTCCAGCAACGCCCGCCGGGCCCACCTGGGCGATGCCGTCGGCAGTACGAGATCCTGCGGCACCGCGTCTTCGCAGCCCTCTACGGCGGCGAATCAACGCGACCTGCTCAACCGCGACGGCGGCGTCGGCAAAGACCGCGGTCCGGCCACGACCGGCGGGCCGGAACGCCACGGCCTCTTCTGCCGTCAGGCGACTTCCTTGGGGTACGGGCCGGGTATGAGGTCGGCTGGAAGCCATGACCCCCGCGATGCTCCTCCCCTATCGCCCGGTGCTCGGTCAACCGGTCCTGCGCCGGCTGCTCCCCGGGCTCGCGACATCCGCTCTCGGTGACGGGCTCGCCCTTGTCGCGGTGACGTGGCTGGCTCTGCAACTCGCCCCGGCCGGGCAGCGCGGCACGTGGACCGCGTTCGCGGTGGCGGCGTACACGCTGCCGGGCGCGGCCGGCACGCTGCTGCTCGGGCGGTGGCTGGGTGGCCGGAGCGGGGCCCAGCTCGCCGGCTGGGACGCGACAGTGCGCGCCGCCGCGTTGGGGGCGATCCCCGCCGCCCACCTCGCCGGGGTGCTGGACGTCCGTCTCTACGTCGTCCTGCTCGCGGTGTCCTCGCTGCTGCACCCGTGGGGGTCGGCCGGTCGCTTCACGCTCGTGGCGGAGTTGCTGCCGCAGCGGCACCACCTGGCCGCGAACGCGCTGCTCGGCGTGTTCGGCCAGGCGGCGACGATCGTCGGCCCGCCGCTGGCCGGCCTTCTCATCGCCTGGGCCGGCGCGGTGTGGGTGATCGCCGTCGACGCGGTCAGCTTCGCCGTGCTGGCCGCGAGCTACCGCCTGGTCGTCCGCAATCGAGAAGCCGCCGCTGTCCGTGACCGAGCAGCCCCGGCCGGGGCGGGACCGTCGCGTACGTCGGGATTCCGGATCATCGGGCGAGACCGGTCACTGCTCGGCCTGCTGTCGCTGTCCTTCGCGTTCTTCTTCCTCTTCGGACCGTTCTACGTCGCCATGCCGGTGCACGTCACCGACGATATGCACGCCTCCGCCGGGACGCTCGCGGCCTACTACACCGCGTTCGGCGTCGGCTCGCTGCTCGGCGGACTGCTCACCGGCCACCTGCGCGGATGGCCGCTGCGGACCACGCTCGCCGGCATCGTCGCGCTGTTCGGCGCCGCGCTGCTCCCGCTCGGCCTGGGCGCGCCGGTCGTCCTGTCGCTGCCCGCGTTCGCGCTCGCCGGCCTGGTCTGGGCGCCCTACCAGCCGACTGCGACGGCGTTGTTCCAGCGCCGCGCCGGCACCGTGGACCTTCCCCGCGTGCTGGCTGCGAACGGCGCGGTCACCGTGCTGGCGGTACCGCTGGGCACGATGCTCGGCGGTCCGGCGACCGCCGCCTTCGGGGCACGCCCCACGCTCCTGGCGTGCGCGGTGACGATCCTCGCCCTGGGTCTGGCCGCCGCGACGACCGCCGCACGCCCCGGCCGCCCCGGAGCACAGAACACGGAGCGGACCGGGCCGGCGAGCCCGCACGACCAGCCCGGACCGCACGCCCCGTCCGCACGGGTGGACGCGCCAGACCGGGTACGACCCGGAGCGACCTGATCCGGGTGCAACCGCCGGAGCCGCATCGGGGTGTCGAGTGGTGAGAGCGGACACGGGAGGTGGGCATGGACGGCCCCGAGGACTTCGACGCCTTCTACACGGCGACCGCGCGGCGGGTCGTGCACCACGTCTACGCCCTCTGCGGCGACCTGGCCGAGGCCCAGGACGTGACGCAGGAGGCGTACGCGCGGGCCTGGCAGCGCTGGTCGACAGTCGGGGCGTACGAGGATCCGGAGGGCTGGGTGCGGACGGTGGCCTGGCGCCTGACGGCCAACCGGTGGCGCGGCCTGCGGCGCTGGTTCGCCGCGCGGGCCCGGCTGGGCCGGGAGACTCCGGCACCCGGGCCAAACCCGGACCGGGTGGCGTTGCTGGCGGCGTTACGGCGACTGCCCGACGCGCAGCGGCTGGTCGTCGTCCTGTACCACCTCCACGACCTGCCGGTGGCGGAGATCGCCCGGAGCACAGGCATGCCGGAGGGGACTGTCAAGTCCTACCTGTCCCGGGGCCGCGCCGCGCTCGCCGTTCTACTGACCGACGACAAGGAGGAAGTCGATGTCGGCACGCATTGGTGAGGCTCTGCGGGAGTTGGAGCAGGACATGACCGGGCTGCGGCTCAGCCCGGCGGCCGAGGTGCGCGCACGGGGGCGCGCCAGGAGCCGGCGACGGGCCGCGGTTCTGGCGGGGGTGGCCGCGGTGACGGTCACCGGCGGCGCCGCGAGCATGGCGGCGCTGTCCGGACCGGCGACGCCGATGCCGGCCGCCGGCAGCGCGGCCACCCCGTCCGCCACGGCGTCGGCCGCGTGTCAGGCCGACCCTCCGGTACGGCTGGACGTCGTCTTCCGGCCCGGCGCCGCCACGCCGCAGATCGGGGAGGTCGACTACCGGATCGGGCAGGCGCGCGGGGACACCGGGCTGCGCTGCGGTGGCAGGACTGTCGCGGCTCGGCCGGACGGCGACGGCCGGGTCGTCCTGTCGCTGCTGCTGGCGCAGGGTGAGGACCCGGCGCCGATCCGGGCCGCCGTGGAGAAGCTGCCCGGGGTGGAGCGGGTGGTGACCGCCGGCGGGTGAGCGGTCAGGCGGCGAGCGTCTGCTCGGCGCGTACCGCTGTGGCCTCGGCCCGGGCGATCGGGCCGCCTGGTAGCGCGGCGACCGCGGCCCCGACGGCGACCGCCACCCCGGCGAAGACGAACGCCCAGGAGACGCCGCCGGCGTGGTCGATGATCAGGCCGGCGATCGAGCCGCCGGCGGCGCTCGCCGCGACCGACATGGTCACCACCCAGGTGTACGCCTCGTTCAGCATGCCGGCCGGGGTGATCCGCCCGACGAGCGTGTTCTCCAGGGTGAGCGCGGGGGCGATGGCCGCGCCGCCGAGCACCAGCGCGACGCCGAGCGCGGCCGGGCCGGGCATCACCGCGAAGACGGCGAAGCTGGCCGCGACGGTGCCGAGCAGCCAGGCGAACTGGCGGGTCATGTTAGCGGCGGGCTTGCGTACGCCGAACCAGAAGCCGCCGATGGCGCTGCCGATGCCCCAGACGGCGAGCAGCACGCCGGCCAGGCTCTCCGGGTCGTCGGCGCCGGAGTTCCCGGCGAAGGCCGGGACGATGACGCCGGAGGCGCCGAACGCGATGCCGAGGCTCGCCACGCAGAGCAGCAGCGCGGGGAAGCCGCCGAGCCGCAACGGGCCGAGGCCCCGGGCGTGGTGCTCGCGGGGGTGCGGGCGCCAGCCGCGCATGACCCGGCCGAGCGCGACGGTGGCGGTGCCGACAAGGGTGACCACGGCGGCGCCGACGAGCGCGGCGGAGGCGTCGGCGAACAGTACGAAGCCGGCCACCAGCAGCGGGCCGATCACGAACACGACCTCGAAGAGGGTGGTCTCGGCGGCGAGCGCGGTGTTGCGCAGGTGCGCCCGGCCGGTGGCGGGGGCGGTGAGGTCGTTCCAGGCGCCCCGGATCGCGGCGGTGAGCGGCGGGTACGTGGCTCCGGCGACGCCCGAGGCCAGGTAGATCAGCCCGAGGTTGCCGCTGTCGGAGCGGGTGGCGACGAGCAGCCCGATCAGGGCGAGCGGGTGGGTGACCGCGGTGAGCAGCAGGACGGGGGTGGGTCCGACCCGGTCGGCGATCCGGCCGGCGACCGGGCTGAGCGCGGCGCCGGAGAGCGCGTAGATGCCGCCGGCGACGGCGGCCAGGGAGTACCGGCCGGTGACCTGCTCGACGACGAGCAGCAGCGCCAGCGGGGTCATGCCGATCCCGAGCCGGCCGATGATGCCGAGGACCAGCAGCATCGGCGCGCCGGGGATCCGCCAGACGCCCTGGTACTGGCGCAGTGCGGCCACGGTCGACCTCCATGGGAGTAATGAGTGGGAGACGTTTCGACCCTAACGGCGCGGGATGACCGGGGGAAACGCATTGTGCCCGGACACACCACCGCGCCCGCGTCCTGGGGACGCGGGCGCGGCAGGCGGTACGGCGGGTCAGCGCTGGAACTGCACCGGCCCGGAGTTGCGGGCCATCTGCTCCAGGCGGGCCACCCGCTGCTCCATCGGCGGGTGGGTGGCGAACATCGCGGCGATGCCGCCGCCCCGCTTGAACGGGTTGTCGATCATCAGGTGCGCGGTGCTGGCGAGCTGGCCCTGCGGCGCCAGCGGACGCGCCTGCGTACCCATGTGGATCTTGCGAAGGGCGCTGGCCAGGGCCAGCGGGTCGCGGCTCAGCTCGGCGCCGGACTGGTCGGCCTGGAACTCCCGGCTCCGGCTGATCGCGAGCTGGATCACCGTGGCGGCGATCGGGCCGAGGATCAGCGTGAGCAGCAGCACGGCCGGGTTCGGGCCGTCCTCGTCGTCCGAGGAACCCAGCGGGATGAACCAGGCGAGGTTCGCCAGCATGGTGATGATGCCGGCCAGGCCGGCCGCCACGCTGGAGATCAGGATGTCCCGGTTGTAGACGTGCGACAGCTCGTGGCCGATCACGCCACGCAGCTCCCGGTAGTCGAGGATCTCCACGATGCCCTGGGTTACGCAGACCGCCGCGTTCTCCGGGTTACGGCCGGTGGCGAACGCGTTGGGCTGCGCGGTCGGGCTCACGTAGAGCCGGGGCATCGGCTTGCCGGCCTGCGTGGAGAGCTCCCGCACCATCTGGTACAGCTCGGGGAACTGTGCCTCGCTGACCGGTTGCGCCTTCATCGAGCGCAGTGCGAGCTTGTCGGAGTAGAAGTAGGTGACGCCGTTCATCAGCAACGACACGACGACGGCGATGACGAGACCGCCGCTACCGCCGAACCAGTAGCCGATCGCGAGGATCAGCGAGGTCAACAGGCCGAGCAGCGCTGCGGTCTTGAGACGGTTGTGATGCACGATCTCTCCTTCGGTG
The DNA here is from genome assembly GCF_024519755.1 of Micromonospora sp. Mcm103. Classification (NCBI taxonomy): domain Bacteria; kingdom Bacillati; phylum Actinomycetota; class Actinomycetes; order Micromonosporales; family Micromonosporaceae; genus Micromonospora; species Micromonospora sp. Mcm103. The sequence goes on from NZ_JALJRJ010000005.1 coordinate 134,998, forward strand.
CACGGGCCCTTGCGGGAGGCCCGCTGACCGGTTCAACACACCGGTACCCGTCAACCATCCGGCTCATGGCTGAAAGTTGGCTGGATGTTGCTGTGCGCAGGCTGAAGCGGTCGCCCATCCGGGCAGGAACCGGTCAGCGCGACGCCACGTCCAGCACGAGCTGCGGTGCGAAACCGATCACCACCGCGGCGACCGTGGCCACGCCGAGCGCCAGCACCACGGTCCGGGCGGGCCGGACCGTCGCCACGCCGGTCGGCGTCGCGTAGAGGGACGCGGTGACCCGCAGGTAGTACGCCAGGCCGATCACCGCGTTCAGCGCCACCACGAGCGCCAGCCATCCCGCGTGCCCGGCCAGCAGCGCGCGTACCACCGTCACCTTGGCGAACAGCCCGGCCAGGCCCGGCGGCAACCCGGCCAGCCCGATCAGCGCCAGCGCGAACGCGCCGCCCACCCACGGGTGCCGCCGCGCCGCGCCGCGCAGGTCGGCCAGCGTGCCGCCGTCGCCGTCCGCCGGGCGCAACGCCACCACCGCGGCGAACGCGGCCAGCTCCAGCAGCACGAAGAAGATCGCGTACGCGACGGCTGCGGCGTACGCGGTCGCCCGCGCGTCGCCGGTGCGGCCCGCGGCCAGCGCCAGCGCGCCCAGCGGCGCGAGGATGTACCCCGCCTGGGCCACCGACGACCAGGCGAGCAACCGCACGGTACGCCGCTGACGCAGCGCCACCAGGTTGCCGACGGTCATGGTCAGCACCGCCAGCGCCGCCAGCACCGGGCCGGTCAGGTCACCCGGCAGCGCCCGCTGCACCACAGCCAGCAGCGCCACCACACCACCGAGCTTCGAGGCGGTCGACAGGTACGCGGCCACCGGCAGCGGCGCGCCGTCGTACGTGGCAGGGGCCCAGGCGTGGAACGGCACGGCGGCGACCTTGAACGCGAGCCCGGCCACCACCAGCGCCACCGCGACCGTGGTCAGCGGCAGGTCGGTCAGGTCGTCGCGGGCGGCCAGGGTGGCGCCGAGCCGGTCCAGGTGCAGGGTGCCGGTGACCGCGTAGAGCAGCGCCGCGCCGAGCAGCGTCACAGTGGTGGCGACCACGCTGACCACGAAGAACGTCACCGCCGCCTCGGCACCGGCGAGGCTGCCCCGGCGCAGGCCGACCAGCACGTACAGCGGCAGCGTCAGCGTCTCCAGCGCCACGATCAGCGTGATCAGGTCGCCCGCGGCGCCGAGCACCACGCCGCCTGTCATCGCGCAGGCGAGCAGGAAGCAGTACTCGCCGACCGGGGTACGCCCGGCGCGCAGCAGCGGGCCGGACAGCGCCAGCACGCCGAGCGTGAGCAGGGCGATCACCGCCCCGACCAGAGCGGCCCGGCCACCCCACACCCAGGAGCAGTCCGCGCCCACGCAGAACGTGCGCCGCTCACCGGCCGCCCCGACCAGTGCCGCGCCGGCCGCGGTACCGGCCGCGCCGAGCGCCGCCACCGCCACCGTGACGGCGGACCGGGCCACCAGCAGGTCGAACAGGAGCACCAGCACGGCCGTGCCGGCGGCCAGGTACGCAGGCAGCATCGCCAGGTTGTCGACAGGCTGCACCAGGCTCATGGGACGACCCCCAGCAGCGCCTCCACCGGACCGGAGGCGTACGACAGCACGAGCGCCGGGGCCAGGCCGACCGCGAGCGCGAGCAGCACCAGCGGCGCCCAGGCGGTCAGTTCCGCCCCGGCCAGCCCGGGTGCGAGCCCCGCCACCGCCGGGCTGGGCCGCCCGTGGGTGACCCGGCGCAGCAGCCGCAGGAAGTACGCGGCGGTGAGCGCCCCGCCCAGCGCGGCCAGCACTGCAAGCGTCAGCCAGAGCGGGCCGCCCCGCTGCACGGCGGCGACCACGGCGAACGCCTCACCCCAGAACCCGGCCAGGCCGGGCAGCCCCAGCGAGGCGACGGCCGCGAAGCCGAGCAGCCCGGCCAGCCGGGGCGCGGTCTCCCGCAGCCCGGACAACTCGGCCAGCGAGCCGGTGTGCGCGCGGTCCTTTACCGCCCCGGCCAGGAAGAACAGCAGGCCGGTGATGACGCCGTGGGCGATGTTGCCGATCAGCGCGGCCTGGATCCCGGTGGCGGTGAGCGTGGCGACCCCGAGCAGCACGAAGCCCATGTGCCCGACGCTGGAGTACGCGATCAGCCGCTTCAGGTCGTCCTGCGCCAGGCAGACCAGGCCACCGATCAGAATCGCCGCGACGGCGAGCACACCGAGCACGGGCGCGGCCCAGCGGGCGCCCTCCGGGGCGACGCCCACGGCGACCCGGATCAGCCCGTACGTGCCCATCTTGAGCAGCACCCCGGCGAGGATCACGCTGCCGACTGTGGGCGCCTGGGTGTGCGCGTCGGGCAGCCACGAGTGCAGCGGCCAGAGCGGGCTCTTCACCGCGAACGCGAGCGCCAGCAGCGTGAACGCGGCGAGCTGGGTGCCCCGGGACAGCCCGGCACCGCCGGTGAGCGCGACCAGGTCGGCGGTGCCCGCCGCGGACACCACCACGTAGACGCCGACCAGCAGCAGCACCGAGCCGAACAGTGTGTAGAGCGCGAACTTGCGGGCCGCCCGGCGACGGTCCGCGCCGCCCCAGCCGGCGATCACCGCGTACATCGGCAGCAGGACGACCTCGAAGAACAGGAAGAACAACACCAGGTCGAGCGCGAGGAACGTGCCGAGGATGCCGACCTCGACCACCAGCAGCAGCGCCACCAGCGCCCGCCCGCTGCCGCCGCCGGGCGGCACCCGCCACAGCGTGTACGCGCAGCACAGCAGCGTGAGCAGCGCGGTCAGCACCACGAGCGGCCAGGAGATGCCGTCCACGCCCAGGTGGAAGCGCAGGTCGAGCCCCGGCACCCACGGCACGTCGAGCTGGTGCCACGGCTGCACCGCCGGGCGTGGCCCGTACCCGAACCAGCCGTGGTCGCCGCCGACCAGCGGCAGCGTCGCCAGCAGCGTCAGCGCGGCGGCAGCGGTGCCTGCCACCCGGCCGGCCCGGTCGCCGGGCACGACGGCAGCGGCCAGCGCGCCGAGCGCCGGGACCGCCACCACGGCGACCAGCAGCACCTGCCCGAACGTCATGAGGTCACTCCGATCAGCGCGACCGCGAGGCCGATCAGCAGCGCGCCGGCGAGCACCCCGGCCGCCGCGCGCGGCAGCGCCGCCCGGTGCAGCGCGGCCAGGCCGCCGCCCACCTCGACCGCCGTCCGGCCGGTGCCCTCGACCAGGCCGTCCACGCCCAGTTCGTCACCGGTACGCACGACCCGCGCCAGCGCGCCCGCCGGGCGTACGACGACTGTGTGCTGGACGTCGTCGAGCCGGAACGCCCGGGCGAAGACCGGCCGCAGCGGACCCAGGAAGCGGGCCGGGTCGGCGGCCGGATCGCGGCGCCAGCCCGCCCAGGCGACGCCCGCACCGGCGAGCAGCAGCAGGAACGGCAGGACCAGGTTCGGCGCCAGGTGGACCAGCTCGACCGCCTCGCCGGTGTCGTCGCCCGGCACGCGCAGCCGGTCGGCGAACCACTGCGCGAACGCGGCCAGGCCCAGCAGCGCGGCCGGGACCGTGAGCAGCAGCACCGGCCAGCGCAGCAGCGCGGGCGGGTCGTGCGGGCGCAGCAGCGGCGTGCGCGTGGCGCCGAGGAAGGTGCGCAGCAGCAGGCGGGTCGCGTACCAGGCGGTCACCGCCACGCCGACCAGCCCGGCCAGCCAGACCAGCCAGCCCACCCAGGCGGCGGTCGGCCCGGCGCCGTCGAGCGCGGCCGCCTCGGCAGCCGCGAGCACGCCGTCCTTGCTCCAGAAACCCGAGAGCGGGGGTACGCCGGCCAGCGCGCCCAGGCCGACCACCATGCACCAGAACGTCACCGGCATGGCGGTACGCAGGCCGCCCATCCGGGACATCAGCGTGGTGCCGACGGCGTGGATCACCGCACCGGCGGCGAGGAACAGCAGCGCCTTGAACGCGGCGTGGCTGAGCAGGTGGAAAAGCGCGGCAGCGGGTGCGCCGACCGCCAGCGCCCCGGTCATGTAGCCGATCTGCGAAACCGTGGACCAGGCGAGCACGCGCTTGATGTCGTCCTGCGCGGTGGCGGCGAACGCGCCGAGCAGCATGGTGATCGCGGCCATCACGCCCAGCACGGCGAGCGCGGCCGGTGCGCGCTCGAACAGCGGGAACAGGCGGGCCACCGCGTACACCCCGGCGGCGACCATCGTGGCGGCGTGGATCAGCGCGGACACCGGCGTGGGACCGGCCATCGCGTCGGGCAGCCAGGTGTGCAGCGGGAACTGGGCGCTCTTGCCCGCCACCCCGGCGAGCAGCAGCAGGCAGGCGGCGGTGAGCGTGCCGGTGCCGTAGTCGTGGGCCAGCACGTCGGCGATCCGGAAACTGCCCGCGCCCACGCCGAGCAGCGCGATGCCGAGCAGGAAGCCGACGTCACCCACCCGGGTGACCAGGAACGCCTTGACCGCCGCGCCGGGAGCCTCGGGCAGCCGCCGGTCGTGGGCGATGAGCAGGTACGAGCAGACGCCCATCACCTCCCAGCCGACCAGCAGCATGATCAGGTCACCGGACACCACCACCGTGAGCATGGCGGCGGTGAAGAGGCTGAGCTGGGCCGCGTACGGCGGGTAGCGGTGGTCGACGTCCACGTCGTCGTGCGGGCCCCGGCGCAGGTAGCCGATCGAGTAGACCTGCACGGCCAGCGCGACGGCGGCGACGGCGGTGGCGACGAGCACCGCCACGCCGTCCAGGCGCAGGCCGAGCGTGACCCGCAGCCCGCCCAGGTCGATCCAGGTGGTGGACGCCTCGACCGGGGCGTCCACGCGGACCAGCAGCGCCAGCGCGGCCAGCAGCGACACGGCCGCACCGGCCACGCCCAGCGCGATCGCCGACCGCCGGGCCGACGCCCGGTCCTGACGCGGGGCGGGCGGCAGCAGCAGGCCGAGCAGCCCGGCGACCAGCGGCGCGGCGGGCAGGATTGCGGCAAGCCACAGCATCGGCGTGCTCACCGGACCGCTCCCTGCGCGTTCGGCTGCTCGGCCGGGGCCACCGCGACCGCCGGCGCCGGTTCGTCGAGCGGTACGTCGTCGACTGTGACGCTGGCGCGCAGCCGGTAGAGCTGGAGCACGATGGCGAGCCCGACACCGATCTCGGCGGCGGCGAGCACGATCACGAACAGCGCGAACACCTGCCCGGAGTGCGGCAGCACGGCCTTGACTGTGGTGTCGGCGGTGACGAGCACCAGGTTCACCGCGTTGAGCATCAACTCCACCGCCATCAGCACCAGGACGGCGTTGCGGCGGCGCAGCACGCCGTACACGCCGAGGCCGAACAGCAGCGCGGCGGTGACGTACGGGATGACCGGCCTCACCGGCGCCCACCCTCGTCGGCGGGTTGCGCGGCGTCGACGGGCCGGCGGCCGATGTCGGGGCGGGAGAGCACGATCGCGCCGACCAGCGCGGCCAGCAGCAGCACCGACAGCACCTCGAACGGCAGCACCCAGGAACGGAACACCTGCTCGCCGATGCGCTCGGCGGTGCCGGCGGCCGGCAGGTCCACCCGGGACCAGCGGAACGCGTCGATCAGCAGCACGGCCAGGCCCAGGCCGCTGCCCGCGCCGACGAGCGCTGCGGCCCAGCCCGGCCGGTCCAGGTCGTCCGACGGGCCGATCGGCGCGCGGGTCAGCATCACCGCGAACAGCAGCAGCACCACCACCGCGCCGACGTAGATGAGCACCTGCACCCAGGCCACCAGCTCAGCGGTCAGCACCAGGTAGTCACCGGCCAGCGCGCCCAGGCACACCACCAGCCACAGCCCGGCCCGGACCAGGTGGCGGGTGGCGACCACCAGCGCACCCGCACCCACCGCCACCGCGCCCAGCGCCAGCAGCAGGACGTCCGCACCGGTCATGAGGCAGCCCCTCCGCCCGGATCGGTGGCGGCGTCGGGGCGTACCCGGGAAGGAGCCGGACGGGCCGACGGACCCGCCGCCTTCCGGGCGGCGGTGGTCTCCTCCTTGGAGGGGTCGCCGAGCGGGTCGTGAGCCGGCGGCGGCGGCACGGTGGCCATCCACTCGCCCAGGTGGTCCTTGTCGTGCAGCAGGTTCTTGATGTCGTACTCGGCGTACTCGAACTCGGGCGACCAGTAGAGCGCGTCGAACGGGCAGACCTCGACGCAGATGCCGCAGTACATGCAGAGCGAGAAGTCGATGTCGAACTTGTCGAGCACGTTGCGCTGGCGGGGGCGGGCGGCGCCGGGCACCGCCACCTCCTCCTTGTGCGAGTCGATGTAGATGCACCAGTCCGGGCACTCGCGCGCGCAGAGCATGCAGACGGTGCAGTTCTCCTCCAGCAGCGCGATCACGCCACGGGAGCGGGGCGGCAGCTCCGGCTCGACGTCCGGGTACTGCTGGGTGGTCGAGCGGCGGGTCATCGTCTTCAACGTGACCGCCAGGCCCTTCACCAGGCCCCCGCCGGGCACTCCACCGTGCTCGCTCATGCCGCCCATCCTGCCCTGTGGCCCGGGCGCGCGCGACCACCACCCGTCGCTTTGTCCCGCGCGTGCGGCCGGATCACGCCTCGCCGGGTGTGAGCGGGGGAAGCATCTCCACCCCGAGCTGCTGGAGCAGCTGGAACAGCTCGTTGACGCTCCACACGTCCACGATCCGCCCGTCGTCGTCGAAGCGCAGGAACGTGGCACCGGAGTAGCTGACCACGCGGCCGGTCGGCGGCACCGGGCCGAACTGCCCCGCCTGGGTGCCGGCGGCCCGCCAGCGCACCGCCACCCGCGTACCTGTCGCCACCACGTCGACGATCTTGTAGCGCAGGTCGGGGAACGACGCCCGCCGGTCCCGGTGCCACGCCAGCATCGCCGCCGGGCCGGTACCGCCGAGCCCTGGGCAGTCCGCCGCGACCAGCTCGTACGCGCTCTCCTCGCGCCCCGCGTTCCACACGTCGGCGACGAAACGCCGGACTGCCGCCTCCACATCGATCACGGCGGGCAGCCTATGCCCCTCGGTGACGCACTCGCCCTGCCGGGAGCGGCCGGAGCGACAATGATGGGAACGAGAAGCGAACTCGGAGGTGGGTGTGGGCAGCGACGACGAGGTCCTGGACCGGACCGGCGGCAAGTACGTGGAGCCGGGTGGCGAGTTCACCCGGGATCAGCGCTACATCGCCACCCGGATCACCGCGGACGAGCGGGACGGCTGGCCGGTGGAACCGGGGCGCTACCGGCTGGCGGTCAGCCGGGCCTGCCCCTGGGCCAACCGGCTGATCATCATCAGGCGCCTGCTCGGGCTGGAGGACGCCATCTCGATGGCCGTGGCCGGGCCCACCCACGACAAGCGGAGCTGGACGTTCGACCTCGACCCGGACGGCAAGGACCCGGTGCTCGGCATCGAGCGGCTCGCCGACGCGTACTTCGCCCGCTTCCCCGGCTACGAGCGCGGCATCACCGTCCCGGCGCTCGTCGACGTGCCCACCGGGCAGGTGGTGACGAACGACTACGCGCAGATGAGCCTGGACCTCACGACCGAGTGGACGGCCCACCACCGGCCGGGCGCGCCCGACCTCTACCCGGAACCGCTGCGCGGCGAGATCGACGAGGTGAACGCTGTCGTCTTCGCCGACGTCAACAACGGGGTCTACCGGTGCGGCTTCGCCGGCAGCCAGGAGGCCTACGACAAGGCGTACCACAGGCTGTTCGACCGGCTGGACTGGCTCAGCGAGCGGCTGGCCGGTCAGCGGTACCTGGTCGGCGACACCATCACCGAGGCGGACGTACGGCTGTTCACCACGCTCGTCCGCTTCGACCCGGTCTACCACGGGCACTTCAAGTGCAACAGGCAGAAGCTCAGCGAGATGCCGGTGCTGTGGGCGTACGCCCGGGACCTGTTCACCACGCCCGGGTTCGGCGACACGATCGACTTCGACCACATCAAGCGGCACTACTACGAGGTCCACCGGGACATCAACCCGACGGGCATCGTGCCGCTCGGCCCCGACCTGAGCAACTGGCTGACCCCGCACGGGCGGGAGGAGCTGGGCGGCCGCCCGTTCGGCGACGGCACCCCGCCCCCGCCCCCACCCGAGTCCGAGCGGGTAGACCCGTCCCACACCCCCTTGCGCTGACCCACGCCCTTCCCTCGCCGCCCCGCCTCACCGCCCCGCCTTATCCCTCCCCGCCCCGCCCCGCCGATCTTGCACTTTGGGCCCTAGGCCTGGACACTTTGCCCCTTTCGCCGGGGCAGAAAGTGCAAGATCGCCGGGCCGGGCCGGGCCGGGCCGGGCCGGGCCGGGCCGGGCGGGGCGGGGAGGGAGGGACGGTGGGTTACAGGGCCAGGCGGACTGCGGCGGTGAGGACTAGCTGGGCCAGGGCCAGGGGGACCAGGACCAGCCAGCAGAGGCGCTGGAGCTGGTCCTCGCGCAGCCTCGGGTAGCTCACCCGCAGCCAGATGATCACGAAGGCGACGGCGAAGACCTTCAGCAGCGTCCACAGCCAGCCGAGCTGCGCGTCGGCGAACGGACCCTGCCAGCCGCCGAGGAACAGCACAGTGGTCAGCGCCGCGATCACCACGATGCCGACGTACTCGGCGAGCAGGAAGAACGCGAACCGCAGGCCGGTGTACTCGGTCATGTAGCCGAAGACCAGCTCGGAGTCGGCCACCGGCATGTCGAACGGCGGGCGGCGGATCTCCGCCAGCCCGGCCACGAAGAAGATCACCATGGCCGGGGCCTGCCAGAGCAGCCACCACGGCTGCCACGCCTCCACGATGCCGGGCAGGCTGAGCGTGCCGGCCGCCATCGCCACCGAGGCGGCGGCCAGCACCAGCGGCAGCTCGTACCCGAGCAGCTGGGCCGCGCCGCGCAGCCCGCCGAGCAGGCTGTACTTGTTCGCCGACGCCCACGCGGACATGAGCACCGCCAGCACGCCGACGCCCACCACGGCGAGCACGAAGAACAGGCCGATGTCCAGCGGCTGCGCGACCAGGTCACCCGGCCCGAGCGGGATGACGAGCAGCACCAGCAGGTACGGCACCAGCGCCACCGCGGGCGCCAGCCGGAACACCGGCCGGTCCGCGTCGCGCGGGGTGACGTCCTCCTTCTGCACGAACTTGATGCCGTCGGCGACCAGTTGCGCCCAGCCGTGGAAGCCACCCGCGTACATCGGACCCAGCCGGCCCTGCATGTGTGCCATCACCTTGTGCTCGGCCTGGCCCACGATCAGCGGCAGCGTGAGGAACGCGACGAGCACCCCCGCCACGCGCAGGACCAGCTCCAACCAGTCCGGCATCAGCTCTCCCCCGCCGCGCCCGGCTCCGGCTCCTGCCGGGGCGGCCCGGTCGGCCGCTCCCCCGGCAACGGCCGCCCGAGCGGACCCGCCTCGTCGGCCCCCAGAGCAGCACCTGACCCCGGCCCGGCCTCCCCGGAAGCAGGCCGCTCCGGAGCATCCCCGGCAGTCGGCCGCGCCGGACGCTCAGCGGCAGCAGGGCGCGCCGGACGCTCCCCCGGAGCGGGCCGCGCCGGGCGTTCCCGGGCCGGGCGCGCCGGCGTACCCCCTCGGGGGCCCTCACCGGCACCCGCCGCACCCGCCGGCGTGGGCGTCGTGCCCCACTCACCCGGCGCGGGCACGCCCGGCGGCCGGACCGGCCGGCGGCCGCCGCCCGCCTCCGACTCGCCCGGCTCCTTGGCGCCGGGCCACGGCTTGGCGACCCGGGAGGCGAGGACGAACTCCTTGCGCAGCGGGTGCCCCTCGAACTCGGGTGGCAGCAGCAGCGGACGCAGCTCGCCGTGGCCGGCGAAGTCGATGCCGAACATCTCGTGCGTCTCGCGCTCGTGCCACGCGGCGCCGGGGAACAGGTCGACCACCGACGCGACGACAGGCGTGTCCCGGGGCACCCGGGTGCGCAGCAGCAGCCCGTGCCGGTGCCGGACCGACCAGAGGTGCAGCACCACGTCGAAGCCGTCGGCCAGCTCGTCCACCGCCGACAGCCAGTCCAGGAAGTCGAGATCCAGCTCGGCGTCGTCGCGTGCCGCACGCACCGCGTCCGCCCAGCTCGCCGGGGGTACGTCGACGGTGGCGCGGGCGTACCCCTGACCGCCGGACACGGACGCGGTGGCCTCGACGGGCGCGAGCAGCGCGACCACTCGCCGGCCGACCTCTTCCGGAGTCATGCGCTGATCCTATGGCCGACGGCTGCCGGCCGGGTCGGGCCGTCCGTGCCGGGATCGCCGCTTCGCCGGACGGGCGGCGGCAGCGCGCGGAAAGATGAGGTCCGTGCGCGCTGTGACTGTGACCCCCGGTGTCCCGGATTCGCTGCGGCTCGCCGAGGACTGGCCCGAGCCGCCGCCCGAGGAGGGCGCGATCCTGGTCGAGGCGCTGGCGGTGGGTGTCTGCGGCACCGACCACGAGATCGTGGCCGGCGAGTACGGCGAGGCGCCGCCGGGCCAGGAGCGGCTGGTGCTCGGGCACGAGTCGCTGGGCCGCGTGCTGGAGGACCCGACCGGCACGTTGCAGGCCGGCGACCTGGTCGCCGGCGTGGTCCGCCACCCGGACCCGGTGCCGTGCGCGAACTGCGCGGTGGACGAGTGGGACATGTGCCGCAACGGTCGGTACACCGAGCACGGCATCAAGGCGCTGCCCGGTTTCGCCCGGGAACGCTGGCGGTTGCAGCCCAAGTTCGCCGTCGGCCTGGACCCGGCGCTCGCGTCGGTGGGCGTGCTGCTGGAACCGACGAGCGTGGTGGCGAAGGCGTGGGACCACATCGAGCGGATCGGCCGCCGGGCCGAGTGGAAACCGATGACGGTGCTGGTCACCGGTGCCGGGCCCATCGGGCTGCTGGCCGCGCTGCTCGGCAGCCAGCGTGGGCTGTCGGTGCACGTGCTGGACCGCAACACCACCGGGCCGAAGCCGGAGCTGGTCCGGGCGCTGGGGGCGACGTACCACACGTCGACGGTGCCCGAGCTGGACGTGAAGCCGGACGTGGTGATCGAGTGCACCGGCGCGCCCACTGTGGTGCTCGACGCCATGTGCAAGGCCGCGCCCACCGGCATCGTCTGCCTGACCGGCGTCTCCAGCGGCGGCCGGACGATCAACTTCGACGCCGGTGCGCTCAACCGGGAACTGGTGCTGGAGAACAACGTGGTGTTCGGCTCGGTGAACGCCGGCCGGCGGCACTGGGAGATGGCCGCCGAGGCGCTCGCCCAGGCCGAACAGTCGTGGCTGACCTCGCTGATCACCCGGCGGGTGCCGTTGTCGAGCTACCGGCAGGCGTACGCCTCGGTCGGTGAGGACATCAAGGCGGTGCTGGACTTCACGCAGTGAGGCGGGGCGCCGGATCCGGTGCCCCGGCCCCTCAGATGCCGGGTAGCCGGCCGTTGCGGAACAGGTCCACGAAGAGCTGGTGGTCCTCGCGCGCCCGGATCCCGTACCGGTGCCCGAAGTCGACCAGGTAGTCGACGAACGCCTCCGGGTCGGCGTCGACGACCGCGACGATCGCCTCCTCGGTCGAGTAGTCGACCAGGTCGTGGCTGGACTCGTCGTCGGCGACCGAGTGCATCCGGGCCACCGCCCGGCCCAGGTCGGCGAGCACGCCCGCCAGTTCCTCCGGCTCGTTCAGGTCGGCCCAGTCGAGGTCCGCCGCGTACGGGGACACCTCGGCGACGAGCTGCCCGACGCCGTCCAGTTCGGTGAAGCCCAGCCACGGGTCGGCGTGCGCCTGCAACGCGCGCTGCGACTCCGCGGTGCGGTGCCCCTGGTGCCGGAAGTACGACCGGACCCGCTCGTCGTCGACGTACCGCGCCACGGCCGGCACCTGCGCCTGCTTCATGTAGATGACGACGTCGTTCTCCAGCGCCTGGGTGTGCCCCTCCAGCAGCAGGTTGTACGACGGCAGCCCGGCCGACCCGATGCCGACGCCCTTACGCAGCACCACGTCCTTGATGCCGGCGGCGACCGGGCGCATCCGGGTGGTCGAGTCCGGCAGCGTGTGCAGGTAGTCGGCGAACGCCGCGCAGACCTTCTCCCGGGTGGCGTCGTCGATCTCGTGCACGCCGTCGCCGAGGGAGAAGCGACGCTCGTAGTTGTCGATCGTGGTCTGCGCGGCGAGCAGGTCCACCCGGGTGTTCAGCCGTGCCTGCTGGAGCACCCGGCGCAGCACACCGTCGGCGTTGTCGAGCGTGATCGAGCCGATCGCGTCGTCCCCGCCCGCGGCGATGGCCCGCAGTTCGCCCAGGTACGACCGGGCGAAGCCGGTCACCAGCTCGCCGATCACCCGGTCGGAGAGCGCCTTGGCGTAGCCGAGCAGCGCCACGCTCGCGGCGAAGCGCTTCAGGTCCCAGGTGAACGGCCCGACGTACGCCTCGTCGAAGTCGTTGACGTTGAACACGAGCTGCCCGGAGGCGTTCATGTAGGTGCCGAAGTTCTCGGCGTGCAGATCGCCGTGGATCCACACCCGGCTGGTCCGCTCGTCGAGGAACCGGTCGCTGCCGAAGTCGCCGCGCTGGTCGGCGTAGAACAGCGCGGCGCTGCCCCGGTAGAAGGCGAACGGTGACGCCGCCATCTTGCGGAACTTGCGGCGGAACGCCGCCGGGTCGATCGCCATGGACGCGCCGAACTCCTCGGTCAGCACGTCGATGATGAATGCGGAGCGCTCCTCCGCGAGGTCGGTCATGAGCCGCAGGCTAGCCCCGCGCCGCCACCCGACGGGTCAGCCGACCGGTGGACGTACCGGGGGTGCGGTGAGCGCCTCGACCGGCCGCGCGACGGCGTCCGCCGGGGAGGTGAGCGCGTCCGGCCGGGGTACGCCGCCGATGCCCGACTGCTCGGCGGCGATCTTCTCCTGGAGACGCAGGATGCCGTGCAGCAGCGCCTCCGGGCGGGGCGGGCAGCCGGGCACGTACACGTCGACCGGGATGAGCTGGTCGACGCCCTTCGTCACCGAGTAGGAGTCCCAGTACGGGCCGCCGCAGTTCGAGCAGGCGCCGAACGAGATCACGTACTTCGGTTCGGGCATCTGGTCGTAGAGCCGCTTGACCGCCGGGGCCATCTTGTCGGTGACGGTGCCGCTGACCACCATCAGGTCGGCCTGCCGGGGCCCGTGGGCGAACGGGATCACGCCGAGCCGCATGAAGTCGTGCCGGCCCATGCTGGTGGCGATGAACTCGATGGCGCAGCAGGCCAGGCCGAAGTTGAACACCCAGAGCGAGTAGCGGCGGCCCCAGTTCAGCACGAACCGGATCGGCTCGCCGAGCACGGCCGGCACCTGCATCTCTGGCCTCCCTCGCAGAACCCCGAGGTGCCAGTCAACCACAGCGCCCGCGGCCCCGTTCCGGTGTCGTACCCCCGACAGGGCACCCGCGCAACGATCAGCGGTGCCGGCGTGTGTCACCACTGCCGGGCGGACGGAACCACCGCCGCCCACCACGGGGATCCGGAGGACCTTCTCATGACCACACGGACCACACGAGTGGCCGCCGCGCTGCTCGCCGGGGCGGCGGCGCTGTTCGCGCCGGCCGCGCCGGCCGCCGCGGCCGGCGGCACCACGGCGCGGCTGACCGTCGACACCGAGACGCTGGTGCTGACGCCGACCGGCAAGGGGTACGTCGGGACGCTGACCACGACGATCAGCAACCGGGGCCGGGCCGACGCCACCGCCGGTCTGCGCATCACCGAGCCGGCCGGTGGCTCCTTCACCGGCCTCGACAACGGCTCGCCCTGGTTCACGGTGGGGATGGAGCAGAACCGCCGGGTCGTCGAGAGCTACGGCGGCCGGGTCACGGCCGGCACAAGCGTGACCCTCCGCCTGGACTTCCAGGTGTGGACGACAGCGCGCGCCTACCCGATGACCGCGCTGGGCGGCTCGGTCGCGGTGGTACCGGACGGCGGCACCCGGGTGTCGGACCGGGACTCCTTCCGGACCGTGTTCCGGTCCACCTCGGGCAGCGTCCGCAATCCGCGCGTCTACCGGCAGGCCACCGAGACGGACCTGACCATCAGCGGTGGCGACGTGACGCTCACCCGCCAGGCCGACGGGGCTCTGCTGGGCCGGACGCCGGTGACAGTGCGCTACGGCAACGACGCCCCGTCGTTCCGGCTCGACGTGCGGGCGAGCCTGCCCGCCGGGGTCGAGGTGTGGGCCACCGACCCGCAGGACCTGCCCAGCTTCCCGGACTGGTTCGACGTCCCCGGCGGCCGGTTCATGCCGGGCGAGGAGCGCACGTTCGACGTCGTCCTGCGGGCTCCGGCCGGCGCGCTGGGCAGCGGCTCGTTCACCGTGGCGGCCGTCTACGAGAGCGAGCCGGTGGCGGACGTCGACCCGGCGGACAACAGCACGACGTTCAGCGTCCGCGCGACCGACTGAGCCACCGCACACCGCGGCCCGCCCGGACTCCGGGCGGGCCGCACGTTGCTCAGGCTCAGGTGAAGGCCAGTCCGGTGGTGTGGGGCAGCCAGTAGCCGACGTACGCCCCGGCGGTGACCTGGTAGCTGAGCCGGCCGTTCACCCAGGCCGTGGCGCCCAGCGGCGCGATCGAGGCGGCCGAGAACGTGAGCCGCTTGGAGCCGGTCACGTTGCCCGCCGCGTCGTACGCGTACCCGGTGTAGGTACCCGGCTGGAAGGAGAGCGTCCGGGCCGGGTCGTACCGGTGCTCGACCGCCTTGCCGAGCAGGACGCGCTGCCCGTACGCCTCGGGGACGAGGTAACCGGCGAGCGCGCCGTTGGCGATCTGGTAGTAGATGCCCCGCCCGTACACGCGGACCCGCTGGCTCGCCTGGGCGCCGGAGGCCCGGGCGAGCTTGAGCGTCTTCTGGCTCTTGACGGCTCCGGTGCTGGAGAAGGTGTAGCCGACGTGGGTGCCGGCGGCGAACGACACGGCACCGTTGACGGCGGGCGCCGGGTAGTCCGAGCGCAGCAGGTACGCGTACGTGGCGAAGACGGCCGACGTGGTCATCTCGTAGAGCTTGAGGTTCTGCGCGGTGTGGACCTGGTGGTACTTCACGTGCGGCTGCGCGCAGCCCATCGAGTAGTTGCTGGCCCACCGGTTGACCCGGAAGTGGGTCGGCAGGTACCGCCGGACGGTGCTCGCCGCGCCGTCGAAGACGGCGACCGCCCGCTCGTCGCCGGTGAGCCGCCAGTAGTCGTACACGCCGTAGAGGGCGAAGGTGTGTCCGTTGAGCACCCGTTCCCCGGTGGTGCCGAAGGTCACCGGGTACTCCTCCAGCCACAGGTAGCCGTTGGGGTCGACCCAACTAGCCCAGGGCGCGTTGGAGACGACCGGCAGGGTCAGGCTCAGGAACGTGTTGTCCGCGGCCGTCCGCCACTTGGCCTCGCCGGTGATCTCGGCCAGGCCGACGAAGAGGCTCAGCATCTCGCCCTGCGCCATCCCGCTGTACCAGGGCGCGCGCAGCAGCGGGCGGCCCGTGCAGCGGCTCAGGTCGAAGTCGTACGGGTACCACCAGGCGCCCCGCGACTCGACCCGGCGGTCGATGTTGCGCTGGGCGTTGGCGACGGCCCGGTCCAGGAACCGCTTGTCGCCGCTGGTCCGGTAGGCGGCCAGGTTGCTCAGGCCCCACTGCGCCTGGCCGACGGGGTGGTTCCAGGTCTTCCCGGCGAAGCTGAACATGCGGACGCCCTGCGCGTCGTGCAGTCCCCTGTCGACGAGCGGCGCCGGGTTGCTGTTCGTCGGCTGGGCGGCGAGCGGCAGCGGCTTCGGCAGGGGCCCGTCGCGGGCGTACGTGGCGGCGGCGGTGGCCCCGCTCGCCCGCTCCCGCCGCTGCTGCTCCTTGGTCTTCGCCACGTCCCGCGAGGGCAGTTGCGGCACCCCGTCGGTCAGCGGGTCGGGTGCCCACCCGGGGTCCACGACTGAGACGTCGGCGCTGCGGTCCGGGCCCTGTGGGGCGGCCGGGGCGGTACCGGCCGGCGCCAGGCCGACCAGCGCGCCGGCCGCGACCACTGCGACGAGCCGGCGGACAGGTGGTGACTTAGCGGTGATCATGCAAGACTCCCCGTGTCATCGATGTGCCCTGATGCTAGGCAGGGACGGACACCGGTTCCGGCACCGAAACGCCCGACTTCTCCGCCGAACGGACGAGTGTTCGTCACCAGGCGGGGCGCTGGAGCAGCCCGACGAACTCGGCGAGCAGCCGTTCCCGCAGCCGCGCCGGGGCGGCGTCGAGCAGCGTGTTCACCACCGCCATCCGGTCCGGCACACCGGCGCCGCCGGCCAAACCGAGCCCGCCGGCAAGCCCCGCCACCAGCTCCGGGGTGAGGGCCTCCGGCGTGAGGCTGCCAGCCAGCGCCAGCAGCTCCGGCGGCAGCACCACCGGCCCGGCGGCGCGGGCCGCCGCGACCGCCTCGGCCAGCGCCGGACCGAACTCGGCCACCCGGGGCGCCACCGCCGCGGTCACCGTGAGGTGGACACTGGCCGGCAGATCGGCGTACGTGAGCTGGGGCTGGGTGTGCCAGCCACGCTCGGTCAGCTCGTCGACGAGCACGAACAGGTCGAGCCCCGGGCCGTCGCTGGTGAAGCAGACCACTGTGGTCTCCGGTTCGGCCATCAGCCGCAGACCGCCGGTGGCCCGTACCGCGCCGGCCAGCGCGGCGACCGCGTCCCGGGTGGCGGCGGCCAGCCGCAGGTAGCCGTCCTCGCCGAGGTGCCGCAGTGTGGCGTACGCGGCGGCGATCGGCCCGCCGGACCGGGTGGAGGCGATCACCGGGTTGACCATCGTGTACCCGGGCCAGTCCGCGTACGCGAAGAACTGCGGGGCGCGCAGCGCCGGATCGCGGTGCAGCAGCACCGAGACGCCCTTCGGCGCGTACGCGTACTTGTGCAGGTCGACCGAGATCGAGGTGACCCCCGGCACGGCGAAGTCGAACGGCGGCACCGGCGTGCCGAGCCGGCGCAGCCAGGGCAGCGCCCAGCCGCCGAAGCAGGCGTCCACGTGGCAGCGCACCCCCGCGGCCTCCGCGACGGCGGCGATCTCGGGCACCGGGTCGACCACCCCGTGCGCGTACGACGGCGCGGACGCCACCACCAGCACGGTCTCCGGGCGGATCGCGGCGGCCACCGCCGCCACGTCCGGGCGCAGCGTCACCGGGTCGACGGGCACGGTGTCGAGCGCGACCCGCAGGTAGTGCGCCGCCTTGGCGAACGCGGCGTGCGCGGTGGCCGGCACCACGATCCGCGGCTCGGCGAGATCGGGGCGGGCGTCCCGGGCCGCCTTGACGGCGAGCAGCAGCGACTCGGTGCCGCCGCTGGTGACGCTGCCGACCACGTCCGGCGCGCCGGTGCCGGGCCCGCCGCCGAGCAGCCGGGCGGCGGCGCCGACGAGCGCGTTCTCCATCGCCAGCAGCGACGGGAACGCGGTCGGGTCGAGGCCGTTGACGTGCGCGCTCTCCGCGTACGCGGCCTGCGCCAGCTCGTCCAGCCCGGCCACGCCGGGGTCGTAGACGTACGCGAACAGCCGCCCGCCGTGGGTCGGCCGGTCGGCGGCCCGCAGCGCGCGGATCTCGCCCAGTACGTCCGTCGCGGGCATCCCCCGCGCGGGCAGCGCGCCTCCGCCTGCCGTGTCGGTCATCGGGTGGTTCCTCTCCTGGACGGGCCGGTGCTCACGCCCGCGCGGCCGGCGCGGCGTCATCGACCACGGGTGCGGCGGCCAGTTGGGCCGGGGTCAGGGTGTAGCCGCGCAGCAGCACCAGCGGGATCGCCACCAGCAGGGCGGGCAGCACGGTGAAGCCGAGCAGCACGCCGAGCCGTGCCGTGTCGGACTGGACGGCGGCGGTTCCGGTGGACGACGAGACGTAACCGGAGAGCTGGAGCACCAGCCCGTAGATGCCCGGCCCCAGCGCCAGCCCGAACGTCTCCCCGGCCGTCCACAGCCCGGTGAACACCCCGGCCTGCCGCCGCCCGGTGCGCGCCGTGTCGTACGCGATGCAGTCCGGCAGCATGGCCAGCGCGAACACCTGCTGGCCCGCGTACCCGACGCCGATCACCGCGACCACCGCGTAGGCCGCGGCGGCGGGCAGCGCGGGCGCGGCGACCAGGGTCAGCGCGCCCACCGCGAAGATCAGCGACGCGGCGACCAGCGAGGCCCGCTTGCCCAGCCGCGCGCCGGCCCGCGACCACAGCGGCATGACCAGCAGCGCGGGCGCGACGAAGCAGGCGAACAGCAGCGTCGGGCCGCTGTCCGGCTCGCGCAGCACCTGGTCGGCGAAGTACTTCACCCCGGCCAGCACGGTGGCCACCCCGGCGGACTGGATCACGAAGCAGATCAGCAGCACCCGGAACGGCCGGTTGCCGGTGGCGACGGCGAGCTGCGCGCGCAGGCTCGGCTCGCTCTCCCCCGCCGTCCCGGTCGGTGCCGACCGGGTGCCCAGGAAGACGCCGACCGTGCCGGCGACGATCAGCACGGCTACGAACAGGCCCATCCACCGGTGGCCGGGCACGCCGTCGCCGCCCGCGCTCACCACCGCCGGGGCCACCGCGCCGGAGACCAGGATGGCCAGCGCCAGCACCGCGATCCGCCAGGTCATCAACCGGGTACGCTCCGCCGGGTCGGCGGTCAGCTCGGCCGGCATGGCCACGTACGGCACCTGGAAGAACGCGAACGCGGTGGCCGTCGCCAGGAACGCCAGCGCCACGTACGCGGCGGCGGCCGGACCGTTCGCGAACGGCGCGGCGAAGATCGAGGCGAACAGCACGGCGAGCGCCAGCCCGCCGCCGAGCAGGTACGGCCGGCGCGCGCCCCAGCGGGAGCGGGTCCGGTCGGAGATGCGCCCGGCGACCGGGTTGACGAGCACGTCCCACGCCTTCGGCAGCAGCACCAGCAGGGCGGCCAGCCCGGCGGCGACGCCGAGCGTGTCGGTGAGGTACGGCAGCAGGAGCAGCCCGGGCACGGTGCCGAACGCGCCGGTGACCAGGGAACCCAGCGCGTACCCGAGGTGCACCCGGCGGGGCAGGCCCGAAGCTGTCATGGAGCCGAATGCTACTCACGTTATGGCCCGGGTCACATCCCCTCCCGGGTGCTGCGCTGCTCGTCGATGCCGACAGTCGCGCGCGAGTCGCGGTGAGGCGCAGGTCGGCACCGCTACCCTGGAGGGCATGGACCCGGCCCGATCCGTCCGCAGCTCGCGGGCACCGTACGAGGCCCGCCCCGGCCGTCGTGCGGTCGTGGTCCCCGACCTGAGCGAGTTGCAGGGCCCGGTCGCCGGTGTGGTCGAGCTGCCCCACCGGCTGTTCTGGCAACCCGACCGGCACGTCGACCTCGATGTTCCGGGTCTGCTCGCCTGGATGTACGAGACGGTGCTCACCGAAGCCGTTCACCCCGACGAGCTGCGCACCTGGCTGCACGGCCCCACCCTCGTCCGGCTGTGGCCCGAGCTGTACGTGCCCCGCGGTGTCCGCCGCGCCTGGGAAGAAAGTCACCCGGTGCTGCGCGCCCGGGACGTCGCCGCCTGATGTCACCGGCGCCGGACCCGTTCCAGCACGAGGTCGCCCGTATCGCGCTCGCCGTGGCCGGCCGGCACGGCTTCGCCCTCGCCGGCGGGCAAGCCCTCATCGCCCACGGCATCGGCGCCCGTCCCACCGAGGACGTCGACCTGTTCACCGATGTCGACGGCGGGGTCACCGCCGCCGCCGAGCTGGTACACGCCACCCTGCTCGATGCCGGTTTCCAGGTCGACACCATCGCCGAGCCCACCGAGCTGGACGACGTCTTCTACGGCTTCGAACACGACATGACCGAGTTCGAGGTTCGCCGCGACGACCGGACCGTGCGGCTGCAGCTCGTACGCTTCGCGCGCAGCACCAGCCCGATCGTGCTCGACGTCGGGCCGGTGCTGCACCTGGACGACGTGATCGGCACCAAGGTCGCCGCCATGGTCACCCGCGCCCAGCCCCGCGACTACATCGACGTCGCCGCCGCCCTCGGCCGCTACAGCAGAAGCGACCTGGTGGACCTCGCACTGCGGGCCGACCCGGCGCTCACCGACGAAGAGTTCCAGGACGCGCTACAGCGCCTCGACCGCCTGCCCGACACCGTCTTCGCGCTCTACCGCCTCACCCCGGCGGAGATCCGCGACCTCCGCCACGCGTTCTCGGACTGGCCGCGATGAGGCGCCGTCACGATTGAACGCCCGGCCGTCTCCGACGTGGTCGGGTCACCCCTCGTCCGGCGACCAGGACGCCGCCGCCAGGTCCACCCGGTCCCCGCGTAACGGACATCCCTCGGCGAGCAGCCGTTCCCGGGCCTTGCGCTCGTGGCCCGGCGGCAGCCGGCCGGCGGAGTTCACCACCCGGTGCCAGGGCACCCCGCCACCGTGCCGCGCCATGATCGAGCCGACCAGTCGCGGCGACGCCCGTCCCGAGCGCTCCGCCAGCGCGTCGGCCACCGCCCCGTACGACATCACCCGCCCCGGCGGGATCCGCTCGACCAGCGACAGCACCGCCTCGACGTACTCGTCAGGTGTCACGGGAAGCCACGATAAGGGGCCTCAGCCGGCGAGCGTGGCGATGGCGAGGTCTCCCCGCGCCGCCAGCCAGTAGCCGCCCAGCTCACCACCGCTCACGTGGTAGCTGAATTCCCCGTTGACCCAGGCGGTGCCGCCGAGCGTCAACTCCGTCACGGCGGCGAAGGTGACCTTCCGGGCGTCGAGCACCGCGCCGTTGCGGTCGTAGGTGTAGCCGGTGTACGTGCCGGGCTGGGCGGTCAGCACGCGTGCGGGCTGGTAGCGGTGCTCGACCGCCACCCCGAGCAGGACCCGCCGACCGGGCTCCTCGGGCACCAGATGGCCGGCCAGCGGGCCCTCGGTGATCCGGTAGTGGATGCCGCGGCCGCGCACCCGGATGCGCTCGTCCGCAGCTAACCGGCTCGGCCGCTCCAGCGTGACGGCCCGCCGGCCGGTGACGGCGCCCTCGGCGTCGTACGTGTAGCCCACGTGTGTCCCGGGTTCGAGCTGCACGGTGCCCGTCAGGTCCGGCACCGGGTAGTCCGCCCGCAGCGTGTCGGCGTATTCGGCGAAGACCGTCGCGTGGGTGACCTCGTACAGCTTGAGGGTCTGCCGGGTGTGGACCTGGTGGTACTTCGGGTGGAAGTGCCGGCAGTTCATGGAGTACCGGCTGGCCCAGTTCTCCACCCGGAACCTCGTCGGCAGGTAGCGGCGCACCGTGGTGGCGGCGGCGTCGAAGATCTCCGCGGCCCGCTCGTCGCCGGTGAGCCGCCAGTAGTCGTAGACGCCGTACAGGGAGAAGATGTGCCCGTTGAGCACCTGCTCGCCGCGCGGGTCGTCGTTCTCCGGATACTCCTCCAGCCACAGGTAGCCGCCGCGGTCGGTCCAGGTGGCCCACGGTTCGCCGGCCCGGGCGGGCAGGGTGAGGCTCTGGAACGTCCGGTCCGCGGCGGTTCTCCACCTCTCGTCGCGCGTCTCCTCGTACAGCCCGACGAAGAGACTGAGCAGCTGGCCCTGCGACATGCCGCTGTACCACCTGGGCTTCAGCAGCGGACGCTTCTTGCACCGGGTCAGTTCGAAGTCGTACGGATACCACCAGGCGCCGCGCGACTCGACGCGCCGGTCGACGTTGCGCTGCGCGTTCGCTATCGCCCGGTCCAGGTAGATCCGCTTGCGGGTGGCCCGCCAGCCGGCCAGGTTCTGCAGACCCCACTGGGCCTGCGCCACCGGGTGGTCCCAGGTCTGGTCGTGCATCCGGAACATCCGGACGTTCCCGGTGTCGTGCAGCCCGGCGTCCACCAGCGGCGCGATCCCCTCGCGCGACGGAATCGCCGCGAGCGGCACCGGATGCGGCCGGTAGCCGTCCCGCCGGACGGCCGGCGCCTTCTCGTCGCGGAGACCGGCGAGTACCGGCGTCAGCCCGGCGACCAGGCCGACGGTGACGAGCAGCGCCAGCCACCAGGCACGATGTTTCCTCGGAATCATCACTGCGAACCCCCGTTCGTGATGAACGAGACGCTATGCAGCGGAATCCGCGGATGTGTGCCGCTAACCGGACGATCAAAACTGTTCGTTCGACTAGCAACCGATTTCGTGTGAGCTCCGTCGGGCCACCGGCCGCGAGCTGCCACGATTTGGGAACGCGCCACGGCGCGGCAGAACGCAGCGCGCAGAATGGTCGGGTGCGCGAAGCAGTCACCTCGGCCCGGCGGATCGTGGTCAAGATCGGTTCGTCCTCGCTGACCACCGCGACGGGCGGCCTCGACGACGCCCGCGTCGACGCGCTCGTCGACACGCTCGGCGGGCTCGCCGCCTCCGGACGCGAGGTGGTGCTGGTCTCCTCCGGCGCGATCGCCGCCGGGCTCGCCCCGCTGCGGCTGCCCCGGCGCCCGCGCGACCTGGCCACCCAGCAGGCCGCCGCCAGCGTCGGCCAGGGCCTGCTGATCGGCCGGTACGCCGCCGCGTTCGCCCGGCACGGCCGCACCGTCGGGCAGGTGCTGCTCACCGTGGACGACGTGACCCGGCGGGCGCACTACCGCAACGCGTACCGGACGCTGCGCAAGCTGCTCGACCTGCACGCCGTGCCGATCGTCAACGAGAACGACACGGTGGCCACCGAGGAGATCCGGTTCGGCGACAACGACCGCCTGGCCGCGCTCGTCGCCGCGCTCGTCGACGCCGACCTGCTGGTGCTGCTTTCCGACGTCGACGCGCTCTGGACCGGCGACCCGGCCCGCCCGGGCAGCACCCGGATCACCGAGGTGCACGGCGAGGGCGACCTGGCGGGCGTGGACGTCGGCGGGGCCGGCCGCGCCGGGGTGGGCACCGGCGGCATGGTGACGAAGGTCGAGGCGGCCCGGATCGCCACCGGTTTCGGCATCCCGGTGGTGCTGACCGCCGCCCCGCTGGCCGCGCCGGCGCTGGCCGGGGAGCCGGTCGGCACGTACTTCCACCCGAGCAGCCGCCGCCCCGCCGCCCGCCTGTTCTGGCTGGCGCACGCCACCGCCCCCCGCGGCCGGCTGCACCTCGATCCGGGCGCGGTGCAGGCGGTGGTGGGCCGCCGCAAGTCGCTGCTGCCCGCCGGCATCACCGCCGTCGACGGCGCGTTCACCGCCGGTGATCCGGTGGACCTGGTCGACACCGCCGGCGCGCCGGTCGCCCGGGGGCTGGTCAACTACGACGCGGTGGAGCTGCCCGGCCTGCTCGGCCGGTCCACCTCCGAACTCGCCGCGGCGCTCGGCCCGGCGTACGAACGTGAGGTCGTCCACCGCGACGACCTGGTCCTGCTGTGAGCCCCACCGGTGAAGGAGTACGCACGATGAGCGTCGTCGAGCAGGCCCGGCGAGCCCGGGACGCGGCGGAAGCCCTGGCCACGGCCACCCGTACCGTCAAGGACACCGCGCTGCACGCGATGGCCGACGCGCTCGTGGCGCGTACCCCGGAGATCCTGACCGCGAACGCGGCGGACCTGGCAGCAGGGCGCGAGGCCGGGCTGTCCGCGGCCGTGCTGGACCGGCTCGCGCTCGACGAGGGCCGGGTGGCGGCGATCGCCGACGCGCTGCGCCAGATGGCCGCGCTGCCCGACCCGGTGGGCGAGGTGGTACGCGGCTCGACCCTGCCCAACGGCCTGGAGCTGCGCCAGGTGCGGGTGCCGTTCGGGGTGGTCGGCATCGTCTACGAGGGCCGGCCGAACGTGACAGTCGACGCGGCCGGGATCTGCCTGAAGTCCGGCAACGCGGCGCTGCTGCGCGGCTCCTCGTCGGCCGCGCACTCCAACGCGGCGCTGGTCGCGGTGCTGCGCGACGCGGTCTCCGGCGCCGGGCTGCCGGCGGACGCGGTGCAGCTGCTCGACTCCAGCACCCGCGACTCGGTGAAGGAGCTGATGCGCGCCCGCGGCCTGGTCGACGTACTGATCCCGCGCGGCGGCGCGTCGCTGATCCGCGCCGTGGTCGAGGAGTCGACGGTCCCGGTGATCGAGACCGGTGTGGGCAACTGCCACGTGTACGTGGACGCCGCCGCCGACCTCGGCAAAGCCCTGGCGGTCACGCTGAACGCCAAGACCCAGCGCCTGTCCACCTGCAACACCGCCGAGTCGCTGCTGGTGCACCGGGACGTGGCGGACGCGTTCCTGCCGGCCGTGCTGGCCGCGTTCGCCGAGGCCGGGGTGACTGTGCACGGCACGCCCGCTGTCGCCGCCCACTCCGACGCCGTGGTGCCGGCCACCGAGGAGGACTTCGGCACCGAGTACCTCTCCGCCGACATCTCGGTGGCCGTGGTCGACTCGCTCGACGCGGCGGTCGCGCACATCCGCCGGTACGGCACCGGCCACACCGAGGCGATCGTCACCGACTCGCAGCGGGCGGCCCGGGAGTTCGTGGCCCGGGTGGACTCGGCAGCGGTCATGGTCAACGCCTCCACCCGCTTCACCGACGGCGGCGAGTTCGGCTTCGGCGCGGAGATCGGCATCTCGACGCAGAAGCTGCACGCGCGCGGCCCGATGGGCCTGCCGGAGCTGACCAGCACCAAGTACGTGGTGACCGGCGACGGTCACGTGCGCTGACCGGACGTGCCTTCGTGGCGCGCCGGTCGCCGTACTGGTCTGGGCACGCGCCAGATCGGGGAAGTGGCGGTATCCCGGCACCTTTGATGCCGCTACTTCCCCGATCTGGTGTTGATCATCGGCATGACCGGCGGAGGCAATCCCGGAGACACCGGGGCGGCCGGTGGCACCGCAACCGCCGGAGGCAGAACGGGCGGCACCGGGCCGGACAGCAGCTCCGGTGCCGGCTCTGCGGCAGGCCCGGTGCTCTCGTCGGGGAGCAGATCGGGCGTGACGATCCAGGCGGACCATGGTCCCTGCCCGCTGTCCGGACCGGCCGACACCTCAACACCGGCTGACGGATCAGGCCCTGCTCCCGATCCGGGCATCGCATCCGACCCGGTGTCCGGACGGAACCAGGTCTCAGGCCCGAGACCCCGGGCCGGAAACAGCTCCGGCGCGCCGTCCGACAGCGCGGGCGCGATCCCCGGTCCGGTCGACGGGTCGGTGCCGAAACTGGACGACGGGTCGGAGCCGAAGCCCGCCGAAGGTTCGGAATCGAGACCCGCCGATGCGACCGATGCCTCGGCCGGGCCGGTCAACGGGCGAGCCGGGGCGGGCGGCGGAGACACGGGCGCAGGCGACGCGGGCGTGGAGGCGGGCGGCCCAGAGTCGGACGCGGGCGGCGGCGTCGATGCGGGGAGCCGACGCGGGCGCGGGGCCGGCACCGCGGGCGGCGCGGGCAGCTCGGCGGTCTGCGGCACCACGAACGGCGCCCCGGACACCGGTGCCTCGGGCGTGTGCGGGCGGCACGCGCGGATCGCCCGCAGCGTCGTGTGCACGTCGAACTGGTGGCCGTCGTCGCTGTCCCAGCCGCCGTCGCTGCGCTGGGTCTCGGCGAGCCGCCTGCGCGCGGAGACCAGCAGCCACTGCTCCTCGCCCACGTCGACCCGGCGCAGTGTGGCGGCGAGCCAGGCCACGTCGGCCGGGGACATGCGGGGGATCCGGTCGGCCAGCACCGCCTGGATGCGTGCGGACTCGTAGTACATCTGCTGGCGGTGCAGCACCGCGGCGGCGAGCCAGCCGGCGGGCAGGAAGGACGGCCAGCTGCCGTCCGGGGCGAGCTGCGCGGCGAGCGCCTGGGCCGCCGCCTGCACCACACCGGCGTACGCGCCGCCGACCCGGTGGTCGAGCGGACCGGCGGCCCGCGCGTCGAGCCCGGCCACTGTCAGCCAGAACCCGGCGTTGGCGGTCTGGTAGAGCCGTGCCTCGGGATCACCGGGGGTGGCCCATTCGGGGGCGAGCCCGGCGAGTGAGGGGTCCTCGTCCCAGCCGCCGTCTGGTAGTTGCCGGGCGGCCAGCCAGTCCAGCGCGTGCCGGGCGGCCGGGCGGCTCAGCGCGCCGAGGTCGTCCAGCTCGGCCAGGCGGAAGCAGGTCGCGTCGATCGAGGCGACCTCGTCGTCGAGGACGGCGGGCCAGCCGCCGCCGGGCGCCTGCCCGGACTCGGCGGCGTCGAGCACCTCGGGCGGCACCGGAGCGCCGGTGCGCAGCCGGGAGAGGCGGGCGCGGTCCACCGCGTCACCGTGAGCGACGACGAATCCGATCGCCGCGTCCAAGTCCACCACGGCACCGACGGTACTGGCGCGGCCGACGTCACGCCTCGGTAGCTCGGTCAGGACCACCCGGCCCAGCGGTCGCCGCGATCGGGCGTATGCCCACGCCAGGGGCCCCGGAGAACACGATGGGCCCGCCCGGAGCGCCGGGCGGCCCATCGACACGACTCAGTACGCGGGCAGCGACGGGTCGACCTGCTTGACCCAGGAGAGCACACCGCCCTGGAGGTGCACCGCGTCGGAGAATCCGGCCGCCTTCAGCGCGGCCAGCGCCTCGGCGGAGCGGACGCCGGACTTGCAGTGCAGCACGATCTGCCGGTCCTGCGGGAACTTCGCCAGCGCCTCGCCGGACAGGATCTCGCCCTTGGGGATGAGCGTCGCGCCGGGAATCCGGACGATCTCGTACTCGGCGGGCTCGCGCACGTCGACCAGGAAGATGTCCTTGCCGGAGTCCTGCCAGTCCTTCAGCTCCAGAGCGGTGATGGTCGAGTCGACCACCGCCTCCTGCGCCTCGTCGGAGACGGCGCCGCAGAAGTCCTCGTAGTCCTCCATCAGGTCGGTGAGGGTCGGGTTCTCACCGCAGAGCACGCAGTTCGGGTCCTTGCGGACCTTGATCTTGCGGTAGCTCATCTCCAGGGCGTCGTAGACCATCAGGCGGCCGACGAGCGGCTCACCGATGCCGGCGAGCAGCTTGATCGCCTCGTTGACCTGGATCGACCCGATCGACGCGCAGAGCACGCCGAGCACGCCGCCCTCGGCGCAGGAGGGGACCATGCCGGGCGGCGGGGGCTCCGGGTAGAGGCAGCGGTAGCAGGGGCCGTGCTCGGCCCAGAACACCGACGCCTGGCCGTCGAAGCGGTAGATCGAACCCCAGACGTACGGCTTGCCGAGCAGCACCGCCGCGTCGTTGACCATGTAGCGGGTGGCGAAGTTGTCGGTGCCGTCGACGATCAGGTCGTACCGGGAGAAGATGTCCCGGACGTTCTCCCGGTCCAGCGCGGTGTTGTGGATCTCCACGTTGACCAGCGGGTTGATCTCGCGGATCGACGCCGCGGCGGACTCGGCCTTGGACCGGCCCACGTCGGAGACGCCGTGGATGACCTGGCGCTGGAGGTTCGACTCGTCGACGGTGTCGAAGTCGATGATGCCGAGCGTGCCGACACCGGCCGCGGCCAGGTAGAGCAGCGCCGGCGAGCCGAGGCCACCGGCGCCCACACAGAGCACCCGGGCGTTCTTCAGCCGCTTCTGCCCCTCGACCCCGACGTCCGGGATGATCAGGTGGCGCGAGTAGCGGCGGATCTCGTCTACGGTCAGCTCGGCGGCGGGTTCGACGAGCGGGGGCAACGACACGGTGGACTCCCCGGGATCGGCGGTGTGACCGCGCCATTGTCGCTCGCCTGGGCGGGGATCGGCCATGATGAGGGACACTGCGCCCGAACTGCGGGACCGGGAATAACTCAGACGCCGTCGGTGGGCTCGCCCTCGTAGCGCACACCGCCGACGTACGGCCAGGCGTTCGGCAGGCAGCCGTCCAGCCCGTACGTCTGCTGCTGCATCACCGGTGCGGGCGCGCCGGGCTCGGGGCACGCCTGGTGCAGCTCGCCGAACTCGTGCCCGACCTCGTGGTTGATCACGTAGGTGCGGTAGACCTCGATCGGGGCGCCGTAGCCGGGCACCGCCGTCATCCACCGGGCCAGGTTGAGCACGACCCGGCCGGGCAGCCGGCAGGAGGTGTACCGGTCGGTGTGCAGGCCGCCCTCGGCGCACATCCGCTCGGAGGTGACGGGGGTGGCGAGGTAGACGGTGAAGTCGGCGGCGGCCGCCTCGGGCACCCGCTGCACCCGCAGGTCCCCCGAGGCGATCCAGCTGCGCGGGTCGCCCAGTACCGCGTCCACGGTTGCGGCGAACTCGTCGGCGTCCTGCCCCGTGTCCTGCTCGACCTCGACCCGGTAGCGGCGCAGCGGGCCCTCCTGTCCGCGTACCGGAGACCGGCCCTGCGCCACCGCGAACGTGCCGGGACCGGCGGTGGGGTAGCCGGTCGGCGCGGCCGCCGGGACGTCGGCCTCGGCGCCGCGCGCGAGCGACGGTTCGGCGGCGAGTGACGTCGCGGCGTGCCCGGCCGGCGGCGCGTTCAGCCGGGTGATCCCGACCGCGCCGCCGACGGCCGCGAGCAGCATCGCCAGCAGCAGCACCGAGCGGCGGCGGCGCCGGCGCATCCGGCGCAGCGTGGGACGCTCGGGCGGCGGCGTGGCGGGGTTGTCGTAAGGGGACGACGACGTCATGACCTCAGCGTGCCATGCAATTCGGGCATTTAGCTGCTTTTGCCGCCCATGCCGCGAATGTTCTTCACAAACCGGCGCTCAGAGGGCCGGCCCGGTGTACCGCTTCCCGCCCACGTAGGGCCACGGGTTCGGCCGGCAGCCCTTGAGGAAGAGCGTCTGCTGCTGCATCACCGGCGCCGCCCGGCCCGCGCCCGGGCACCCCTCGTGCCGGTGCCCAAGCTGGTGACCCACCTCGTGGTTGACCACGTAGAGGCGGTACGTGTCCAGCGGCATCCCGGCCTCGACCAGGTGCGGCGCCGAGGTCCGCCACCTATCCAGGTTGATCACCACCTTGCCCGGCACCCGGCACGACGTGTACGGCACCCCGCCCACCCGGATGTCGATCCCGCCCGCCCCGCACAGCCGCCCGGCAGTGTCGCGGGTGGCCAGGTAGATCGTGAAGTCGTACCGGTCGCCCGGGCTGACCCGCTGCAACCGCAGCGTGCCGCCGTCGACCCAGCTGCCCGGGCCGGCCAGGGCGCGCTGCACCGCCTCGCCGAAGGCGCGGACCTCCTCGCCGGAGCCGTTCTCCACCGCCACCCGGTAGCGGCGCAGCGTCCCCGAGCGGCCGAGCACACCGCTGGTCCGCTCGTCGTACGCGAAGCTGCCCCGGCCCTTCGCCGGCCCCGGACCGGACAACGTCAGCACCGGCGCGGCCGGCGAGCCGGGCACCACCGGAGGCGGCGGCGCGACGCTCGGCGTGGACGGCTCCCGCGTGGGCGCCGGAGGCTGGGCGGCGAACCCGTCGGTGACCCGCGTCCCCGCGCCCGCCGACGGCAGTTGCACCGCCACGCCGACCCCGACCGCGGCGGCGGCGACGAAGGCGCAGACCACGAGCGCGGTACGCCAGCGAGGAGACGAGGAACGGGAGCGTGTGGCACGAGAGCGGCGGGAGCTGGGCATCCGGCTCAGCCTGCCATGTCACGCTCCGATCCGCTCTCCCCCATGCCGGTGGTGAGCGACGGTGTCGCCTCGGCGAGCAGCCCGAGCACCGCCCGCGCCACGGTGCGGGGCACCTCCAGCTGGGCCACGTGCCCGACGCCGTCGAGCATCAGCAGCCGGCTGTCCGGGATGACCCGCGCCGCCTGCGGCGCCACCCGCACGTCGACCAGCCGGTCCTGCCGCCCGCCCACCACGAGCGTGGGCGCCCGCACCGCCGAAGCCTGCCGCCAGAGCGCGCCCTCCCCCGGCAGGTACGACCGCAGGAAGCTGCCGACCAGGCCCCGGAACGTCCGCACGTACGCGGCGGCGTAGTGGGCCGCCTCGTACCGGACCCGGATCTCGTCGATCGCCTCCTGCCGGCGCTGCTCGCTGATCCGGGTCAGGTCGGCCACGCACGCCTCCATCACCTGCTGCGCGGTCACCTCCGGGCTGAACTGGGCCAGCCGCCAGGCGGCCAGCCGTTCGCCCCGGGGGATCGCCAGCAGCGGGAGCATCCGCCCCTGCAACGAGCGCCGGAAGTCCAGGAACGGCAGCGCGGGCGAGACCAGGGTGAGCGTGCGGACCAGGTCCGGGCGCAACGCCGCCACCCGGACCGAGATCGCGCCGCCGAGCGAGTTGCCGAACAGGTGCACCGGCCCCCTGTCGCTGTGCTCGATCCAGCGGATCACCCGCTCGGCGAAGGACGGGATCGTGTAGCGCGGCCCCGGCTCGCTGCGCCCGAACCCGGGCAGGTCGATCGCCTGGCCGTCGAGCCGGTCCGCGAGCAGGCCGGCCAGGTCGGTCCAGTTCTGCGCCGACCCGCCGAGGCCGTGCACGTACAGCGCGGGCTCCGCGCCGGGACCGGTGGCCGGGGTGTCGCGGACGTGCACGAGCGTGCCGTCGAGGCGGACGTGCCGGCCCGGCCAGGGCGGCGGGACGTGGTGTGCGGGAAGGCTGTGCTCCGGCCAGAGTGCGGCGCGCTTCATGTCTCCAGTCTTCCCCGCACGGGGGCCGTACCGCACACCGGCGCTCAGGAGAGCAGCGCCTCCAGCCGCCGGTTCACCGCCGCGAGCGTGGCCCGCACGACCGCCTGCCGGGGATCCCCGGCCACCAGCGCCGAACCGGCCAGCTGCTCCACCCAGCCGTCGCAGACCAGCAGCACCACCACAGTGGCGACCTCGCAGTTGCCGAACGGCACCACGGCGGCGTGCTCCACGAAGCACCGGCCGTGGTCGCCGGCCGGAACGCCCCGGCCGAGCAGCTCGTCCACCGCGGCGGCCGCGGCCACCGCGCAGAGCCGCAGCACGTACCCGTCGACCGCCGGCCCGGTCGCGTGCCCCTCGGCCGTGCGGTCGCCCGCGACCAGGCGGACCTCGGTGGTGGCGTCCAGGCCGAACGTGCTCACCAGGACGTGCTCGATCACCACCCGGGGCCCCGGCACGCCGCCGGTGTCCAGCGGTCGCGACGGCGCGGTCTCCGTCGTGGTCATCTGACCACCGGAGTACGACGTACCGAGCGTCACCGGGCTGCCGGTGGACATGCCGGTCGGCGCGGCGGCCAGCGACGTCTCGTCGACAGCGGCGCGACCCCGGTGGGTGGCCTGCCGGCGGCGGCGCGGCGGCTCGTCGGCGTCGCCGGGCGCCTCGGCCGGACGCGTGGCACGGTCCGCACCGAACCGCGCGTCACCGGAGCGGTTCGCGGCCGGACGGACCACACCGGTCCGCGCCGGCATCTCGTCGCCGCCCGTCTCGTCACCGTTGCGGGCCTCGACCGGCTCGGACTGCGCGGCGCGGGCCTCGACCGGCGCCGGCTGCGCGCCGGGTGCCCGGTTCTCACCCGTACGCGGCTCACCGGAGCGCTCCAGCCGGGCCGAGCGGCGGCGCAGCGGGGCCGGCGGCGGCACGGCGGGCGCGCCGGGCAGGTTCTGCGGGGCGGCGGCCAGGCCCATCCGATCCTGGAGCAGCCGGGCCACCAGGCGGCTCACCTCGGCCGGGTCGGCGCCGTCGGCCAGGTCGAGCCGCAGACTGTGCGCGCCGGCCGGGGTACGGCGCAGCGCGGCGTCGCGTACGCCCGCCACCTCGCGGACCGCGTCGAGGATCGCGTTGACGTCGAAGCCCTCCGGCCGCTCCCGCAGCGGCGCGGGTTCGTCGTCGCGGCGCAGGTGGGTGGCGATGCGGGCGAGTTCGGGGGTCTCGGCGGACGGTTCCACTGCCGGTGGCTCCGGCACGACTGGCACGTCCGGTTCCGAGGGGACGCGCTGCGGCAGCACAGGGGACGGTTCCTCCGGTCGGGGCTCGGCGACCGCGTCGGCGGCCGGCACCGGTTCCGGTGCGGACCGGCGGGCCGCGTAGGGAGGGGCGCTCGTCGGTTGGGACGCGGGGGTGGGGTCGAACCGCGGCGGGCCGCTCGTGGCGGGCACGCCCGAGGTCGGCGGGGCGGGGACGGCCGCCTCCGTGGGGGCGTATCCACCGGCCGGCGCGGGCGGGGCGCCGGGTGCGGGCGGGGCACTCGTCGGCGGAGGGCCCGGGGGCGTGATCAGCGGGGCGACCGGCACCGGCGGCCCGGCCCAGGAGGGCCGCTCGTAGCCGTGCGGCGGTTCGGCGTCGCCCCGGGCCAGCCGGAACGGCCGGGTCACCTCGGGCGTCGGCTCCGGCGCGGCCGGCGGCTCGTAGCGGCGGGTCGGCTCCGGCCCGGCACCCGGCTCGTACGGCCGGGACGCCTCGGGCTCGGCGGGCGGCGGGTACTGCCGCGTCGCCTCGGGGCCGGGGGCCGGTTCGGCACGCAGCGGCTCGTACGGCCGTACCGGCTCGGGCCGGGGTGGCTCGTAGGCGGCGGGCGGCTCGACGCGGGCCGGCTCGTACGGCCGCACCGGCTCGGGCGCCCACTCGGCCGCGCGGTCCTCGCGGGCGGTGCGGTGGGCGGCGCTGTCGTCCTCCCACTCCCGGCGCTCGGCGGCGGGCTCCTCGGCCCGGCGGGCGGGCGGCTCCTCCGCTCCCCGGGCCGGTGGCTCCTCGGCCCGGCGGGCCGGTGGCTCGTCGGTGCGGGCCCACGGCGGGGCCCAGCCGTCACCCCAGCTCGGGCGGTTCCAGGACGGCCCGGACCAGTCCGGTTCGGCGGCCCTCGGGTCGTCGCCCGCCGGCGGGTCGGCGGCAGCCCGCGGCTCGGCGCCGGTCGCCCGGCCCTCGGGCGGGTGCACCTCGCCCGGTGCGTGCTCCGTCCGGTTCGCGGCCGGTGGCGGGGTGACCGGCCGGTCGGCCCAGCCCCGGGACAGCGACGGGGCGGATTCGGTGTTGGGCGCGTGGAAGCCCGGCGGCACCTCGAACCCGGAGGCGGCGGCGCCGACCGGCGGGACCTGGAGCGCCGGTGGCGCGGAGGTCGGCCCGCTCTCGGCCCAGCGCGGGGCCCGGGCGGCCGGGTCGTCGGCGGCGTGCCGGGAACCGGCGGTCTCCCCCGGGTCGGTCGGCTGCTCGATCGTCGGCGCCGGGCGCGGGGCCGGCACGGCCAGCCGTTCGCCGTCGGTTGGCCGGGGCGGCTCGTCCGCGGGCGGGGCACTGACCGGCGCCTGGCGGGTCACTGGCGACTCCTCCCCGGCGTGGTGCACGCCGTTGACGTGACGGCCGTTGACGCGGCCCGGTTCCGGCGCGGAGTGGCCGGGCAGCGGGGCCGGCAGGTCGCCGTGCCGGGGCGAGGAGGCGGCCCAGCCGCCGAGGTCGCCGTAGGGCCAGCCGCCGGGCGCCGGAGCACCGCGGGACCAGCCGTTCGGCGGGGGCGCCCAACCGCCGCCGGTACGGGCCGGTTCGTCCTGCTGGCCCGTCCCGTCGCCGTGCTCTCCCGGGGTGGCGGCTCCGGGTTGCCCTGTTTCACTCACCGCGCGCTCCTTGGTCGCCCCCGCTGAGGCTACCGTGTGGTGACAGTGGCGATAAGTTACAGCGGCGGGCCAATTCCGCGACGGGTTCACGAACCCGGACCGGTTCGGGTGATACGTGCCGGCTCGTACGCAGATACTCGGAGGATCCGATGACCGCAGTGGGGAACGGTGCACAGACCGCCGGTCGGCCCACCCGCCTGCCCCGCTCGGCGCGCCGTAAGCAGCTGCTCGCCGCCGCTCAGGAGGTGTTCGTCGCGCAGGGCTACCACGCCGCCGCGATGGACGACATCGCCGAGCGGGCCGGTGTCTCCAAGCCGGTGCTCTACCAGCACTTCCCCGGGAAGATGGAGCTCTATCTCGCGCTGCTGGACACGCACTGTGACGCGATAGTGGCAAATGTGCAGGACGCGATGAGCGGCACCAACGACAACAAGGAGCGCGTCGGCGCCGCGGTGCGCGCGTACTTCGACTTCGTCGACCACGAGAGCGAGGCGTTCCGGCTGGTGTTCGAGTCGGACCTGCGCAACGACCCGGCGGTGCGGCAGCGGGTGGAGCGGGTCGAGCAGGGCTGCATCGCCGCGATCACCGACACGATCATCTCGGACACCGGGGTCAGCCGCTCGCACGCCGAACTGCTCGCCTCGGGCCTGGTCGGCGCCGCCGAGACGGCCGCCCAGTTCTGGCTCGCCGGCGGCCGCCAGGTGCCCAAGGCGGAGGCCGAGGCGCTGGTCGCGGCCCTGTCCTGGCGGGGCATCGCCAGCTTCCCGCTGCAAGGTGAGTCAGCCTGAACATCGGGCCACCGGATCGGATAGCCTTCCCACGGTGGCTTTTTCGCCCCAGTTGAGGAGGCACAGTGGAGGTCAAGATCGGCGTGCAGTACGCGCCGCGGGAGCTGGTCCTGGAGAGCGCGCAGTCGCCGGCCGAGATCGAGCAGATCGTGACCGACGCCTTCGCCAAGAGCGAGGGCACGCTCTCCCTGACCGACGAGAAGGGCCGGCGCGTGATCGTTCCGGTCGGCAAGGTCGCCTACGTCGAGATCGCCGAGGCGTCGCCCCGCGCGGTCGGGTTCACCGTTCGCTGATTCCCGCGGCACCGGCCGCCGTGGCGGGCCTCCCCGCCACGGCGGCTCAGTTGTTCAAGCCGACTGCTGTCATCCGCGCGGCGTGCGCCTCGGTCAGCCGGTGCAGCAGCCCCGGCACGTCCCCGCCGGTCCGTCCGATCAACGCGACGAGCGCGCCCCGGTCGGCGGCGGCCACCCGGCCCGCCTGGGACAGCGCCTCACCGAGCAGCCGCCGCGCCCACATCGACAGCCGTCCGGCCGCCCGGGGATCGGCCTCGATCGCGGCCCGGATCTCGGCCGCGGCGAACTCGGCGTACCGGGAGTCGTGCAGCACGTCCAGCAGCAGCGTCCGGTCCGGCCCGGCCAGGCCGTCGGCGATCCCGCGCAGGAAGTCGTCGGTGATCGCGTCGCCCACGTACGCCTTCGTCACCGCCTCCGCCCAGTCCCGCGGCTCGGTCGAGTCGTGGTACGCCCGCAGCGCCTCGACGTAGGGGGCCATCGCCTCCTCCGGGGTGACGCCGCAGGCGGCGAGCCGGTCGGTGAGCCACCTGTAGTGCGCGATCTCGGTGGCGGCCATCTCGCTGAGCGCGGCGCGGCGGCGCAGGTCGGGTGCGAGGCGCGCGTCGGCGGCGAAGCGGTCGAAGGCGAGCAGTTCGCCGTACGCGACGAGCCCGAACAGGTCGACGGCGGCGGGGTCGGGGGCGGCCACGAACGCAGGCTACCGGC
The DNA here is from genome assembly GCF_024519755.1 of Micromonospora sp. Mcm103. NCBI lineage: Bacteria > Bacillati > Actinomycetota > Actinomycetes > Micromonosporales > Micromonosporaceae > Micromonospora > Micromonospora sp. Mcm103. The sequence continues at coordinate 170,006 of NZ_JALJRJ010000005.1, forward strand.
GCCACCGATGTGACTCAAGTCACAACAATCCGCCCCGCACGCACGGCCACCACCTGGGAATCGGGACGACTCAGGGACCGTTCAGGTACGATGAGACAGTTGCCGTGGGCACCGAATCGGTCACTTGCTGATCAACGCCGGTCCCCGACGCGCGTGCGGCCCGGTCCGGCTCGGCGAATTCGCCCCTGACCGCGTGGCCCGCGCCATACCGATCGCGCCCTGAGGACTTGAGGGGCGCACCACGAGAGGGCACCCCCAAATCCATATGAGCGAGCAGATTTCCGGCCAGCCACTGGCCCCCACCGCCCCGGTCCCCCCGGAGGCACCCACGTTCGCCGCGCTCGGCGCGCGGCAGGAGACCGTCGAGGCGCTGGCCGCCGCCGGCATCACCCGCGCCTTCGCCATCCAGGAGTACGCGCTGCCGATCGCGCTGCGCGGCGTCGACCTGATCGGGCAGGCGCCGACCGGCACCGGCAAGACGCTCGGCTTCGGCATCCCGCTGCTGGAGCGGGTGTTCGCCCCGTCCGAGGGCAGCGACGGCGTGCCCCAGGCACTCGTCGTCGTACCGACCCGTGAGCTGGGCATCCAGGTCGCCAAGGACCTCGACGCCGCCGGCCGTACCCGGGGTGTCCGGGTGCTGCCGATCTACGGCGGCGTGGCGTACGAGCCGCAGATCGAGGCGCTGCGCAAGGGCGTCGAGATCCTGGTCGGCACCCCGGGCCGCCTGCTGGACCTGCAGAAGCAGAAGCACCTGCGGCTCGACCGGGTCCGCGCGCTCGTCCTCGACGAGGCCGACCGCATGCTCGACCTGGGCTTCCTGGACGACGTCGAGAAGATCCTGGCGATGCTGCCGGAGGACCGGCAGACCATGCTGTTCTCGGCCACCATGCCGGACCCGATCGTCACGCTGTCCCGGCGCTTCCTGCGCCGGCCGGTGACCATCCACGCCGGGCACACCGCCGAGACCGGTCCGTCGCCGCAGACCAAGCAGCTCGCGTACCGCACGCACTCGCTGAACAAGGTCGAGATCGTGGCGCGCATCCTCCAGGCCGAGGGCCGCGGGCTGACCATGATCTTCACCCGTACCAAGCGGGCCGCCGACCGGGTCGCCGAGGACCTCGACTTCCGCGGGTTCGCCGTCGCCGCCGTGCACGGTGACCTCGGCCAGGGCGCGCGTGAGCGGGCGCTGCGGGCGTTCCGGGCCGGCAAGATCGACACGCTGGTCGCCACCGACGTGGCCGCCCGGGGCATCGACGTCACGGGCGTCACCCACGTGATCAACTACGACTGCCCCGAGGACCAGGACACCTACACCCACCGCATCGGCCGTACCGGCCGGGCCGGGGCCACGGGTTCCGCTGTGACGTTCGTCGACTGGGACGACATGCCCCGCTGGCGGATCATCGACAAGACGCTCGGGCTGGACATGCCCGAGCCGCCGGAGACGTACCACACCTCCGCGCACCTCTACACGGACCTGGACATCCCGACGGACGTCAGCGGCACGCTGCCGACCGCCGAGCGCACCCGGGCCGGCCTGTCCGCCGAGGTCGAGGAGGACCTGGGCGGCGGCCGGTCGCGCCGGGGCGCGCGGCGCGGCGACAGCCGGGGCCGCGAGCGCGGCGACCGCGACCGCGGTCGTGGCCGGGGCGGCGAGGGCGGTTCGTCCGCCGGTTCGCCCTCCGCGCAGGCCGACGCCGGGGACGACGAGGCCCCGCGTACGCCGCGTCGGCGTCGTCGCCGCCGGGCCGGCGAGACGGTGGCCGGTGAGCCGACCGCGGTGATCGGCACCGAGGGCGCGGCCGAGACCGCCGCCGCACCGCAGGCCGCGGAGGGTGAGGCGGCGAGCAAGCCGCGTCGTCGCCGCCGTCGCCGCAGCGGCAGCACCGGCGCGCCCGCCGAGGCCACCAACGCCGACTGACGAACACCACGGAAACGGCCTCCCGGACCCCGGTCCCGGAGGCCGTCCCCATCCCCGCCCGCCCCTCCCCCTCCCCCGCCCACTCCCTCACTGCGACGATCATGAGGTTGGCGGTGGCGCGCGCGGCGTGTCGCGCCGTCAACTTCATGATCGCCGGGCCGGGCGCCCCCGGGCGGACGGCGGTGGGGCCAGGAAAGGTAGGTACTGATGCCGGAAGCGCTGGACTCGGCGCTCGCCGAGGTGCGGGCGCTGCTGCTCGCGCCGGGGCTGACCCGCGCGGTCGCCGCCGGGCGCCGTCGTGGGCAGCGTCCCTCGGTGGTACGCGCGGAGCTGCGCCCGGTCACGCTGAAGGCCGGCCCCCGGTTGCAGATCGCCGTCTCCGACGGATCACGGCCGCACACCCGCAACGTGGCACCGGGCACGGAGGCCGGCGCGGCGGTAGACGAACTGCTCGCCGAGCCGTTCGGCAACTGGCACGTCGAGACAGCCGACGCGACGCTCCAGCTCCGGGTGACCAAGTCCGGCGAGGCGCAGGTGCACCGCGCGGCGGCCAGCCGTCCGGCCGCCGAGCCGGGCGGGCACGACCGGGCCAAGGAGTGGCTGCTCGACCCCGGCGACCCCCTGTTCCGGGAGATCGGCGGCTCGGCCGCCAAGCGCCGCCAGGTCGACGCGTTCCTGCGCGCACTGGCGGCCACGCTGCCCGACGACCTCACCGGCCCGCTGCGGGTGGTGGACCTGGGCTGCGGCAACGCGTACCTGACCTTCGCCGCCTACCGCTATCTGGTGCAGCGCGGCCTGGACGTGACGCTCGTCGGGGTGGACGTGCGCGAGGACCAGCGCCGCCGCAACACCGAGCTGGCCGAGCGGCTGGGCTGGGCCGACCGGGTCGGCTTCGTGGCCGGCACGATCGCCGAGGCGCCCGTCGACCCGGCGCCCGACCTCGTGCTGGCGCTGCACGCCTGCGACACCGCCACCGACGAGGCGCTGGCCCGGGCGGTGCGCTGGGGCGCCCGCTGGGTGCTCGCCGCGCCCTGCTGCCACCACGACCTGGCCGCCCAGCTCCGGGCCGGTCGGGCGCCCGCGCCGTACGAGCTGCTGACCCGCCAGGGCATCCTGCGGGAGCGGTTCGCCGACGTGCTCACCGACTCGCTGCGGGCCGCGCTGCTGCGCCTGCACGGCTACCGCGCCGAGGTGGTGGAGTTCGTCGACTCCCGGCACACGCCGCGTAACCTGCTCATCCGGGCACGGCGGACGGCGGGCGCGCCCGCCGACGGGCAGCGCGCCGAGTATCGCGACCTGGTCGGCCAGTGGGGTGTCACGCCCCGGCTGGAGACGCTGCTGGCCGAGGAGCGCTGAGCCGAGGCGCGCGCTGAGGAGCGCCGAGCGCGGCGGTCCTACCGCCCGCGCTCGCCCCGGTTGCGGTCGCCCCGGTCCAGCACCGACACCCGCTCACCGCGGTTCGATGCCCGCTCGCCGTCGTGCGACGCGCTCGGGAACGGCACCACCTTCCCGGCATGCTCGGCGTTGCCGGCGGCGGCGAAGGCGTTCCACGAGATGTCCACCAGCATCCGCTTCAGCTCGGCGTGCCGGAGGGCGGCGTTGCGCTGCAACGCCATCCGCGCCCCGAGCACCACCGCGGCCAGCGTGGTGCAGATCGCGCCGGTCGCGGCGATCAGGTGTACGCCGGTCGCGTCGCCTCCGCGTACCGCGAGCACCAGCAGCCAGATCCAGAAGCCGAGAGCGAACAACGCGGCCTTGGCCACGAAGAAGAGGCTCACCGCGCCGGGGCGATGCGATACGGAACGGTCCGGCTCGGCCATGCTTCTCCTCCATCGTTTCCCAGGGTTTCCTCAGCCTATTACCCGAAGCGCATTACCCGAAGCAGGCTTCCGCAGTCGTCGAGTCTCGCCGGCGGGACCTCCGGACCGATCAGTCAGTTACTTCTCCGGCCCGGCGTACTAGGCTCGGGGCGCGAGCCGGGCCACCGGAGGAGGGGGACAGATCCACCAGGGATGGGTTCCGCAGACGTTTCGCCACAGATGGCCTTCGCGCGCTTCGTACGCCGGGCCATCGACGCCGCGCGCGAGGAGCGCGGCTGGACGGTGACCGACCTCGCCACCCACACCGGCGTCGGCCGTTCCACTGTGTTCCGCTGGCTGGCCGGCGACTGGCAGGACTACCCCGAACTCGCGAAGGTCCGCGGCTTCTGCGCCGCCCTCGACCTGCCCGTGGCTGCGGCGTTCCGCGCGCTGGGCCTGCCCGACGCCGGGCCGGTGCCCCGCCGCCGGGGTGCCGAGGACGGCCCGGTGGAGGCCGACGTACGGGTCATCCTGGATCGGCTCGCCGACCCGAACGTGCCCGCCGAGGAGAAGCACCACATCCGCGATCTGCTCCGCTACCTGGCCCGCCGCCCGGTCCGCCGGGCCGGCTGAGCGCCGGGCGGGCGACGGGGCTCAGGCCACTGTCAGCGTGAACTCGGCGGTCCGCACCACGCCGCCGACCTGGAAGTCCAGGAACATCCGGTAGCTACCCGGCCCCGGCGCGGTGAGCCAGAACGTCACGTCGTCGCCGTCGCGCACCGGCTCCGGGTGCACGTGCAGGTAACCCAGGTCGCCCTCGCGCAACGCCACCAGGTGCCCGTACGCCCCGAGGTACGGCTCCAGCGCCGCCGCCGCGCCGTCCGCGCCGGTGACCCGGAACCGCAGCGGCACCGACTTCCCCACCTCCGGCGTGCCCGCGTACCCGGCGGTGAATCCGTCGACGGTGGCCGACGTGGCGGCGGCGGGCAGCGGCCGGGGCCGGTACGCGCCGGACGCGGTCAGGTCGGCGCCGAGCACCACGGCGACCTGGCGGCCGTCGTCGGCCACCGCGGTGAAGTCCGCGTACATCCGCCAGGGGCCCGCGTCCGGCGCCGTGATCGGGACCGACCAGGTGCCGTCGGCGGCCATCGTCGGGTGCAGGTGCCGGTAGCCGCTGAGGTCACGCCGGACCATGATCACGTGCATCGGCTTGTCGTGCACGACGGCGAACCGGGTGACCGCCCGGCGCTGGTCGTCGCGAATCTGGAAGCGCAGCTCACCGGCGCGGTCCGCGACCAGCTCGGTCGACGGCACCAGCGTGTAGCCGGCCGAGGTGATCGACAGCCCGGTCGCGCCGTCGCCGCCGCCCTGGGTGACCGTGGCGCCGTCGTGCGTGTGGGCGCCGGTGCCGGGTGAGTGGGCGTGCACGCCGCCGTCTGCGCCGCCCGTGGCGACCCCGGCCGTGGCGCCGGCGGGCCGGGCCGGGTCGGCCGGCGCGTTCATCCGCCCGAGACCGAAGCCGAGCAGCACGGCGAGCACCAGGCCGCCCACCACCAGGGCCAGCCGCAGCGTCTCCCGGTCGACGGCGACGGGCCCGGCCTCCCTGGCCGACCCACTCGCGCCGTTCCCGGCCAGCGCCGCGTCCCCGGCCAACGCCGCGTCCCCGGGCTGCGCAGCGGGAGCGTCGGAACCGGCCTCGGAGTCGTCGGGGACGACGCCGGTGCCGGACGTGACGGACGACGACTCAGGCACCGCCGCCGACCAGCTCGTAACCCGCCTCGTCCACAGCGGCACGCACGGACTCGACGGGCAGCGGCGCCGCGCTGGTGACAGTCGCGGTGCCGCTCGTCAGATCGATCCGGACCTCGTCGACGCCGGGCAGCGCGGACAGCTCCTCGGTCACCGCCTTGACGCAGTGTCCGCAGGTCATCCCGGTCACGGTGTACGTCTGGACGACGGGTCGCTGCTCGGTCATGACCCCACGGTACCGCCGCCCGGGTGCGGGCCCGACGACGGTCCGCCGACGGTGGTGACGCTCGCATTCCGGCCGGCCAGGGAACTTTCCGCGCCGGCCGGGAACCCGCCACGCACCGCCGGGAACCCACCCGCGGCCGGACCGGTCAGCCGGCCACCGCGAGCGCCAGCGGCAGCACGTCCGGCGCGCCGGCCCGGCGCAGCAGCCGCGCCGCCATGCCCATCGTCCAGCCCGAGTCGACCAGGTCGTCCACCAGCAGCACCGGCCCGTCCAGCCCGGCCAGCGCGCCGGCCAGCTCGTCGGGCAGGTGGAAGGCGTCGTGCAGCGCGCGTACCCGCTGGGCGCTGTTGCCGCGCGGCCCGCCGCCGCCAGGCCCGGCCGGGACGACGTGGCCGAGCAGCGGCAGCCGGCCCACGGCGGCGATCCGCTCGGCCAGCGAGCCGACAAGCACCGGTCGCGTCCGGGAGCCGACCGCGACCACGCCCACCGGCCGCCGGGGCCACGGGTCGTCGCCGTGCGCCCACGCCTTCAGCACCTCGACCACGGCGGCCACCACGTCGTCGGGCACCGGGCCGTCCGGCGCCTCCGGCCCGACCAGCCCGCGCAGCCGCCCGCCCCAGCCCAGGTCGGACAGGCGCCCCACGGCCCGGCCGGGCAGCGCCTGCTCCGCCGGGGGGATTCGGCCCTTCAGGGGTACGCCGACCGCCTCCAACCCGGTGGGCCAGAGCTTCTTGGGCGGGATCGGCACGCCGGGGCGCCCGAGGAACGTCTGCGCCGCGGTCAGCGCCTGGTCGGAGACGGTGGCGTCGAACAGCGGGCCGGCGCAGTTGTCGCACCGCCCGCAGTCCTGCGCCCCGGTGTCGTCCAGCCCTTCCCGCAGGTAGCGCATCCGGCAGCCGGACGTCGAGGCGTACTCCCGCATGGCCCGCTGCTCGGCGGCGCGCGCGTCGGCGACGCGCCGCAACCGGGCCTCGTCGTAGACCCAGGGCTCGCCGGTGGCGAGCCAGCCACCGCGCACCCGGCGGACCGCGCCGTCCACGTCGAGCACCTTGAGCATCAGCTCCAGCCGGGCCCGGCGCAGGTCGACCACCGGTTCGAGGGCCTGGGTGGAGACCGGCCGCTCGGTGTCCAGCGCGGCGAGCACGGCCCGGACCTGCTCCTCGGGCGGGAAGGCGAGCGAGGCGAAGTATCGCCAGATCGCCGCGTCCTCCACGCCCGGCAGCAGCAGCACCTCGGCGTGCTCGACGGCCCGGCCGGCGCGGCCGACCTGCTGGTAGTAGGCGATCGGCGAGGGCGGCGCGCCCAGGTGCACGACGAAGCCCAGGTCGGGCTTGTCGAAGCCCATGCCGAGCGCGCTGGTGGCGACCAGCGCCTTGATCTTGTTGTCCAGCAGGTCCTGCTCGGCGGCCCGCCGGTCGGCGTCCTCGGCCTGCCCGGTGTAGGAGGCGACCGACCAGCCCCGGCCGCGCAGGAAGTCGGCCGTCTCGGTGGCCGCCGCGACGGTGAGCGTGTAGACGATCCCCGAGCCGGGGAGCCGGTCCAGGTGGTCGGCCAGCCAGGCCAGGCGGTGGGCCGGGCTCGGCAGATCGAGTACGCCGAGGCGCAGCGACTCCCGGTCGAGCGTGCCGCGCAGCACCAGGGCGTCGCCGAGCTGCTCGGCCACGTCCTGCGTGACGCGGGCGTTGGCGGTGGCGGTGGTGGCGAGCACCGGCGTGCGTTCGGGCAGGTTGGCCAGGAACGTGCGCAGCCGCCGGTAGTCGGGGCGGAAGTCGTGCCCCCAGTCGGAGACGCAGTGCGCCTCGTCGACCACGAGCAGCCCGGTGGTGGCGGCGAGCTTCGGCAGTACGCCGTCACGGAAGTCCGGGTTGTTCAGGCGCTCCGGGCTGATCAGCAGCACGTCGACGGCACCGGCGTGGATCTCGGCGGTGATCTCGTCCCATTCGTCCAGGTTCGCCGAGTTGATGGTCCGGGCCCGGATGCCGGCCCGGGCAGCGGACTCGACCTGGTTGCGCATCAGCGCCAGCAGCGGCGAGACGATCACCGTCGGCCCGTGCTGGTTCCCCTCACGCAGCAGCGCGGTCGCCACGAAGTAGACGGCCGACTTGCCCCAGCCGGTGCGCTGCACGCAGAGCACCCGCCGCCGGTCGACCACCAGCGCCTCGATGGCCCGCCACTGGTCCTCGCGCAGCCGGGCGTGGTCACCCGCCAGCCGCCGCAGCACCGCCTCGGCGCGCTCCCGTACGGCCATCCGATCCTGGCTCATCCGGCATTTCTACCAGGGAGGGCGGACGACTCCGGCGGGCCGGACGGCGACGTGGGCGCCGGTACGGGCGTCGGCGTGGGCGTCGGTGCGGGTGGCAGGAAGATCAGCAGCTCGCGCAGCGAGTCCGTCGCCGCCGCCGGCAGCAGGCACCGTGCGGCCAGCTCCTCCATCGACGTGTACGGGCCACGCATCCGCCGGTCGACCACCACGTGCTGCGCCTGCGACCGGGTCAGTCCCGGCAGCCCGGCGATCACCTGGTCGGGCACCGAGTTGACGTCCACCAGTCCGCCGTCGTCGTACGCGCGGGGCAGGTCGGGGCGCCCGATGCGCAGGTCGTCCCGGGCCGACGGGTACTGGTAGAGCAGGTAACGGGCGTACTCCCGGCGCAGCCGGTTGCGGTCGGCGTAGGGCCGCCCACGCCAGAGGCCGCGCAACCAGGTGAGCAGCCGGCCGTTGAGCAGCACCACGTGCGGGACGCCCGCCGCCCAGGTGGTCAGCCAGATCACTATCAGGGTGGCCTCGGGTCCGCTGACCTCCTCGGTCTCGCTGCTGCCCAGGACCACCACGAACGTCACGGCCACGGCCAGGTAGTAGATCGCGGCGGCGACGCTGCCCCAGCCCCGGCGCCAGACCCCGTAGAGCAGCACCACCAGCCACGTGAGCATGCCGAACGAGAACAGGGCGACGAGCGCGCCCCCCACAGTCGCGACGACGCTCAACCAGCCGGGCACACCGGATGGACGCCGGGACGGCGGCACGGGGCCGATAAGCGGCGCGACAGGGGGCGAGACCCAGGGCGGCAGGCCGGTCGGCGACTCACCGGGCGGTGGCGGCGGAAACGGACCACCCGGCTGCGCCGAGACGGTGAACTGCACCGGAACGGTGAGCTGAGCCGAGACCGTGGGCTGGGCCGGCGCGGTGGGCTGGGCCGACGCGGTGGGCTGGGGCGGGCTCTCGGCCGGGCCGGTGGGCAGCGGCCGGGCCGGCGCCACGGCGGGGGCCGGAGACGGCTCCGGGCCGCCCGCCCACCTCTCGCCGGGTCCGGCCGGACGACGCGGCGCCTGAGCCAGGAGGTCCGGGTCGGCGCGCAGGATGCGCCGGTGCAGATCCTGGAGCGGCTCGCCCGGCTCGATGCCGTACTCGTCGCGGAGCAGCCCGGCGTAGTCGCGGTAGGCGGCCAGCGCCTCGGCCTGCCGTCCGCTGCGGTGCAGCGCCAGCATGAGCTGGTGGCGCAGCCGCTCCCGGACCGGGAACTCGGCGACCAGCTCGACCAGCCGGCCGACCAGCTCGCCGTGCCGCCCGTCGGCCAGCTCCAGGTCGACACGCGTCTCCAGGGCGACCGCGCGCATCTCCACCAGCCGGTGCCGGGCCGCGTCGAAGTACGGCCCGGCGAACCCGGTGAACGGCTCCCCCTGCCACAGGTCCAGCGCGGCGCTCACCTCGGCGAGCGCCTCCTCCGTACGCCCGGCCACCTGCGCCGACCGCGCACGCCGCACGCCGCGCTCGAAGCGCACCGCGTCCACCGCCTCGGGCGGCACCTGCAACAGGTAGCCGGCGTCGGTGAGGGTGAGCACCCGGGCCGGCGTACGCGGCGACCGGTCCGGTTCCAGCACCCGGCGCAGACCGGCCACGTGCTTCTGCACCACGTTGAGGCCGTTCACCGGTGCCTCGTCCGGCCAGACCGCCTCGACGATCTGCCCGCTCGGTACGGGCCGGCCGGCGGCGAGCAGCAGCACGGCCAGCACCGCCCGCTGCTTCGCCGGGCCCAGATCGATCTGACGGTCGGCGTACCAGGCCCGCTGCGGGCCGAGGAGTTCGAAGCGCAGCGCCTCTGACATGCGAGTTTCCGCCCCCGTGTCGGCTGCCGTCGCCCACGGTGGCCGACGGCAGTCGGACGGCAGCATATCGGCAGCGAGGCCGCCGTGACGTCTGACGATACTTACCCGGCAACAATCACCTGGGAAAGTGAGTCGAACACCATGACGCAGCGAATCGGTTCCGCCGGCAGCCTCCGGCGGATGGCGGCTCTCGCGACGGCCGTGCTGGCCACCACCGTCCTGTCCGCCGGGTGCGGGACCGGGGACGCCACCGAGAGCGCCGGACCGGCGCCGAGCCCGTCGGCCGACCCGAAGGCCGCGCTGCTGGCCGCCGTGCCGGACGAGAAGGACCCGGCTTTCCGGTTCTCCACCATCGAGGGCGCGGACAAGTTCGACGGGGTGGTCGACCCGGCGACGCACGGCCTCGAGTTGTCCATGTCGGAGAAGAGCCAGGACCCCGAGTTCACCATGGGGATGACCTTCCGCGTGATCGAGGAGGACATCTGGATGCGGGTCAAGATCACCGGCATGGCCGGCCTGCAGGACATGATGAAGCTGCCCAAGCGCTGGATGCTCCTGGACCGCACCAAGCTCGACGACGCCTCCGACGTGCCGGTCTACCAGAACGCCGACCCGGCCAACACGGCCGCCGTCATCCGGACCGCGGAGACGGTCGAGGACCGGGGCGACGGCACGTACGGCGGGTTCGCCGACCTGACCGCGAACGCCGACATCCGCGAGAGCTTCACCACGGTGGACGTGACCGCGCTCGGTGACGCGGCGAAGAAGGTGCCGTTCACCGCCGTGGTCGGGCCGGACGGCAACCTCACCTCGCTGACCCTGGAGCTGCCGGCCGCGGGCAAGCAGAAGGCGATGAAGCTGGTCGCCAAGTACTACGACTTCGGCAAGGCGCCGAAGATCAGCGCGCCGACGGGCTCGCAGGTGCAGAAGGCGCCGGCGTCGGCGTACGAGATGCTCAACGGCTGACCACGACGTGAGCGCGAGGGGCGGTGGCCACACGGGGGGCCGCCGCCCCTCGCGCGTGTCAGCGGCCGAGCACCGAGCCGCCGTTGACGCCGAGCACCTGCCCGGTGACGTACCCGGCGGACGGGCCGACCAGGTAGCGCACCGCCGCCGCGATGTCGTCCGGCACACCGGCCCGGCCGACGAGCGTGGCGGCGACCCGCTTGGCGTGCCCCTCCGGCGTCATCCGGTCGCCGAAGAACTCGGTCTCGGCCACGTAGCCGGGGCTGACCACGTTCACGGTGATCTGTTCCGGGCCGAGCTGGGCCGCGAGGTCGTACGCCCAGCCGTGCAGCGCGGCCTTCGCGGCCGAGTACGGCCCGGCGCCGCCGCGCTGTGCGGCGATCGAGCTGAGCAGGACCACCCGGCCGCCGGGGCGGCGCAGGGCGGGCAGGAGCGCCTCGGTGAGCAGGACGGCGGTGAGCACGTTGGCGTCCAGGTTGGCCCGCCACCAGTCCGCCACCCCGCCGAGCGAGTCGGTCGACCCGCCGAGGTAACCGCCGGCGTTGTTGACGACGGCGTCCACGGCCCGTTCCCCGACCGCGTCCACCACCGCGCCGGCCTGCCCCGGATCGGTCAGGTCGGCGACGACAGCGGTGACCGCCCCGTCCCGTCCGCTCTCGTCACCGATCCGCCGCGCGGCGGCGTCGAGCACGTCCCCTCGCCGCCCCACCACGACAACGTCGAACCCGTCGCCCACGAGCCCCCGTGCCACGGCAGCCCCGATCCCGGTCCCACCCCCACTGACCACAGCCAGCCGCCGCTCCTGCTCCCCCATGACCTCTCCCCTTCCGCGCGTCCTGCCCGGCCCTGCCAGGACCTTGCCCCGGTCGATCATGAAGTTAGCGCGGTCGGACACGGCGTGTCGTGCCGTTAACTTCATGATCGCCGGGGCGTGGGGAGCGGGTCAGCGAGGGCGGCGGAGGGCCGTCAGGACGGGGGTCAGGCGGGAGCGGAGGCTGGCCAGGCCGCCGGGGAAGAAGTAGACGGCCAGGATGAACACCGTGCCCAGCACGAACAGGGGCTGGCTCAGCGGGTGGCTGAGGAACGCGGGCAGGCTGTTCACCGCATCGCTGCTGCCGAACGCGGTGAGCCGGTGGTCCAGGTACATGTAGAGGACGCCGCCCAGCACCGGCCCCCACCGCGTACCGGGACCGCCGAGCACCACCATGACCAGCAGCGACAGCGTCAGCTCCGACGAGGTGATGTGCGGGCTGGCGCCGCCGACGATCAGTACGTAGACCACCCCGCCGGCCGACGCGAGACCGCCGGCCAGCGTGAACGCCACGAGCTTGAACCGGTACGGGTCGAGCCCGAGCACCCCGATGCGCCGCTCGTCGTCGCGCAGCCCGGCGAGCACCCGCCCGGTCGGCGAGGCGCTGACCCGGTGCACCACGAGGACCACCATGGCCAGGTACGCCAGCGCCAGCCAGTACAGGTTCACCGTGTTGGTGACGCCCACCAGCGCCGCCGGCAGCCCCGAGACATCCAGCGGCAACCCCTCCTCGCCACCGGTGAGGCCGCCGAAGTCGCGGGCCACCAGGATCGCCCCGACCTGCGCGAACGCCAGCGTCACCATGGCGAACGCGATACCCACGGTACGCAGGGCCACCGCGCCGAGCAGCGCGGCGAGCGTGGTCCCGCCGATCACCGTGAGCACGGCGGCCTGCCACAGCGGCAGCCCGGCCTTGGTGACCAGGATGTCGGTGCCGTAGACCCCGGCGGCGAAGTAGAGGGCGTGGCCGAAGGAGAGCATCCCGGTACGGCCGAACAGCAGGTCGTATCCGGCCGCGAGCCCGCCGAACACCAGGCAGATGGCGAGCAGTTGCAGCGTGCCGGGCGAGTTCAGCGGCCCCTCGAAGATCCCGGGCAGGTGCAGCGTCGAGTACGGCAGCACGGCCGCCACCACCAGGGCCACCAACGGCAGGTACGGGCGCAGTCCGTGCCAGCGGGAACGCCCGGGGGTCAATTCGTCGGGCACCTGCGCCGGAGGCGCGTCGACCACCGAGTTGGTCATGCGTGAGCCACCTTTCCGGCCAGGCCCTGCGGACGCAGCAGCAGCACCACGGCGAGCAGGCCGACCACGCACAGGTCGCCCAGCCCGGACGTGCCGTAGTAGTTGACGAACTGTTGCAGCAGCCCCACCGCGACCGCCGCGTACGCGGACCCGACCACCGAGCCCATCCCGCCGATCACCACCACGATGAACGCGAAGATCAGCAGCGAGCCGCCCTGCCCCGGCGAGACGGTGCCGAAGTAGACGCCGCCGAGCGCACCGGCCAGCGCGGCGGCGGCCCCGCCGATCGCGAAGACCAGCGTGAACGCCTTGCGCACGTCGATGCCGAGCGCTGTCACCATCTCCCGGTTCTCCACGCCGGCCCGGATGATCAGGCCGTACCGGGTCCAGCGCAGGAATGCCAGCAGCGCGCCGAGCACCACAGCGGCGGCGACGATCAGCAGCAGCCCGGCGTTCGGCACCTGCGCGCCGAGCACCGATGTCACGCCCCGGCTCCAGTCCGGACGCGGGAACGGCCGCGGGTCGGCGCCCCAGGTGGCCTGGAGCAGCGCCACCCCGGCGAGCGACAGGCCGACGGTGACCAGCACCTGCTCGATGGTGCGGGAGTAGAGCGGCCGGATCAGCACCAGCTCCACCAGCACCGCGACGAGCGAACCGGCCAGCACGCCGAAGACGACTGCCAGCACGAAGCCGAACCCGTCCGGGCCGGCACCGGGCAGGTTGCCCGCCGCCCACCACGTCGCGTACGCGCCCACGCCGAGGAACAGCCCGTGCGCGAAGTTGAGCACGTCGGCGAGGCCGAACACGAGGGACAGGCCGGAGGCCACGAGGAAGTACAGCGCCGCCAGGCCCAGCCCGGTCAGCGTCAGCAGGACCACTGTGTTCATGAGTGCACCTCCGCCGAACCCACACCGAGCAGCGACTTGGTCAGCGCCGTCTCCAGCAGCAGCTCCTGGGCGTCGCCGGTCCAGGCGACCTTGCCTGCGGAGAGCACCACCGCGTCGGTCGCCAGCCGCCGTACCACCGCCAGGTTCTGCTCCACCAGCAGCACCGGCACGGATTCCGCCACCCGTTCCAGCACCTCGGCCACCTCGGTCACCACCTTCGGTGCCAGCCCCTTCGTCGGCTCGTCGACCAGCAGCAGCCGGTTGTCGTTGAGCAGCACCCGGCCGATCGCGAGCATCTGCTGCTGCCCGCCGGACAGCGAGCCGGCCCGTTGCCGTCCGCGCCGCTCCAGCTCCGGGAAGAGCGCGAAGACCTTGTCGTACGCGGGCGTGACGCCCCGCCGTTCGGCAAGCCGCAGGTTCTCCGCGACGGTGAGCGCGGCGAAGACGCAGCGGTCCTCCGGCACGTAGCCGAGGCCGTCGCGGACCAGGCGGTGGGTGGGGCGGGCGAGCAGGCTGCGCGCCCCCATGCGTACGCTGCCGCGCACCTCGCCGCCGCGCGGCGTCAGCCCGACGATCGCGCGCAGCGTGGTGGTCTTGCCGACGCCGTTGCGCCCGAGCAGCACCGTGACGCCGGTCGGGGCGACCTCGAACGACACCCCCTGGAGGATGTGCAGCCCGGCGATCCGCACGGACAGGTCCGCCACGGACAGGACAGGTTCGGTCATCAGAGGGCCTCCCCCAGGTACGCCTCCTGCACGGTGGCGTTCGCCATCACCGTGTCCGGGGTGTCGCACGCCAGCAGTGCGCCGTGGTGCATCACGGCGATCCGGTCGGCCAGCTCCAGGATCACGTCCATGTGGTGTTCCACCATGAGCACCGCCCGGCCGCTGTCCCCGGTCAACGACTTGATCACGCTGACCAGCTCGGGTACGTCCTCGGCGCTCACCCCGGCCATCGGCTCGTCGAGCAGCATCACCCGGGGTTCACCGGCGAGCAGCAGCGCGATCTCCAGCTTGCGCTTCTCGCCGTGGGCCAGGGTGCCGGCGAGCGCCGTACCCCTGTGGTGCAGGCCGACCCGGTCGAGCGCCGCGTCGGCGGCGGCGGCCACCTCCCGGTCGGCCGCCGCCCGCCGCCACAGCTTCATCGAGCCACCCCGGTGTGCCTGTACGGCGAGCCGGACGTTCTCCCGCACGCTCAGCGAGCCGAAGACCGAGGACGCCTGGAAGGTACGCCCCAGTCCGAGCCGGGCACGCCGGTGCGGCGGAAGCGCGGTGATGTCCGCGCCGTCCAGCAGGACCGTGCCCTCGGTGGGCCGGCGCAGGCCGGTGATCAGGTTGAACAGGGAGGTCTTGCCGGCGCCGTTGGGCCCGATCACGCCGAGGAACTCCCCCGGCGCCAGATCGAGGTAGACGGAGTCGACGATGGCGACCTCACCGATCCGCCAGGTCAGACCGCGGGTGGCGAGCACGGGTCAGCCCTTCATCTGCGCGACCGGCGGCGCGCTCTCGTCACCGGTGAGCGACTTCTGCGCGGTCGCCGTGAAGGTGGTGCCGCTGCCGGAGAGCTTGGCCTGGTACATCGGCTGGAGCAGGGCGTGGTCCTCGGCGCGGATCTTCATGGTGCCCTTGACGCCCTCGAACTCCCAGCCCTCCAGCGCCTTGACCATCTTCTCCACGTCGTCGCCGCCCTCCTGCACCGCGCGGACGACCATCTGCGCGGCGGCGAACCCGTCCGGGTGGAACAGGTCGAGCGTGCCGCCCGGCACCTTCGCCTTCGCGGCCTTGGCGGCCTCGGTGTCGCTGGCGCCGTCGAAGTAGTGCGACAGGAACGAGATCTTGCTGCCGGCCGCGCCGAACGTCGGCCACGAGGCGCGGATGTCCAGGCCGGTGACGACAGTGGTGGAGGCGAGGACGCCCTGCTGGTCGAGCGTCTGCCACATGGCGCCGGCGGTGGTGCCCGCCCAGGCGACGAAGAGCAGGTCCGGCTTGGCGGCCTTGATCTGGCTGGCGAACGGCGTGAACTCGGTGGCGCTGGCCGGGGCCCGGACGCTGCTGACGTTCGCGCCCGCGCCGCCGATGACGGCCTTGACGGCGGCCTCGTTGGCGTCGCCGAACGCGCCGTCCTGCGCGAACACGACGACCTTCTTGCCACCCGCGTCACCGATGAACGACCGGGCGGTCACCACGTCCTGCCAGGACTGCCGGCCGGACCGGAACGTGTACTTGTTCGCGCCGGTCACCGCGTCGGTGGCGGCCGGACCGGAGATGAACAGCACCTTGTTCTGCGCGGCGATCGGCGCGACCTGGAGCGCCACCCCGGAGGAGGTGGACCCGGCGATGATCTTCGTACCCTTGCCGATCAGGTCCTTCGCGGCGGACACGGCCTTGGCCGGGTCACCCGCGTCGTCGGCCTCGGTCACCTCGATCGTGCGGTCTCCGACCTTGCCGGTGCCCTTGGTGGCGAAGTCGAGGCCCGCCTTGAAACCCTCGATGTACTGCTTGCCGTAGCTGGCGAGCGGCCCGGACTGGGAGTAGACCAGACCGACCTTGACCGGGGCGGCGTCGCCGCCGCCGGATGCGGTGTCCTGCGGGCTGCCACAGGCCGTGGCGGCCAGAGCGACCGCCACCGAGGTGGCGGCGGTAAGGAACACCCGTCGCGTGTGCCGGATCGTCATTGCGACTCCAGGTGAGGACAGGGGGAATGTCAGTTGTCGGCTCACGCTAGAAGTGACGTCACCCACGGGCTATGTGGTCGGCGCACACAAGTCCCCGTGACGGGGTGGCCGCACGTTACAACGCCGGACATCGCCACGTAACCGCACCGACCCGGGATGGCCGCACCCACCACGCACGCCCCGCCGGGAATGTCGGCCCACGCCATCGCGCGCCGGTCACCGCCCGCCGCAGTCCCCGTCGTGGTCGGCCGCCCGTGCGCACCGCCGGCCACCGTCGCGCGGCCGGTCGCACCAGACCCAGTGGCGTACGGACTGCTCGTCCTCCCGCGACACGGTGGTCCCGGCGCGCTCCACGTCGGCCAGGAACCCAAGGGCCCGGCAGATGGCACGCGCGAACCCCCGCGCGCCGTCGAGGTCGGCCGCGAGCACCGGCAGGTGTACGACGAACCGCTCCCGGCTCACCGCTGCGCGCCCGGGGTGAACCGGGACTGCCAGCTCTTGAGCGCCGCCTTGATGCGCGTGTTCTCCTCGGCGTACCGGGACGCGTCGCGCCGGGCCAGCGCCAGGTCACCGGCCACCCGGTAGAGGAAGGCGTGCACCTCCGCCGGGTCGAGCCCGTGCCGCACGGTGCGGAACCGCCGCTCGCGGATCTGCCCGACGCTCAGCGGCCGGCACGAGTCCGAGCGGTACCAGCCCTGGTTGGGCGGCCCTCCCTTGCCACGTCGCCGGGTTGGCTGGAACAGGTTGAGCACGTTACGCACGCCGATCCTCCTCACCGAGCCGTGGAGGCGACCCGCCCGCAGACAGGGGACGCGGGCGGGCCGCCGACCCCGAGACCGCAGCCCGTTCGGCGGTACGACCCCGGAGCCCAATCCGGGTCCGACTCCCGAGGTTTGCCGAACCAACCGGAGCCGGACGCGACTCAACCTACACCAGTATCTGGTTATGCGCGAGCCTCCACTCTCGACGTGCCGGGCAACTTGTTGCAGTTACTTGTGCAGGTAGGGCAGGATCGGATTCGCCGAACCAACCGGAGTCCCCACCATGCCCACAGCAGAAGCACCGTTCCGCCGTATCGCCAACGACATCGCCGCAAAGATCAAGAGTGGCGAACTGAAGCCGGGCGACAGGCTGCCCTCAACCCGCGAGCTGGCCGAGACCTACGGCGTCCACATGAACACGGCCTACCGTGCGATGTCGCTGCTGCACGATCGCGAGCTGATCACCGGCCAGCCCGGCCGAGGCACCTACGTAGCCGAACCACCGGCCTGATCAACTCCACTACGCCGAGGTGGCGGCATCATCCCGCCCGGAAGCAGCCACTTCCCCGAAGTGGCGCCCGCCCCGCGCCGAGCCCCGCCCCACCCCACCCCACCGATCTTGGTACGGAATGGCCCTCGGAGGGGCCGTTTCGTACCAAGATCTAGGGAGCGGCCGGGCGCAACGGGGCGGGGAAAAAACGCGAACGGGGTGCCCGCCGCTTGCGGCGGGCACCCGTCACAGGGGAGCAGGGTCAGCGGCCGGCTCGGGCGGCCACCGCCGTGTCCGGGTGGTCGCTGAACACGCCGTCCAGGCCCAGGTCGAAGAACAGCTCGTACTCGGACGTGATGTCACCACGCGCGTTCGGGTCGGTGCCGATGCGGAAGTCCACCGGCAGGAACTGGTTCTCGGCCCGGAACGTCCACGCGTGCACCACCAGCTTCTGCCGGTGCGCGTCCCGGATCACCGCTGTCGGCGCGAGCAGTCGTCCGGCCGGGTCCCGGGGCACGATCAGGTTCTTGTTCAGGCCCACACCGTCGGCGTACCGGGAGATCCCGGCCAGTCCCGCAGGGGTGGCCAGGTCCGCGTAGGTCCGCTTGTCGCCACCCGCGACGAAGTCGTAGGGCGCGCCACCGGCATCCATGAGCTGCACCAGCCGTACGTCGATCATCTTGTCGAGCTTGCGCAGGTTGGCGGTCTCGAAGCTCTGCACGAACACCGGGTCGTTCCGGTGGGTGAGCCGGTTGCGGCGCAGCACCGCCACGAGGGGCTCCTCCAGCGGGCGGCCGATCGACGCGAAGTAGGTCGGGTGCTTGGTCTCCGGGTACACGCCGATGGTCCGGCCACGGGCCTTCGACTCGGCCCGCGCCAGGTCGATGACCTCCTGGAACGTCGGGATCTCGAATCTGCCGTCGAACGCGGTGTTCGCGACCCGCACCTGCGGCAGCCGCTCCTTGGCCCGCAGCGTCTTCAGCTCGGCCAGCGTGAAGTCCTCGGTGAACCAGCCGGTGACCCTCACCCCGTCGATGGTCTTCGTCGCCTTGCGGGCGGCGAACTCGGGGTGGGCGGCCACGTCCGTCGTACCGGAGATCTCGTTCTCGTGCCGCGCGACCAGGACGCCGTCCCTGGTCGCGACCAGGTCCGGCTCGATGAAGTCGGCGCCCTGGCGGATGGCGAGCCGGTAGGCCTCCAGGGTGTGCTCGGGGCGGTAGCCGCTCGCGCCGCGGTGGCCGATCACGATCGGCCGGTGGGCCGGGCGGGCCTGCTCGGCGGCGCGGTGGTCCGGGCCGGCCTGGGCGGCCACGGCCGGCACCACCACTGCGGCCGCCGCGAGCAGCGCGCCGGTCACGCCGAGGGCGGAAAGGGTACGTCGCAACGCCGTCTCCTGTCGTCGATGGGTACGCACAGCAGACCGGGCGTGGTTGACCACCAGTTGGTCGGTTCCTGACCTGCCGGTGAATCTCCGGACGGAAGATGACGGGATGCGCCGCCTGCTCCGGAAGCCCGTACGGCTGGTGCCGTTGGGGTTCCTGGCGGTGATCCTGGCCGGCACCGGTCTGCTGATGCTGCCCTGGGCCACCAGCGAGCAGCGGTACACCCCGTTCGTCACCGCGCTGTTCACGTCCACGTCGGCGGTGTCGGTGACCGGGATGGCGGTGACCGACACCCCGAACTACTGGAACGGCTTCGGGCTCGTGATGATCACCGTGCTGACGCAGCTCGGCGGTCTGGGCATCCTGACCGGGGCGTCGCTGGTGATCCTGGCCGTCTCCCGCCAGCTCGGCCTGCGTAACCGGCTGCTCGTGCAGGCGGAGACCGCCGAGTTCGGCCTCGGCGACGTACGCCGGCTGCTGTTGCGCATCGCGGCCACGGTCTTCGTCACCGAGGCCCTGATGACCGCGGTGATCGCCGCGCGCCTGTTCCTGGCGTACGACTACCGGCCGGGCCGGGCGCTCTGGTCGGCGGTGTTCCACTCGGTGCAGGCGTTCAACAACGGCGGGTTCGCGCTCTACTCCGACGGCCTGATCGCGTTTTCCCGCGACGGCTGGGTGGCGCTGCCGCTCAGCATCGGCGCGATCATCGGCGGGCTGGGTTTCCCGGCGCTGTTCGAGGCGGTACGCGAGTGGCGGCAGCCGGAGCGCTGGGCGGTCGCCACGAAGCTGACCGTGTGGGGCAGCGTGGTGCTGATCGTCTTCGGCGTCGCCTACCTGCTGATGGCCGAGTGGGCCAACCCGTTCACGATCGGCACCTACGACGTGCGGAGCAAGCTGCTGGCGTCGTTCACCCAGATCGCGTTGAGCCGTACCGGCGGGTTCGACGTCATGAACGTCGGGCAGCTCACCGACGAGAGCTACCCCATGCTGATCGGCCTGATGTTCATCGGCGGCGGCAGCGCCAGCACCGCCGGCGGCATCAAGGTCTCTACGTTCTTCCTGCTCGGCTTCGCCATCTGGGCCGAGCTGCGCGGCGAGCTGGACACCACTGTCGGGCGCCGCCGGGTGGCGGCGGCCAGCCAGCGGCAGGCGCTGACCGTGGCGCTGCTGAGCGTGGCGCTGGTGGCGGGCGGGACGGTCGGCCTGATCGGGTTGACCTCGCACGTGTCGTTCTCGGCCGCGTTGTTCGAGGTGACCTCCGCGTTCAGCACCACCGGCCTGACCGTCGGGGTGTCCGGGCAGCTCTCGCCGCCGGGCCAGTACGTGCTGACCGCGCTCATGTACATCGGCCGGGTCGGGCCGCTCACCTTGGGCTCGGCCATCGCGTTGAACACCCGTCGACGGCTGTACCGCTACCCGGAGGAGCAACCCATTGTTGGCTAGACATCCGGAGGAGACCGGCATCGCGGTGATCGGCCTGGGCCGGTTCGGCGCGCGCCTGGCGGGCTCCCTGTCCCGGCTCGGTCACGAGGTGCTGGCGGTCGACCGTGACCCGGCCCGGGTCCAGCACTGGTCGGCCGACCTCGACCGGGTGGTGCAGGCGGACAGCACCGAGGAGGTGGTGCTGCGCCAGCTCGGGCTGGCGGACTTCCGCCGGGTCGTGGTCGCGATCGGGGCGTCGCTGGAGGCGAGCGTGCTCACCGTGCTGGCGCTGGCCGAGCTGGGGATCGAGCAGATCTGGGCGCGGGCCACCTCGGAGAAGCACGCGAAGATCCTGCACTCGGTCGGCGCGCACCACGTGGTCTTCCCGGAGGCGGAGACCGGCGAGCGGGTGGCGCATCTGATCGTCAGCCGGATGCTCGACTTCATCGAGTTCGACGACGACTTCGCCATCGCCAAGATCAAGGTGCCGGCGCCGCTGGTCGGGCGGTCGCTGCGTGACATCGCACCGCAGGACCGGTACGGCGTGATGGTGGTGGGTGAGAAGCAGGCCGGGGAACCGTTCCGGTACGCCGGGCCGGACACCGTGCTGGAGGCGGACAGCGTGCTCATCGTGGAGGGCGGCATCACCCAGGTGCAGCGCTTCTCCGCGCTGACGTGACGACGGCACCGACGTGACGACAGGTCTTACGTGTCAGCCCTTCTTCGGACCCTTGCCCTTGCCGTGCCCACCCCCCTTCGGCCGGTCTACTTTGCTTTTCCCTTGCCGTTCTCCTTGCCCTTGGACTTCGGCGCGGCCTTGGGCTTCGGTTTCGCCGGCGCCGGTTTGGCCTTCGCCGGCCCGCTCTTGGTGGTGGTCTTGGTGGCCGGCTTGACCGGCGTCTTCACCGGCGGCGCGGTGGTCGGCGCCGAACCGGCGATGCCGGAGACCTGCACGCCGCAGGTGCTGCCGCCGAGCGTGAACTCCACAGGCAGCGTGTTGCTCCCGGTGTAGCGGCCGGCCAGCGTCAGCTTCGTCGACGCGCCGGGCGCCAGCGCCGGGTCCGTCGCCGGTGCGGCGATCGAGACGGTACGCCCCACCTGACGTGCCGTCGGCTGGGCCGTGGTCACCGTCTGCTTGCCGGGGAACGTGAAGTTCATGGTCCAGCCGCGCAGTTCCCGGTCGCTGGTGTTGGTGAGCGTCAGCTCGGCGGAGAAGTCCTTGCCGGTGTCGCGGCGCAGCGAGTAGTCGACGGCGCAGGGGATCGGCTCGGGCATGCTCATCCGCGCCTCGGTCGGCTCCACCCCGCCGCTGGCCGGGCTCCGCGACGTCAGCCCCCACAGGGTGGCGGTCACCGCGACCAGGCCGACGGCGGCCACGCCCGCCTCCACCTTGCGCCGCCGCGCCACCGCCCGCCTCGTGCGGGTCCGCACCACCGAGAACGGCAGCGCGTCCGTCTCCGCCGACCACGGCAGGATCGTGGTACCGGCGTTCTCGGCGAGCGCCGGGTCCATCCGGCCGAACGCGGGCGACACCGGCACGATCGCCGCGATACCCGCGGCCTCGGCGAGCGTACGGGCCACCTCGGCGGTCGCCGGGCGGTCCTCGGGGCGCTTCGCCAGGCACCGCTGTACCAGCGCGGCGACCGGTTCGGGCAGCCCCGGCACCGCGGGCATCGGGTCCGGGTCGCGGTACATGTGGGCGCGCAGCATCTCGGTGGTGGTGCTGGCCTGCCACGGCAGGCGGCCGGTGAGCATCCGGTAGAGCAGCAGCCCGACCGCGTACACGTCGGTGGCGGGCGAGACGTGGCCGTTGTCCAGCCGCTCCGGCGCGAGGTAGGCCGGCGTGCCGAGCAGCGCGCCGTCCGGCCCCTTGTCGCTCTCCCCCACCAGCGCCGAGATGCCGAAGTCGACGACCTTCACCCCGGTCGGGGTCAGCATCACGTTGCCCGGGGTGACGTCCCGGTGCACCACGCCTCGGGCGTGCGCGGCGGCCAGCGCCGAGGCGACCTCCGCGCCGATGGTCATGGCCTCCCGCCAGGGAAGCTGCCCGTCGCGGCCGAGCCGCCCGCTGAGCGGACCGCCGTCGACCAGCTCCATGACCACGTACGGCACGGTCAGGCCGACCTGCACGGACTCGCCGTAGTCGTACACGTTGGTGATGTTGGGGTGGCACAGCCGCGCGGCGGCCTGCGCCTCCACCCGGATCCGGTGCCGGAACGCCTTGTCGCTGGCCAGCCGCGAGGCCAGCACCTTGACCGCCACCTGGCGGCCCAGCACCTCGTCGTAGCCGCGCCAGACGACCGACATGCCGCCCGCACCCAACTGCTCGACGAGTCGATATCGCTCGCCGAGCAGTTGCACGCCGTTCCTGACCGGTCCACCCATGGTCGGTCCTGTTGCCCGAAGTGGGCCCCGGTACACCTCAGCGGTCGGAATCGGTCAGGAAAGTCACCCGTTCAGGCGGTCGCGAGCAGTTGGTCCACCGGCGCGTAGTCATCGGTGAGCACCATCGCGTCGCCCACCCATGCGGTGACCGCCGCCTCGTCCATCAGCGAGGCCGGCTCCGGCAGCAGCTTCAGGCCGGGCGGGATCGCGGCGAGCGGCAGCGGCGCGTCCGAGGCGACGATCACGAAGTTGGCGCCCTGCTTCCCGTCGATCGCGCCGGGCGGGGCGATCAGCGCGACGTGCGCGAACTCGGCCTTCACGGTGGCCAGTTCAGCCCGGATGAACCGGCCCGGCGGGTAGTCGATGACGTTCTGCACGTAGATCCCGTCCGGGCGCAGCACCCGCCGGATGTCGGCGGCCATCTCCCGGGTCGCCAGGTGCCACGGCACCACCAGGTGGCCGAACGCGTCGCCGACGATGAAGTCGCGGCTGTCGGCCGGCTCGCCGCGCAGCAGCACCCGCGCGTCCCCCACCTCGGCGCGCATCCCCGATCCGGTACGCAGGCCCAGCTCCCGCCGGTCCAGCTCGACCAGGCCGCCGTCCAGCTCGAACACCAGGTTGTCGGTGCCGGGCCGGGTCGCGGCCAGGTAGTGCGGCACGGTGAAACCGCCGCCGCCCAGGTGCAGCGCGTCCATCGGCTGCTTCGCCGGCCGCGCCACGTCCGCGACCAGGCCGATCCACTGCGTGTACGCGTACTTCAGGTGGGTCGGTTCGCCCAGGTCGACGTACGAGTGCTCGGCCGAGTTGAGGTAGAGCGTGCGTCCCTGCGGCCACGACGGGTCCACCTCGACCCGGGCGCAGTGGTACGCGGTCTCCACGTCGCACGGGTTCGGCGCCGCCGCGGTGAGCCCGGCGGCGGCCAGACCGAGCAGCGCCAGCGCGGCCTTGACCCGGCCCGGCGCGGACAGCCCGCTCGGGCCGGCCTGCCGGCGCAGCCAGAAGCCGAGCGCCAGCCCGGTCACGCCGAGCACGGCGGCCAGCCCCAACACGATGACGGTGCTGGACAGCGCCGCCACCAGCACGAAGCCGGTGCCGAGCGTGGCGGTGATGCCGCCGAGCGTGCCGATGCCGGACAGCTTGCCCACCACCTGCCCGGTCCGGCGCAGGTCGGCGAGCTGGAGCTTCACCACGAGCGGGGTGATCCCGGCCAGCAGCGCGGCCGGCAGCAGCACGGTCAGCGCGGTCAGCAGGAGCACCGCGCTCGCCGCGCCGCCGCGCAGCGCCTCACCGGCGTACCTGACGATCGGCAGCGTGACCGCGGTGGCGATGCCGGCCAGCACCAGCGCCGGGGCGAGCAGGGTGCGCGGGTCACGCCGGTCGGCCAGCCACCCGCCGAACCACGCCCCGTACGCGATGGCGGCCAGCGCCATGCCGATCACCGAGCTGGTCACCTGGAGGGTCACCCCGACGTACGGGCCGACCAGGCGCAGCGACACGGTCTCCAGCACCAGCACGGCACCGCTGGAGAGGAAGACGAGGAACGCGGCGAGCCCGTTGGGCAGGGCCCGGGGCGGGACCGGGGCGTCGGCCACCGGTCCCGTGACGACGTCTGACGATGTGCTGCTCACCGTGGCGATGCTACGCAGCGCTCGCGGCGGGCCGGGTCAATACATCGAGATGTGAACATGGTTTGTGTGGTCCGCCGCCGGGCTGCCACCGCCGCTGTACGCGCGCCAACCGGTGTTCGGCATCCAGATTTGCCGATACCAGATGACGTACATGATGCCGAGCCGGTTCGCGTTGTTCTTCGCCCAGGCGGCGAGGCTGTCGCCGTACGCCTTGTCGCCGCCGGTGGCGGTCTTGTCCTCGAACCCGCCGCTGGCGGCGGAGAAGTCGCAGGCCCGGCCCTTGGGATGCTCGCCGCCGCCACCGCTGCGGTGACACGAGGCGTAGCGCTTGTAACCGGCCGCCTTGGCCTGCTGGAGCATGTGCAGCGTGCGCGGCGTGATGCAGCCGGACGCGGGCGTCGGGTCGTCCACCGAGCAGGACTCCGACGGCCACGAGCCGTCCGAGCTGCGCGGGGCGGGCTTCGCCGACGAGGAGGTCCCGTTGAAACCGGACCCGGCGCCGGAGCTGACCTTCGCCAGCGCCACCTCGGCGTCCTTCTTCTTGCGGGCCTGCACCGCGACCTGCTTGGCCTGCTCGCGCACCTCGGCGTCGATGGCGAGCTTCGCCTCGGCCGCCTGCGCCTTCGCGTCGGCCAGCTCCCGCAGCCGCTTGCTGTCCCGCTGGGCCATCACGTCCAGCTCGGCCGCGCGCTTGAGGAAGTCGTTCGGGTCGGCGCTGGCCAGCAGCATCGACGTCGCGGTCAGCCGGCCCATCCGGTACGACTGCGCGGCGACCTCACCGGCCTGCGCGCTGAGCCCGACGAGGCGTACCTCGACATCCTTGAGCTGGGCGGCGAGCGCCTTCTGCCGGCGCTTGGAGTTCTCCAGCTTGTTCTGGGCCTCGATGTGGCCCTTCGCCGCCGCCTCCAACGCCGCCCGCAGCTGCTTGCTGCCGCCCTCGTTCGGGGCGTTCGGGCTGGGTACGGCGGCGGCCGGGCCGGCGGCCACGCCGGAGCCGAGCAGCACGGCCACCGCGGCGAGCGCGGCGAGCAGCGACCGCCGGACGCGCCGGCCGGTAGGGCTGGTCCTGGGCACGTGTTGGTCCTTCCGTCGACCGCCGGCCCCCGTACACCGAGCGGCGTCTCCGCCGGCGCCGGACGGCGGCCTGCTGGCGGAGACCGCCGGTCACGATACCGGACCACGCGCGACGCGCCAGGCCGGCGACGGCGTACGGCGTCCGACATCGACGCAGCGTGCCGTGCCCGTCGCACAACGCCGCTCAACCGCCCAGCAGGGCGGCGCTCACCTCGTCCCAGATCTCCGGGCTCGACGCCACGAGCAGTCCCCGGCCGTCGTCGGCCGGGTGGTAGTCGGCGCCGTCGAACCGGCGGGCCACGCCACCGGCCTCGCGCACCAGCAACGTGCCGGGTGTGTGGTCCCACGGCAGGGTGCGCCAGAACAGCACGAACTGCTGCTCGCCGGTGAGCACGTCCAGGTATTCCCGGCCCGCGCAGTGCTGGCCGGGCAGCAGCTCACCGATGCGGCGTCCGCCCTCCTCCACCCGG
Source organism: Micromonospora sp. Mcm103 (assembly GCF_024519755.1). Lineage (NCBI taxonomy): Bacteria > Bacillati > Actinomycetota > Actinomycetes > Micromonosporales > Micromonosporaceae > Micromonospora > Micromonospora sp. Mcm103. The sequence goes on from NZ_JALJRJ010000005.1 coordinate 195,994, forward strand.
CGGCGGAAGTCCGGCGGCAGGAACTTCGTCGCCGCGGTGCCGCGCAGCGCGCCCACCCGCGGCTCGGCCGGCGGCGCGCTCAGCGACGCCCCGTCCAGCTCGGTGCCGGCACCGAGCCGGCACGCCGCCATCGTGCCGTCGAGCGGGTCGTACACCCAGGAGGCCACCGGTACGCCGTCGGTGAGCAACGCCGCCATCAGCGCGAACGGCCGGCGACCGGCGGCGAAGTTGGAGGTGCCGTCGACCGGGTCGACGAGCCACACGTCGCCGCTGCCGCGCAGGTGCCGCAGCAGGTCCGGGTCCTCGGCGACGGCCTCCTCGCCGACCACCACCGAGCCGGGACGCAGCCGCCGCAGGCCCTCGGAGATGAGCACCTCGGCCTCGCGGTCGGCGACGGTGACCACCTCGCCCGGCGCCTTCTCGGAGATGTCGGACGCGTCGAGCCGGCGGAACAACGGCACGACGACCTTGGCCGCCGCCTCCTTCAGCAGCGCGCCGACGTCGTCCAGCAGCGGGTCAGCCACGCGGCGGCAGCTTGACCACGCTGACGAAGAACTCGTCGATCTGGCGGACCACCGAGATGAAGCGCTCGAAGTCCACCGGCTTGGTCACGTAGGCGTTGGCGTGCAGCTGGTAGCTGCGCAGGATGTCCTCGTCGGCCTGCGAGGTGGTGAGCACCACGACCGGGATGCGGCGCAGTTCCTCGTCCTTCTTGATCTCCTTGAGCACCTCCCGGCCGTCGCGGCGGGGCAGGTTCAGGTCGAGCAGGATCAGGTCGGGCGTCACCGCGTCCGCGTACCGGCCCTCGCGGCGCAGGTAGGCGAGCGCCTCGGCGCCGTCGGAGACGACGGTGAGGCGGTTGCGGAGCTTGTGCTCCTCGAACGCCTCCTGGGTCATCAGCACGTCGCCGGGGTCGTCCTCGACGAGCAGGACCTCGATCGGGCTCTTGCCGTCCGCGGGCGCGGTCATGCCACCGTCTCCTTCATGCCACCGTTTGTACCGTGTCGGTCCGCCTCCGCGGGCGGCTCTTCGCGTGCCTCGCCGTCCGGCTGCCGCCCGCCGTCCGCCGGGTCACCGTCGGCGCCCTCGGCGGCCGGCTCCGCGGCGTCCGTCGTGTCCTCGTCCGCCGCTGCCTCCGCCGCCTTGGCGGCCTCGATGTCGGCCTCCAGCGCGGGCAGCGTGAACCGGATGGTGGTGCCCTCGTCGGCGTCGGTGTCCACCCAGACCCGGCCGCCGTGATATTCCACGATCTTCTTGACGATGGCCAGTCCGATGCCGGTGCCCGGGTACGCGTCCTTGGAGTGCAGCCGCTGGAAGATCACGAAGATCTTGTCGGCGAACTCCGGCTCGATCCCGATGCCGTTGTCCCGGCAGCTGATCTCCCACTCGCCGTCCACCAGCCGCGCCGACACGTGCACCTTCGGCGGCACGTCGGGCCGGCGGAACTTCACCGAGTTGCTGACCAGGTTGACCAGCAGGTTCGTCAGCAGCGGTTCCTCGCCGCGGATGGTGGGCATCTCGCCCCAGGTCAGGTCCGCGTCGGCGTACTGCAGCGCCGCCTCGGTCTGCCCCGCCACGTCGCCCATCACCTTGTTCAGGTCGACCTCGGTGAAACCGGTGGTCAGCCGGCCGATCCGGGAGAACGCCAGCAGGTCGTTGATCAGCCGCTGCATGCGCTGCGCGCCGTCCACCGCGAACGCGATGTACTGGTCGGCCCGCTCGTCGAGCTGCCCGGCGTAGCGCCGCTGCAGCAGCTGGCAGAAGCTCGCCACCTTGCGCAGCGGCTCCTGGAGGTCGTGCGAGGCCACGTACGCGAACTGCTCCAGGTCACGGTTGGAGCGGGTCAGCTCCTCGGCCTGCTTCTGCAACTGGCCGTTCACCCACTCGATGCGCTCCCGCGCCTCGCGTACCTCGTCCAGCTCGCGGGCGATCTTCATCCGCATCTGGTCGATGTCGTCGGCGAGCCGGCGGAACTCCGGCGGGCCGGACCCCTCGATGCGGTGCCGGTAGTCGCCGTCGGCCACCTCGCGCACCTGGCCGACCAGGTCGGCCAGCGGGCGGATCAGGATCCGGTCCAGCGAGACCAGCATGACCACGCCGGCCGTCGTCACCACCAGCGCGGCGATGATCAGCAGCACGACCAGCGTGTTGCTCGTCGAGTTGACGCGCTCGGCGGTCTCCTGCCGGACGGTGAGGATCTCTTCCTGGAGCGTGTTCACCGACGTACGGATGCCGTCGAACTGCTGCCGCGTCGCGTCGGTGATCAGCGCCTGTCCGGCCGCGGGGCCGGCGCGTTCGACTGTGGTGATCACCGGCTCGGCCACCTGGGCCCGCCACTGCGCGGTCTCCTGCTCCACCAGTTCCAGCGACCGGCGCACGTCCGGGTAGTCGGCCGACAGGTTCCGGATCGAGGTGACCAGGCTCTGCTCGCGCTGCACACCCTCCCGGTAGGGCTCCAGGTCGCTGCGGTCGCCGTTCACCGCGTACCCGCGAACCGAGGTCTCCTGGTCGAGCAGCACGCTCATCAGCTCCTGCGCCTGCACGCGCAGCGGGCCGGTCTTGAGCAGCACCGCATCGATGTTCTGCCGGTTCTTCGCCGCGACCGCCGCCTCCGCGGCGGCCAGCCCGAGCAGCAGCACCACCACCACGCCGAGGAGCGCGACCACCCGCCGTCGCAGGGTCCACCCCTGCTGGTACGCCTTCACAGGTTCCTCCCCGTAGCCCTTCAACGACCACTACCGCGGGTCACCAGCAACATCGCCACGTCGTCGGCGAGCGGGCCGCCGTTTATCTGCTCGGCCCGCCCGACCAGCCAGGCGGGCAGCTCGGCCAGCGGCACCGCCCGGTTCGCCGGGTCGGCGAGCAGCCCGGTCAGACCCGGTACGTCGAGCCGTTCGTCGCCGCCGTCCACCCGGCCCTCGATCAGGCCGTCGGTGTACATCAGCAGCGACCAGTCGTCGGTGTCGAACTCCAGGTCGAAGGCGACCGGGCGGCGCGGGCGTACGCCCAGCAGCAACCCGCCCTTGGCCGGTACCGGCGCGACCTTCCCGCCGCTGAGCAGCAGCGGCGGCGGATGACCGGCGAGCCGTACGGTGGCCCGTGCCGACGCCAGGTCGAGCCGGGTGGTGGCCACCGTCGCGAAGATCTCCTGGAGGCGGCGCTCGCTCATCAGGACCTGCTCCAGCGCGGGCAGCACCTCGTCGTCCGGCACCCCGGCCAGCACCAGGGCCCGCCAGGCCACGCGCAGTTCGACGCCGAGCGCGGCCTCGTCCACGCCGTGCCCGCAGACGTCGCCGACGATGAAATCGATCCGGTCCGGCCGGGTCTGCACCACGTCGTAGAAGTCGCCGCCGATCAGCGCGGCGTGCCGGCCGGGCCGGTAGAACGTGTGCACCGACACCTCGTCGGTGGTCATCAGCGGCTGCGGCAGCAGGCCGCGTTCCAGGCGGGCGGACTCGGCCTGGCGCAGCTCCACCTCACGCAGCCGGCGGGCGTTCTCGTCGGCCCGCTTGCGCTCGACGGCGTACCGCAGCGCCCGGGTCAGCAGGACCCCGTCGACCTGGCCCTTGACCAGGTAGTCCTGCGCTCCCTCGGCGACCGCGACGATGCCCAGGTGCTCGTCCGAGCGGCCGGTCAGCACGCAGACCGCCGCGCCGCTGGCCATCTCCAGCACCCGGCGCAGCCCGTCCAGGCCCTGCGCGTCCGGCAGGCCCAGGTCGAGCAGGACGCAGTCCACGCCCATCACCCGCTGCCGGGCCTCGCTGAGGCTGGTGGCGACCAGCAGGTCGATCATCGAGTTGGTCTCGGCGAGAAGCTCACCGACCAGGAAGGCGTCGCCTTCGTCGTCCTCGACCAGCAGCACCCGCAGCCGCTCGCCCGGCGGTACGCCACCGTGCAGCCCCGCCCCGGCCGACGGCACGCGGACGGCACCCGACGCGCCGGCCGGCCGCACCGGTCGGGTCACCGCCGCGAGACGCGGGAGTTCGCTGGTGATGTCGGACTCCTTCCGAATGCCCTGCTGATCCTGGCTGACACAACGGTCCCACCCCGACAGCGGCACGGTCGACCCACGATGTTACGCCGGGAGCGCTGTCACGCCCGCAGCGCACCGACCGAGGACTGCCGCCGCGGCCCCCGGGGGTGCAGGATGATCCCACCCCGTTGATCCACCCCGAGGAGTCCCCGTGGGCGCACCCCCCACCCGCCCCGCCGACCGCGCGTTCAGCAGGCCCCGCCGCCGGCCGATCGCCGCCCTGGCCGCGCTCGTCGCGCTGCTCGCCGTCGGGGCGGGCGTCCTGGTCGGCCTCTCCACCCCGACACCACGTCCGGCGGACGCGCCCGCCGGCGACTTCAGCGCCGCCCGCGCCTTCCGCAACGTCGAGGTGATCGCGGCCGAGCCGCACGTGGCGGGCAGCGCCGCAAACGACCGGGTACGCGAGCACCTGGTGACGACGCTGCGCGGGCTGGGCCTTCAGACCGAGGTGCAGGACACGGTGGCGCCCGAGGCCGGGCAGCTGTCCGGCGCGGCGGGCGGGGCGACGCTGGCCCGGGTCCGCAACGTGGTGGCCCGGCTGCCCGGCACCGACCCGACCGGGAAGGTGTTCCTGGTCTCGCACTACGACTCGGTGCAGACCGGGCCGGGCGGCAACGACGACGCGGCCGGCACCGCCGCGATCCTGGAGGTGGCCCGGGCGCTGACCACCGGCCCGCGCCCCCGCAACGACATCGTCTTCGTGCTGACCGACGCGGAGGAGGCGTGCCTGTGCGGGGCCGCCGGGTTCGCCGCCTACCACCCGCTCGCCCGCGACGGCGGGGTGGTGCTCAACCTGGAGGCGCGCGGCTCCACCGGCCCAGTGATCATGTTCGAGACGTCCCGGGACAACGCGAAGCTGGTGGAGATCTTCGGCAAGGCCGCCCCGCACCCGGTGGGCACCTCGTTCGCGGTGGAGATCTACCGGGCGCTGCCGAACGACACCGACTTCACCGCCTTCCTCGACCGGAAGTTCGTCGGACTCAACTCCGCCTACATCGACGGCGGCGCGATCTACCACACCCCGCTGGACGTGCCGGCCCGGATGGACCGGGGCAGCCTCCAGATGCACGGTGACAACGCGCTCGGCCTGGCCCGCGAGTTCGGCCGTACCGACCTGGACGACCTGCGCGCCGGCCACGACGACACCTACTTCCCGGTGCTCGGCGGGCTGGTCCGCTACTCCGGCTGGCTGACGGTGCCGCTCGCCGTGGTCGCGCTGCTCGCCGTCGGCGCCCTCGGCTGGCTCCTGCGCATCCGGGGCCGGGCCACCGCCGGCACGCTCGCCGCCGGCTTCGGCCTGACCCTGGCGCCGATCGTCGTGGCCCCGCTCGGCGCGTGGCTGCTCTGGGCCGCGATCACCACGGTCCGGCCCGGGTACGCCGAACTGCTCGACCCGTACCGCCCGGTGGCGTACCGGCTCGCCGTCGTGGCGCTCGCCGCCGCGGTGCTGTTCTGCTGGTACGCGCTGCTGCGCCGCCGCGTCGGCCCGGCCGCGCTGGCGTTCGGCGGACTGGCTTGGCTGGCCGTGTTCGGTGTGCTGCTCGCCGTGGCGGTACCCGGCGGGGCGTACCTGACGACAGTGCCGGCGCTGGCCGGCGCGCTCGCCGGTTTCGCCGCGCTCGCCACCCGCCGCGACGGACCGTGGCCGGTGGTCGCGGTGACGCTCGCCGCCGCGGTGGCAGTGGTGATCCTGCTGCCTCCGGTGGTGCTGCTGTTCCCGGCGCTCGGCATGGGCATGGGCGCGGTAGCCGCGCTCGTCGCGGTGCTGCTCGGCCTCGCCGTACTCCCGGTGGTGGACCTGCTGCACCCACGGGCCGGCGGCCAGCGCGGCCTGCTCGCGCTGCGCGCACGCCGGCTCGGCGCGCTGCCCGCCGCGGCCGCCGCGCTGGCGGCGGTGGTGCTCACCGGGGTCGGCCTCGCAGTGGACCGCTTCGACGCCGCACATCCCGTGCCGACCCATCTGATGTACGCGCTGGACGCGGGCACCGGGAAGGCGGCGTGGCTGACTCGCGAGGAGAAGCCGCAGCCCTGGACCGACGGCTACGTCGACCGGAGCATCTCGCTGGCCGACGACTTCCCCGGGCTGGGCGACGGCGAGATGCGCGCCGGGCCGGCCACGGCCGCGCCGCTGCCCGCGCCGAAGCTGGAGACGCTCTCCGACACCCGCGACGGTGACCAGCGTGTGCTGCGGGTGCGGGTGGTGCCGCAGCGGCAGGTACGCCTGCTCACGCTGCACGTCGACACCAGCACCGCCACAGTGCGGTCCGCCACGGTGGCGGGGCGGAGCGTGCCGGTCGAGCCGGGCGACGGGAAGTGGGGATTCGGGATCGTGTTCCACGCACCGCCGCCGGAGGGCGTCGAGGTGACGCTGACGCTCGTGCCGCGCGGCGGTGCCGTGTCGGTGCGGGCGATGGACGCCAGTGACGGGCTGTCCTCCGTGCCCGGGTTCCGGCCCCGGCCGGAGGGTGTGGGCGTGGTCGGCTCGCACAGTTCGGAGATGCTGGCGGTGGCGCGCACGTACCCGCTCTGACCGCCGCTTGATCGACACCACCTGCTTGATCGGCACCACCTCGCCGAAGTGGCGGTATCCCCGCGCCGGGATACCGCCACTTCGGCGTACTGAAGTCGGCATGGTCCCGCGAGCGGGTCTGACAGCGTCGGTGGATCTCCCTAGCATCGGTGCCGTGGGATACAACGTGGAGCCGTCCGGCCGCCTGCACCTTCCCGAGGGCGACGAGGCGGCCGCTCTCGCCGCTGTCCGGGTCGCCTGCTCCCAGCGGGATGGCTGGTTCGACCCGGACCTGCCGCCCACGCCCGAGACGTTGACCGACATGGCGTGGGTGGGTGCCGCCACGTTCGTCCGCGACGGCGACTGGATCGAAGTCGGCCAAAGCCGGGACGACTTCAAGTGGTCGGGCCAGGCCATCGCCTTCTACGTCGCGCTGGCCCCGTTCGTACGCGCGGGAACCGTCCGGTTCGAGGGCGAGACGGGCGAACGCTGGTCCTACACCTACGCCGACGGCCGGATCACGCAGCAGGGATACAACGGCTGGGACGGCTCCACCGAGCTGGCCGGCTGAGGGCATGGACTTCTTCTGCTACCACCGGGACCGGCTCGGCTCGATGGCGTTGCGGAGTGACCTGGTCGCGGAGCACTGGGCCTACATGGACCGGTTCGCGGAGCAGATGATCGCGCGCGGCCCGACCCTTGCTGCCGACGGCTCGCCGACCGGGAGCGTGCACATCCTGAGCCTGCCCGGCCCCGCCGCCGCCCGGGCGTTCGCCTTCGACGAGCCCAACTACCAGGCCGGCGCGTACCGGGACGTGATGCTGCGGCGGTGGTGGAACATGCTGGGCCGCACCATGTGGGAGTTCACCGGGGGCCGGACGGGCGGCAACCGCTACCTGGTGCTCGGCCTCGGTCCGGAGCAGGGCGCCGGTCCGGTGCTGCCGCAGCGGCAGGACGAGTTGATCGCGTACGGGCCGCTGCTGTCCGACGACGGCGTGACGTGGGTGGGGACGGCGGCGCTGGTGCGGGCGACCGGGCCGGACGAGGCGCGCGCCGTGCTGTCCGCCGACCGGTACGCCGAGGTCGAGGTGCACAACTGGGTGTTCGGCGGACGCCCGGCGTAACCGGCTACTCGTGATCTCCCAACCGGGTCTCACGGTATTCCCTTATGTCGTAGGCGACGTGCGGCTCGGCGAACTGCACAGGCTCTGTCGGTGCGGCGAGGGCGGTTCGCCGACTGGGGCACGCCGCCAAGTGTCCACAGGTGGCTAGGCTGGCGACGTGCCAAGCGATCCGGAGTGTGTACGGCAGGCGTTGGCGATGTGGGACGGTTTCCCCGTTCACCGCGAGCCGCGTCCGATCGTGCTGACAGCGATGGGCGTCACAGCGCTCGACCGACTCATGGTGGACACCCAGTGGCGGGCGTCGTTCGACGCTCCCGGCGTTCCAGAGTCCGACCTGCCGCCGGAGCTCAGGCCGCACGCCGTCAAGTACTGCCGTGACGTGCAAACCGGGGCGCAGAGACCGCTGGCGAACATCATCCGCGGGGACGGGCCGTTCGCCACCGATCGAGGTGTCCGCGAACTCCCGGCGTGGATGATGTACCCCGAGGACCGGCGATGGCCGTTCATCGCCATGGACCCGGACTTCGAACGTCGGATGACATGGCGGCCCCCCGGTGTGGGCGCCATTCATCACGAGGAGGCCATGCTCGCGAACGATGGGCGCACTCTGACGTTCCGGTTCATCGGAACGCCCGCGCAATACGCCGACTACCCAGACGCCCTGGTGCATGAGACGGACACCGCGGTGCTCGTCGAACCGGTGGAGGTCACCCACGACGGGGACGGCATCCGACTGGACTACGCCGAGGATCGCGAGGTGGTGGTGCGCCTGGCCGCGCCGCTCGGCAACCGGGTCCTGGTCGGCATCGGGCACGGCCCCGGAACAACCACCTTCGGCTCCCCCATGACGGTGCTCACCGCGGCCTGATCGTGGGAGCAGACGCAGGCGGCGCTACTTCCACCGGAAGTGCACGAACAGGCGGCCGAAGTTCTTCGAGTCCTTCTCGACCCGGTGGTAGAGCTGCTTCACGTCCTTCTGGTCGAGGAAGCGCAGCACCTTCTTCTTGAGCGCGCCCGACCCCTTACCCGGGATGATCTCCACGAGCGTGGCCTTCTTCGCGACCGCCTCGTCCATGATCCCGCGCAGCGCACGATCGATGTCGTGGCCCTTGTTGTAGATGTCGTGGAGGTCGAGCTTGAGCTTCACGGTCCCATCCTAGGTACGCGGAAGGGCAGCCCGCCCGGGCTGCCCTTCCGCGTCATCGGTCAACGACCGACCTTGCCCTCCACCCGGCGCAGGGCGGTGGCGTAGTCGGTGTTCGTCGAGTACATCGCGGCCGCGATGCGCAGGTGCCGCAGCGCGTCCACCGGCCGGTTCATCCGCTCCAGCGTGCGGCCGAGCACGTGGTGCGCGTAGTGGTCGCTCGGGTCGCGGTCGACCAGCTCGCGCAGCTGCTCCTCGGCCCGGTTGAGCTGGGCCGACTGGAAGTACGCGCGGGCCAGCAGCTGCCGGACCGAGGAGTTGTCCGGCTCCGCCTCGATGATCGGTTCGAGCAGCCGGGCCGCTCCGGTCGGGTCACCCGCTTCGAAGAACATGGTCGCCCGCCGGTACTCCGCCAGAAGATCCACTCGACCCACCTCCTCGTGTCGCGCCAGGCCCTAGGTCCGACGCTGGCACAACACCGGCGCGAGCGCGAGTGTTCCTGCAGGGCGAAAGATCAGGTGGTCGGGTCGTACCGGCCGCCGACCAGGTCCCAGGCCCGGACACCGCCGACGATTCCGGCCGTGTTCGGGACGATCACCACGTCGTCGCCCATCCGGGCCACCTGCTCGGGCCGGATCAGCCGCGAGTTGCCGCCGCCGAGATACAGCCGGTCCCACCGGAACACCGGCCGCAGGCCGTCCACCACCTGCCGGATCCGCCGCGACCAGAACGCGTCGCCGAGCCGCCGCCGTTCCGGCTCGCCCACGTACGTGTCGTAGGTGGTGTTCCACCGCACCGGCGCGTGCGACAGCTCCAGGTGCGGCGCCAGCACCCCGCCGTCGAACAGCGCGCTGCCCAGCCCGGTGCCGAGCGTCAGCACCAGCTCGCAGCCGGTCCCGGCGACCACGCCCGCGCCGTGCACCTCGGCGTCGTTCAGCACCAGCGCCGGCACGCCGAACGCCTCGGCCAGCGCGGTGCGCGCGTCGTACCCGGACCACTCGGCCAGAAGCTCGGGGTCGACGCGGCTGCGCGGCCCGGAGCGGGTCACGTAGTGCGGCGTCGCCACCACGACGCCGTGCCGGATCATGCCGGGCATGCCGACGGTGAGCCGGTCCGCCGCGGGCAGGCGGGCGCCGAGATCCAGCAGCGTCTTGACGAACAAGGCCGGCGGCAGCGGGTACGGCGTGGGCACGCGCAACGGCCGTGCGCGCATGGTTCCGGCGGCATCCAGTACGGAGGCCTTGATCCCGCCACCACCACAGTCGATCGCCAGTGTGGTCACCACGGCTGTGAGTCTCCCTCAGACCGGCGCCGCCGCGAGCGCGGGTCACGGTAATCCGGATGCGCCCGCCGGTAGGCTCGGTCATCTGATGAGCGCCACGTTGATCGCCAAGGACCTCACCGCCGGCCACGGTGACCGCCTCCTCTTCGAAGACCTCGACCTCGTCGTCGCGCCCGGCGACGTGGTGGGGCTGGTCGGGGTCAACGGCGCGGGCAAGTCCACGCTGCTGCGTACCCTCGCCGGCCTTGTCCCCCGCGAGCAGGGCTCGGTCTCGCTCAGCCCGCCCACGGCGACCGTCGGCTACCTGCCGCAGGAGCCGGAGCGCCGGCCCGGCGAGACGGTCCGCGAGTTCCTGGCCCGGCGCACCGGGGTGAGTGCCGCGCAGGCCGCGCTTGATGCCGCCACCGAGGCGCTCACCGCCGGGGCGGCGGGCGCCGACGACGCGTACGCGAATGCTCTGGAACGCTGGCTCGACCTCGGCGGCGCGGATCTGGACGAGCGGGCCGCGCAGGTCGCCGCGGAGCTGGGTCTCGACGTGGGCCTGGACCATCCGATGACCGGTCTGTCCGGCGGGCAGGCCGCCCGCGCCGGGCTCGCGTCGCTGCTGCTCAGCCGGTACGACGTCTTCCTGCTCGACGAGCCCACCAACGACCTCGACCTGGCCGGGCTGGACCGGCTGGAACGCTTCGTCACCGGGCTGCGCGCCGGGACCGTGGTGGTCAGCCACGACCGGGAGTTCCTCACCCGCACCGTCACCCGGATCGTCGAGCTTGACCTGCACCAGCGGCAGGTCAAGCACTACGGCGGTGGCTACGCGGCCTATCTGGAGGAGCGGGAGGTGGCGCGCCGCCACGCCCGCGAGGAGTACGAGGAGTACGCCGACACGAAGGCCGACCTGGAGGCGCGTGCCCGCACCCAGCGGGCGTGGATGGAGAAGGGCGTCAAGAACGCCCGCCGCAAGGCCACCGACAACGACAAGATCGGCCGCAAGTACCGCGCCGAGTCGACCGAGAAGCAGGCCGCGAAGGCCAAGCAGACCGCCCGGCTGATCGAGCGGCTGGAGGTGGTCGACGAGCCGCGCAAGGAGTGGGAGCTGCGGATGGAGATCGCCGCCGCGCCCCGCGCCGGCGCCGTCGTGGCCTCGCTCCGAGGAGCGGTGGTACGCCGTGGCGGCTTCACGCTCGGCCCGGTGGACCTGCAGATCGACTGGGCCGACCGGGTGGCGATCACCGGGGCGAACGGCTCCGGCAAGAGCACCCTGCTCGCCGCGCTGCTCGGCCGGCTGCCGCTGGACGAGGGGCACGCCGCGCTCGGCCCGGGTGTGGTGGTCGGCGAGGTCGACCAGGCCCGGGGACTGTTCCTCGGCGACCAGCCGCTGCTCGACGCGTTCGGTGCCGCCGTACCCGATCTGGCCCCGGCGGACGTGCGGACGCTGCTGGCGAAGTTCGGGCTGCGCGCCGAGCATGTGCTGCGGCCGGCGGCGACGCTGTCCCCCGGCGAGCGGACCCGGGCCGCGCTGGCCCTGCTCCAGGGGCGTGGCGTCAACCTGCTGGTGCTCGACGAGCCGACGAACCACCTCGACCTGGCCGCGATCGAGCAGTTGGAGTCGGCGCTGGCGAGCTACCCGGGAACGCTGCTGCTGGTGACCCACGATCGGCGGATGCTCGACGCGGTGAGCGTGAACCGGCGGCTGCGCGTGGCGGACGGACGGATCGCCGAACACTGATCCGTGCCGACCGGCGCGCGCGGGTCCACAATGAGCGCATGCTCAAGTGGGAGTACGCGCTGCTGGTCCGCCGCCGCCAGGCCGCCGCCACCGACGCCGGGTGGGAGGTCGTCTTCATCTGGTACGGCCCGGACGGCTCCATGATCGACGTGACGCCGTACGGCGACACCGCGCTGGCCCACCTGAACCGGGCCGGTGACCAGGGCTGGGAACTGGTCGCGATGAGCGAGGACCCGTCGCTGCCGGGCAACAACGAGTTGCACCGCTACCACCTCAAGCGCCCGAAGGCAGCGGCTGCCCAGCCGCGCCAGCGCATGCGAGGCTCCCGCGCAGTCCGCCGCACCCTCTCCCCCTGACCGCCCTCTCCCCCGCCATCGCCCTCACCCTCACCCCCGCCCTCACCCTCACCCTCACCCTCACCCCGCTGATCTTGCAGTTGCGGCCCCTTTCCTGCACCTTTCGCGAGGTTTGCCCGGGCCACAACTCCATGATCGACGAGGCGCAGCCCAGACTCCCGCCATCGCCGCGCACAACCCGACCCGAGACCGGCGGTGATCAAGGAGTTTGGGTCCATCCACGCCGCGGGCGCCAGCACAAACTCCTTGATCAGCGCCGCAGCCCGAGTCGCGGGAGATCTTGGAAGGAAAGTGCCCCCATAGGGGCCGAAATCTTCCAAGATCTCAGGCACGCGTCGGTGATCAAGGAGTTTGTGTCCTCGAGGGCGTCGTCCGGGGACACAAAGTCCTTGATCACGGGCGACAGGCGGGGCGGACGGAGGGCTGGGGGGCGCGGGCCGGGCGGGGCCGACGCGGGCGGGGCGCGGCTGAGCGGGGGCCGGGGCGGACGGGGGCGGGCTGGCGGGGTATATCGGGGCGAATCGGGGGTAACGGGCCGCCGGAGGTGGCGCATGGTGGCGATGGGGCAGACCGCGCTCTCGGGTGAGCGACTCCGGCAGACCGACGGCTTCCTCGCCGAGGCGTGGGCCGACATGGTCCGGCACGACGAGCGGCTGCGCGGAACGGCTGTCGAGGTGCGCTTCGACCGGGGGGTCGCGCACCTGACCGGCGAGGTCGCCGACCCGGAGCAGCTACGGCTGGTACGGGAGCTGATCGGCCGGCTGTCCAGCGTACTCGGGGTCTGGTGCCGGGTCACAGTGGCCGGGCAGGCGCCGGTCGTGGTCGACCTGGGCTGCGGCGCGACCAAGCAGTGGCCGGGCAACCTGGGGCTGGACATCTATCCGGCGCCGGGGGTGAACGCGGTCGCCAACCTGGCCGGCTCGCTGCCGCTGCGCGACGAGTCGGTGGACGTGTTCTTCGCGGTGCACATCGTCGAGCACCTGATCGACTTCCTGCCGTTGTTCGACGAGTGCCACCGGGTGCTGCGTCCCGGCGGGGTGCTGCACGTGATGAGCCCCTGGTGGCGGCACGTCAACGCGGTGGCCGACCCGACCCACGTACGCCTGCTCGACGTGCAGACGTTCAAGGGCATCTGCGGCCAGCGTCCGCCTGGTACGCCGCGCTGGTATCCGCTGCACGTCGGCTGCGACGGCGCCTCGATCTTCGCCGACCTGACCCCCCTGCCGCCGGACGCCCCCGCCCCACCCTCTTCCCACCTGGCCCGCTTCTTCGACTGAAGCCGCGCCGACCGCCCCAGGGACCACCCCGTCGATCATGAAGTTGACGGCACTCAAGGAGATCGACTTCGCCGTCAACTTCATGATCGACGGGGCAAGAGGGGCAAGCGGGGCACGAGGGGGCGGGTTAGGCGGACTCGCGGAGGGCCACGTGGTGGGGGGCCACCAGCTCGCGCGGTGGGGAGTCGCGGTCTTGGCCCAGGCGGCCCGCCAGGAGCTCTACCGCGAGGCGGGCGATGCGCTCCTTGTCGGGGGCGACCGTGGTCAGCGTCGGGATCGAGAAGCGGCCGTCCTCGATGTCGTCGAAGCCGGCCACCGCGACGTCCTCGGGCACGCGCAGGCCCATCTCGTGCAGGGCACGCAGCGCACCGAGCGCGAGCGTGTCGTTGAAGCAGAAGACGGCGTCGGGGCGTACCCCCGTGGTGAGCAGGTGCCGCATGGCGGCGGCGCCGTCCGCGCGGTGCCAGGCCGGCGCGGGCGCCACCAGGCGGTCGTCGTAGGCGATGCCGGCCTCGGTCAGCGCGGCGGTGTAGCCGGCCAGGCGGAGCCGGGCGCTGGCGCCCTCGGGGGTGCACTGGGAGCCGATCGCGGCGATCCGGCGGCGGCCGAGCCCGATCAGGTGGGCGGTGATCTCGCGGGCAGCGGCCACGTTGTCGATCATGACGTGGTCGGCGGAGCCGTGGTCGACGCGTTCGCCGAGCAGCACCATGGGCAGGCCGGCCAGCGCGGCGAGGTCGTCGGCGGTGAGCGCGAGCGGGCTCAGGATCAGGCCGTCGATCATGTGGTCGCCGATCCCGCTGGCGGCCTTGCGCTCCTGCTCGGACCGGCCGCCGGTCTGGTCGATCAGCACCGTCCAGCCGTGGTCGGCGGCGGCGGTGACGACGTGCCGGGCCAGCTCGGCGAAGTAGGGGATGTCCAGTTCGGGTACGGCCAGCGCGATCACCCCGGTGCGCCCCTTGCGCAGGTTGCGGGCCGACAGGTTGGGCCGGTAGTTGAGCGCGGCGATGGCTTCCTCGACGCGGGCCCGGGTGTCGGCGCGCACGTGCTGGTAGCCGTTGACGACGTTGGAGACGGTCTTCACCGACACTCCGGCGCGCTCCGCGACGTCCTTGAGCCTGTGCCGCACTGCACTCCCTTCCGGTGAACGCTGGCCGCACTGTACCGCGCCACGACGACGCGACTGCCTCTTTACACGGGCGCTTACAACGTTGTACAAACCACTGACAGCGGAGTGACAGCGGTCACCCGCACCAGCAGCGAGGGAGAGGTTGGCATCGTGCCGAACGCGCAGCTCACGATCGACCCGGCGTTCCGGGTCGCGCCGGCGGACCGCCGGATCTTCGGTTCCTTCGTCGAGCACATGGGCCGCTGCGTCTACGGCGGGGTGTACGAACCGGGCCACCCCACAGCCGATCGGCGAGGGCTGCGGCGCGACGTGCTGGACCTGACCCGTGAGCTGGGCGTCTCAGTGGTCCGCTACCCGGGCGGCAACTTCGTCTCCAGCTACCGCTGGGAGGACGGCATCGGCCCCGTCGGCGACCGCCCGCGCCGGCTCGACCTGGCCTGGAAGACCATCGAGACAAACGAGTTCGGGCTCGACGAGTTCATGACCTGGGCGGCCGAGGCCGGGATCGAGCCGATGATGGCGGTCAACCTCGGCACCCGCGGCGTGACCGAGGCGCTCGACCTGCTGGAGTACACCAACCACCCGGGCGGCACCCGACTGTCCGACCTGCGCCGCAAGCACGGCGCCGAACAGCCGTACGGGGTGCGGCTGTGGTGCCTCGGCAACGAGATGGACGGACCGTGGCAGGTCGGGCACAAGACCGCCGACGAGTACGGCCGCCTCGCCGCCGAGACCGCCCGCGCGATGAAGATGATCGACCCGTCGATCAGCCTGGTCGCCTGCGGCAGCTCCGGCCGGGGCATGCCCACGTTCGCCGCGTGGGAGGCGACGGTGCTGGAGCACACCTACGAGCACGTCGACTACATCTCCGCCCACACCTACTACGACCCCTCCGACGGCGACCGGGCCAGCCTGCTCGCCTCCGCCGTCGACATGGACGCCTTCATCACCGAGGTCGTCGCCACCGCTGACTACGTGGGCGCCAAGCTGCGGCAGAAGCGCAAGCTGAAGATCTCCTTCGACGAGTGGAACGTCTGGTACCAGTCCCGCCTCCAGTCCGACCTGGACCGGCGCGGCTGGGTCGAGGCGCCGGCGCTGATCGAGGACGCTTACACGGCCGTCGACGCGGTGGTGGTGGGCGACCTGCTGATCACCCTGCTCCGGCACGCCGACCGCATCGGCGTGGCGTGCCAGGCGCAGCTCGCCAACGTGATCGCCCCGATCCGTACCCGCAACGGCGGTCCGGCCTGGCGGCAGAGCATCTTCCACCCGTTCGCGCTGACCGCCCGGTACGCCCGCGGCACCGTGCTGCGGACCGAGCCCACCGGCCCCACCTACGAGACCCGGCGGTACGGCGACGTGCCCGCGCTGGACACCGTCGCCGTGCACGACGAGGAGACCGGCGCGCTGGCCGTCTTCGCGGTCAACCGCAGCTCGCAGGACGTCCCGCTCGACCTGTACCTGCGCGGCCTGCCCGGCCTGCGGGCCGAGGCGCACACCACGGTGGCGGCCGGAACCGACCCGGACGCCACGAACACCGAAGCGGACCCGGAGCGGGTCACGCCCCGGGACCTCACCACTCCCACCGTCGACGGCGGCCGGGTCTCCGTGCTGCTGCCGGCCACCTCCTGGAACCTGCTGCGCTTCGTTCCGGCGTAAGGAAGGGCCCCTTGTTAACGCCTCCGGTAGGAGAAGGGCCCCTTCTTAACGCCGGGCGTTAAGAAGGGGCCCTTCCTTCGGGGCCCGCCTCAGGGGGTGGGGGCGGGCTCGGGGGTGTCCGAGTGCTCGTGACGGGCGAGCCGGTTCTTGCGGTGGCCGTACCCGAAGTAGATGACCGCGCCGATCAGCATCCAGGCGAGGAACCGCAGCCAGGTCTCCACCGACAGGTTCAGGCTCAGGTAGAGGCACGCCACCGCGGTGACGATCGGCAGCACCGGCGAGAACGGCACCTTGAACGGCCGCTCCAGCTCGGGGCGGCGCTTGCGCAGGATCGGCACCGCGATCGCGACCAGCGTGAACGCGCAGAGCGCGCCGATGCTGACCAGGTCGGCAAGCGCGGACAGCGGCAGGAAACCGGCGAGCAGCGCCACCGCGATCGTCATGATCCCGGCGATCCGGTACGGCGTGCCCCAGCGCGGATGCACCTTCGCGATGGCGGGCGGGATGAGCCCGTCGCGGGCGATGGCGAAGCCGATCCGGCCCATGGCCACCAGGTCGACCAGGATCACGCTGGTGAGCCCGGCGACGGCGGCGATGGAGACGAGCACCGCGGCCCAGCCGGCGCCGACCGCCCGGAACGCGGACGCGATCGGCGCGCCCTCGTCGATCTCGGTGTACTTGACCATGCCGACCACGACCAGCGAGACGCCGATGTAGAGCACCGTCGAGATGAGCAGCGTGCCGAGCAGACCCAGCGGCAGGTCCCGCTTGGGCTTGCGGGTCTCCTCACCCAGGTTCGCCACGGCCTCGAACCCGGTGTACGCGAAGAACACCACGGCGGCGGCGGTGAGCACCCCGACGAAGCCGAAGACGGAGGGTTCCAGCCCGAAGATGGCCTGGGTGACCGGTTGCTTGATGCCGTCGTCCCCGGCACCGGCCGGCTCGGCGGACGGGATGAACGGGCTGAGGTTGGCCGCCTTGACGAAGAACAGCCCGGCGATGATGACGAAGGCGCAGATCGCCACCTTGACCAGCACCAGCAGGTTGGTGACCCGGGCCGACTCGCGGATGCCGACGATGGCGACCACACCGAGCACCAGCACGATGCCGATCGCGCCGAGGTTCACGACGCTGCCCTCTTCGGCGAACCAGGCGCTGGGCAGGCCGAACAGGTCGGCGAGGTAGCCGGACCAGCCGCGGGCCACCACCGCCGCGCCGAGCGCGAACTCCAGCAGCAGGTCCCAGCCGATGATCCAGGCGACGATCTCGCCCATCGTCGCGTACGCGTAGGTGTAGGCGCTGCCGGCGGTCGGCACGCTGCTGGCGAGTTCGGCGTAGCAGAGCGCGGCGAGCAGCGCGACCAGGCCGGCGATGCCGAACGAGATCACCACGCCCGGCCCGGCGCTGTTGCGCGCCTCGACGCCGGTGAGCGTGAAGATGCCGGTGCCGATCACGATGCCGATGCCGAAGCCCATCAGGTCGACCGCGCCGAGCCGGCGCCGCAGGCCCGGTTTGCCGTCCTCGCCGTCGGCGTCGCCCTGGGCGAGCACGTCGCCGATCGGCTTGGTCCGCAGGACCGACATCTGATCACCTCCCCCGCCGTGTGGCCGCCACGGTGGCGGTCTGTGACCGGGCTAGCTACCCAGCCGTTTTCCGCTCCAATCCCGCACCGCAGGTCTCGGAATCGTCACGATCCGGCCGAGTCGGACGGCGCGGGACATCGATCACCGGTCGGGGTCTTGCGCCGGGCACGGATAGATGAAAGTTTTCTACCGGCGGCATGGATGGCACGGCGAATCTTGCCGTACGCTCCGCCGCCGACCGTCCCCCCGGACCCGACGAAGGGACCGCACCGCATGAAGGCAACTCGGCTCGGAGCCGCCGCGCTGGCCGCGGCGCTGCTCGGCACGCTGGTCGCCGGCACGCCGGCGCAGGCCGCCCCCGGCGACATCGGCACCGCCACTTCCCCCTCCACCGACTGCGTCACCGATCCGGCCACCCCCAAGCGCCAGTTCCGGGCCATGTGGATCGCCTCGGTTACGAACATCGACTGGCCCAGCAAGGACTCCTGGACCGCGCCGGACCAGGTGGCCAAGCAGAAGGCCGAATACCTGGCCTGGCTCGACCTGGCCCAGAAGCTCAACCACAACGCCGTCGTGGTCCAGGTCCGCCCGACCGCCGACGCGTTCTGGCCCTCGCCGTACGAGCCGTGGTCGGAGTACCTGACCGGCGTACGCGGCAAGAACCCCGGCTGGGACCCGCTGGCTTTCCTCGTCGACGAGTCGCACAAGCGCAACCTGGAGTTCCACGCCTGGTTCAACCCGTACCGCGTCTCCATGCCCGCCCCCGGCGGCGCCGGCGCCGACCTGTCGCAACTGGCCCCGGACAGCCCGGCCCGCCAGCACCCCGACTGGGTCTTCGCCTACCCGCCGGCCGGCGTGGCCGGCAGCCGGCTCTACTACAACCCCGGCGTCCCCGAGGTCCGCGAGTTCGTCCAGACCGCGATGATGGACGCGGTCAAGCGGTACGACATCGACGGCGTGCACTTCGACGACTACTTCTACCCGTACCCGAGCGGCACCCACCAGGTGCCCGACGACGCCACGTTCGCGGCGCACAACAGGGGCTTCACGGACAAGGCCGACTGGCGGCGGGACAACATCAACCTGCTGATCCAGGAGATGAACGCCAAGATCAAGGCGGTCAAGCCGTATGTGAAGTTCGGCGTCAGCCCGTTCGGCATCTGGCGCAACGCGTCGGCCGACCCGAACGGTTCGGACACCACCGGCTCGCAGTCGTACGACATCATCTCCGCCGACTCCCGCAAGTGGGTCAAGGAGGAGTGGATCGACTACATCGTGCCGCAGCTCTACTGGTACATCGGCCAGTACCCGGCCGCCGACTACGCCCGGCTGGTGCCGTGGTGGGCCGAGCAGGTGCGCGGCACCGACGTCCAGCTCTACATCGGCCAGGCCGACTACAAGAGCGGCGACCCGGCGTACGGGTCGTTCTGGATGAACCCGCAGGAGCTGTCGAACCACCTGACGCTCAACCGGTCGTACCCGGAGGTGCTCGGCAACGTGCACTTCTCCGCGGTGCAGGTGCGGGCCAACCGGCTCGGCGCCACCGACATCTACGCGGCCGAGCACTACTCCCGCCCGGCGCTGGTGCCCACCATGACGCACCTGCCGCGCAAGCCGCTGCTGTTCCCGGTGGTCACCAAGGCCCAGCGGGAGGCGGACGGGGTACGCCTGAGCTGGCGTCAGCCGGCCGACGGCAAGGGCCCGCTCGGCACCGCCGCGTCGTACGCGATCTACCGGTTCGACGGGCACGGCCTGGCCGGGCGCTGCGACTTCGCGGACGCCTCGCACCTGGTCGGCACCGTCCGGGCCACCGACGGCGCCGTGCAGTCCTGGGTGGACACGACGGCGGCCGACGGCGCCCGGTACACGTACTACGTGACCGCGCTGGACCGGCTGGCGAACGAGAGCCCGGCGAGCCCGCCGCGCTTCGTCCGCTGATTCACCCCGAATGCCCCCGGGCCGCCTCGACGGCCCGGGGGCATTCGTCTGTTCAGGCGGATGTCAGCGAGCCGCTCCCCGAGGCATCGCCCCAGCTCACCCCTTTGATCGACACTTGTCGACATCCGGAGATCCCGGCCACCACCCCCGGAGGTTCCCGTGTCCCGTCGACTCGCCACCACCCTCGCCGCCGGCGCACTCGCCCTGCTCACCCTGCTCGGCCTGGCCACACCGGCCGCCGCCGCGGTGAGCACCCAGCAGAAGCTGTCCGTCCTCACCAGTTGGACGCAGACCAGCGCGTCCAGCTACAACGCCTGGAACAGCGCCCGGCAGAACCGGGCACCCTGGACCGAGTACGGCTTCGACTGGTCCACCGACTACTGCTCGTCCAGCCCGGACAACCCGATCGGGTTCAACTTCAAGCTCTCCTGCTACCGGCACGACTTCGGCTACCGCAACCACAAGGCGATGGGCGTCTTCTCGTCCAGCAAGTCCCGTCTGGACAGCGCCTTCTACGCGGATCTCAAGCGGGTCTGCGCCACGTACAACGCGGTGGTCCGGCCCGCCTGCTACAGCCTCGCCTGGACGTACTACCAGGCGGTGAGCGTCTTCGGCTCGGTCGCCGCGGTGTCGCAGGCCGACCTCGACCGCGCCGCCCGGATGAAGGCCGACGCCCAGCGCCGCGCCGCCGCGCCCGCCTGACGCACCGCACGGGGAGTCCGCCACCGAGCGGGCTCCCCGCCGCGCTCAGCCGGTCGACCCGCCGCGCCCGGCCGGCTCAGCCCGCAGTGCTGCGCGGCTCGAACGCCGGCCACGAGCCCGGCGTCTGCGTGCCGAACCGGGGCGAGTCGGCGGCCAGGTCCGGGTGCTCGACGTGCAGCGCCAGCGCCGCCACCTCGTCCAGCCGCAGCCCCGTACCGGCCCCGTAGGCGGCGTCGAACGCCTCGTCACCCAGCACCCGCCGCAGTTCCGCCTGCCGGGCCGACCAGTACGGGCCGTATATCCCCGGCGTAGCCCGCAGGTTCGCCCGGGTGGCCTGCGCCGCCCCGAACAGCCGGGCCGCCGCCAGCGCGTCCCCGGCGAGCGCGCAGCGCACCGCTATCGCGTTTATCGTGTCGCAGGCCCGGCCGAGGTAGCCGTGGCTCATCCGGGACCGCAACGCCACCAGCAGGTGCTCGTGCGCGGCGACCAGATCACCCCGCGCCAGGGCCACCATGCCGAGCAGCATGTCCACCGACCGGCCGCCCCGCTCGGCCGGCCGGGCCGCCTCGACCGGGCGGGCCGCGGCGAGCAGGTCGGCCGCCTCGTCCAGCGCGCCCCGGCGCCAGAGCAGCTCGGCGAGGTTGTAGACGGCCAGCAGCGCGTCCCCCACCACGTCCTGCGCGTACGCCCAGTCGATCACCTCGCGGCAGATCCGCTCCGCCTCGGCGAACTGCCCCATGTCGACGAGCGGCGCCGCGCGTCCGGCCAGCACCCGGGCCAGCAGACCCCGGTCGCCGGACTGCCGGGCGGCCGCCTCGGCCCGCTGCGAGTACCGCAGCTCCTCGCCGAACTCGCCGTCCGCGCCCGCGTGCAGCGAGTGCATGTGGTACGCGGCGGCCAGCTCGGCGTCCGGCATCGGCTCACCGGTCTCGGCGAGCCGGCCGTAGAGCCGGAACAGCCACAGCCGCCCCTCCCGGGCCAGGCCGCGCTCCCGCCACCACTGATCCAGGTCACCGGCGAGCGACAGACCCGACCGGGCGCTGCCGCCGGTGGCGCACCAGCGCAACGCGGCCCGCAACTCGTTCGCCAGCGGGTCGAGCGCGTACAGGGAGAGCGTCACCGGGCGGCCGTCCGGGCCCAGGTGCGCCCGGTCCAGCGCGTGCCGGCACCAGGCGACGTGCCGGTCCCGGGCGCTCTGCTCCTCGCCGGCCTCGACCAGCCGCCGGGCCGCGTACGCGCGGATCGGGTCGAGCATCCGGTAGGTGCTGCCGGACGCGTGCGGCTCGGCCAGCACCATCGACTTGTCCACGAGCACCGAGAGCGGGTCGAGCGGGTCCTCGTCGAGCAGCCACTGCACGGTCGGCAGGTCCACCGGGCCGGCGAACACCGCCATCCAGCGCAGCAGCCGGGCCGAGCGCGCGCCGAGCGTCCGGTACGACCAGGTCACAGTGGCCTGGATGGTCAGGTGCCGCTCACTCGCCGACCGCTGCACCGCCCGCGTCGCCGGAGTGGGCGGTGCGGCGCCGGTCGCGGCGGCCACCAGGTCCACCGTGTCCTGCTGGTTGCCGCTCCAACCCGCCTCCACCGGCGGCGGTTCCGCCGTCTCCCGCCCGGCGTCGAGCGTGCCCAGCATGTCGTCCAGCCGCTCGGCCAGCTGCCCGGCCGAGAGCACCCGCAGCCGGGCGGCGGCAAGCTCTATGGCCAGCGGCAACCCGTCCAGGCGGCGTACCACCCGGTGCAGGTCCGCCTGCTCGGCCGGCTCCGGCGCCCGGCCGCCGCGGGCCACTGCGGTACGGTCCAGCAGCAGCGCCACCGCGTCGCTCCCCCCGCCGTCGGGACCCTCGTCCACCGACAGCGGCGGTATCCGCCACACCACCTCGCCGGGCACGCCGAACGACTCCCGGCTGGTCGCCAGCACCCGCACACCCCGGCCACCGGCGAGCAGCCGGCCGATCACCTCGGCCGACGCGGCGGTCTGGGCGTCGCAGGTGTCGAGCAGCACGAGCATCCGGCGCGGCGCCGCGTACTCGACGAGGGTGTCGACCATCGGTCGGCCGGGCTCCGGGCGCAGGCCGAGCACGGCGGCGATCTCGAACGCCACCAGCCCCGGGTCGGTCACCGCGGCGATGTCGACGAACCAGACGCCGTCCGGGTAGTCCTCGACGAGTCCGGAGGCCAGCTCCACCGCCAGCCGGGTCTTGCCGGCGCCGCCCGCGCCGAGCACCGTCACCAGCCGGTACGCCTCGACCAGCCGCCCCAGCTCGGCGCGCTCGGCCTGCCGGCCGACGAACGAGGTGACCTGGGTGGGCAGGTTGTGCGCCGTCGCGTCGGCGGTACGCGGACGCGGGAACCGCCGCTCCAACCCGGGCGCGACGAGCTGAAACAGCCGCTCCCGGTCGTCGAAGCCGCGCAGCCGGTGCAGTCCGAGGTCCAGCAGGGACACCCCGTCCGGCAGCGGGTCGGCGTGCCGGGCGGTGGCGGCGGAGCAGAGCACCTGCCCGCCGTGCGCGGCGGCGGCCACCCGGGCGGCCCGGTGCACCTCGGGGCTGGCGTACTCGCCGTCGCGGGGCTCGGCGTAGCCGGTGTGCAGTCCCATCCGTACCCGGGGGGTGGCGTCCGGGTTGGGCCACTCGTGCCCGGCGAGCGCGCGCTGCGCGGTCAGGCAGGCGCGGACCGCGGCGGCGGCGTCGGGGAACGCGAGGAAGAACGAGTCCCCCTCGGTCAGCAGCTCGGCTCCGTCGGTGCCGGCCAGCGTGTCGCGCAGCAGCCGCCGGTGCTCGTGCAGGACCGGACGGTAGACCGGGCCGAGCATCCGGGCCAGCCGCGTCGAGCCCTCGATGTCGGTGAACACGAAGGTCACCCACCCGCTGGGGAGGTGGTGTCCTTGCGACATACGTCGAACCTCCGCCCGGTGACGTCGGGTTCATGCTGCCCTATGGTCGTGCCGTCACGCATCGTGAGAACGGCTGGGCAGATTCCGCCCCAAGGTGCCAAAAGATCACACCGGCGGCAAGACCCCGATCGACCCGCGGGACGGAAGGCGGAAAGTCAGCAGCCGCAGGAGCCGCCGCAGCAACCACCGCCGCTGGGAATCCCACCACTCGGGGCGGAGCCGCCGCGTCCGGTGACGGCCACCGTGGACAGCAGTTTCACCGTGTCGGCGTGGCCCTGCGGGCAGGCGGCCGGCTGCGCGGCCTCGGCCATCGGACGGCTGACCTCGAAGGTGTCGCCGCAGGCGCGGCAACGGAACTCGTACCGGGGCATGTCCCAAGCGTACGGCCGGGCCTGACGTCGCCACCCGGATGGGTGATACTCGACGGGTGGTGGACGGCGAACGGCGAGCGACGGCCCGGCCCCTGCGACCCGCCGCGCCACCCGACGACGGCACCCGGTCCATCCCGCAGCCCCGCCGCGAGCGCGATTCCCTCCCCCCGAACCCGCCCGCCGATCCGCCCCGCGACGCGGGCGCGGCAGCCGACGCGGGCGCCGCAGCCGACGCGGGCGCCGAGCCAGGCGCGAAGACCGACGCCGAGCCCGGGGCGGACGGCGGGCGCGAGGGGACCGACGCCGGGCCGGAGACGAAGGCCGAGGCGGTGGCCGAGAGCGGCGGACGACGCCGGCGGATGCCGTTCGCGCACGCCGTCCGGACGCGCCCGACACAGCTCACCGTCGGCGCGGCCCGGGCCACCCGCGCCTGGTCCCGGCGGCCCGGCGGCCGCACCACGCTGCCCGCGCTGTTCCTGCTCGCGCTGGTCGCCGCCGCCGCCACCGCCGGTGCGGTGGTCGTGCCGGCGGCGGTCGGCCGGCCGGAGACGGTCGCCGAGGCCACGCCGTCGCAGAGCGTGCCGCAGACCGCGGCGGCGCCCGCCACGCCCCCGCTGCCGGAGCTGACCGACCTGCCCGGCACCACCGCGCCGACCGGCACCCCGCTGCCCGGTGCGACCACCGCCCCGGTGCTGCCGGCCGGACGCCCCGCCGACGCGTTCACCGGCTGGGCGCAGCGGGTCAGCGCGGTGACCGGCGTCCCCGTGGTGGCGCTCCAGGCGTACGCGTACGCCGAACTGGTGCTCGCCCAGACCAACCGTGGGTGCCAGCTGAGCTGGACCACGCTGGCCGCCATCGGGTACGTCGAGTCGCGCCACGGCGCGGCGAACGGCGCCACGCTGCAGGCCGACGGCCGGGCCCTGCCGGAGATCAAGGGAGAGCCGCTCGACGGGCAGGGCGGCCGGTCCCGGATCCTCGACACCGACCAGGGGCTGCTCGACGGCGACCGGGTCCACGACCGGGCGCTCGGCCCGATGCAGTTCATCCCGACCACCTGGCAGGAGATCGGTGCGGACGCCGACGGCGACGGGGTGAAGAACCCGCACGACATCGACGACGCGGCGCTGGCCGCCGGGCTCTACCTGTGCAAGGGCGGCCGGAACATGACCATCCCGGGCGACTGGTGGGGCGCCATCCTGTCCTACAACGATGTGCGTCGGTACGCCCAGGCCGTCTTCGACAAGGCCGACGAGTACGGCAGGCTCAGCCGCAACGTGAGGTGACGGCTCGCGTACATTCGCGGACTGAACCCTTCCCCCCGGCTGCCGTTGACGGCAAGCTAGACGGGTGATGGTGCGCGAGTGGGATCCCAGGACCGCGTCGTCCGCCGAGATCGCGTCCCTGCTGGACACGCTGAACGCGGTCCTGGCGGCCGATCTGCCGCAGGATCCGCCTTGGCGGGAGAGCTCCATGCGGGAGTATCTGTCCGAGGTGATGCCCGGCGAGCGGCGGATCTCGTGGGTCGCGCAGGACGACGCCGCCCCGGACGGCACGGCCGGTGCGATCCTCGGGCATGTGCACGTGCTGCTGCTCGGCGGTATCGGCGTGCTCGAGGTGCTGGTGCACCCGGCGGTCCGGCGCAGCGGGATCGGCCGTGAGCTGGTGCGGGTGGCCGCCCGCCGGGTCTGGGACGAGGGCTTCCAGTCGATCGGCGTGGAGGTGGTCGGCGACACCCCGGCCGTCGGGTTCTACGAGTCGCTTGGCTTCACCCGCGACTACGTGGAGACCCGCAGCGTGCTCGACCTGCGCTCAGTGGACTGGCCGGCGCTCACCGAGATGGCCGCCGAGGTCGGCGCGGGCTACCGCGTGGAGTTCTGGCCCGGTGGCCCGCCGGACGAGCTGATCGAGGCGTACGCGCGGGCGAAGGCCGAGGTGCGCGACTCCGACGACGTGGAGCTGCGGCCCAGCTCCTACGACCCGGACCGGCTGCGCGACAGCCTCGCCACGCTGCACCGGCGCGGCATGAAGCCGTACATCGTGCTGGCGTTGCACGAGCAGACCGGCGAGGTGGCCGGGTTGACCGAGGTGGTGGTGCCGGCGCAGCACCCGACCCGGGCCGACCAGTACGACACGATCGTCGTCCACGACCACCGCGGCTACGGCATCGACCGGGCGATCAAGGCGCGGATGCTGCTGGAGCTGCGCTCGGCCGAGCCCGAGGTGGCCGAGGTGCAGACCTGGAACGCGCAGGACAACGAGTCGATGCTGAAGGTCAACGCCGAGCTGGGCTACCGCCCCGACCGCGACTGGTGCGAATACGGTGTGGACGTCGCCGAACTGGTGCACCGGCTGGACAGTCACCGCTGACCGTTCACCGCCCGGCCATCGAAGGGCTGGACGGTGTACCCACGAGAGCCTTAACGTTCGTTAGTTCCTGTCCACCCATCGTGGAGGCCCCATGCGCCCGCGCCGCACCCTCGCCGCGCTCGCGACCACCGCCGCCGTCACCCTCACGGCGATCGCTGTCGCACCCACCGCGGCCAGCGCCGCGCCCACCGACCTCTTCATCTCGGAGTACGTCGAGGGGTCGTCGAACAACAAGGCCGTCGAGCTGTACAACGGCACCGGCGCCCCGATCGACCTGGCTGCCGGCGGCTACCAGCTCCAGCTCTTCTTCAACGGCGCCACCACCTCGACGAACGTGGCCCTGACCGGGACCGTCGCCGCCGGTGACGTGTTCGTCTTCGCCGCCGCGGCGGCCGCGCCGGCGATCCTCGCCCAGGCCGACCAGACGTACTCCGGTTCGCTGTTCAACGGCGACGACGCGATAGTGCTGCGCAAGGGTGGCACGGTGGTCGACTCCCTCGGCCAGGTCGGCGTCGACCCGGGCACCGAGTGGGGCGGCGGGCTGACCAGCACTGCGGACAACACGCTGCGCCGCCTGCCCTCGGTGACCGCCGGCGACACCGACCCGGCGGACCCGTTCGATCCGGCCGCGCAGTGGGCCGGCTTCGCCACCGACACGTTCGACGGGCTGGGCAGCCACACCGTCGACGGCGGACCGGTCGACCAGCCGGCCACCCTGGCCTGCGGCGGCGCGCTGACGCTGTCGGCGGGCGCCACCGCGACCCGCGACGTGACCGCTACCGACGCCGACGACACGATCACCGACCTGGCGGTCACCTCGGTCGTGCCGGTGCCGGCGAGCGGCTCGATCAGCCGTACCGCGTTCACCCCGGCGGTCGCGAACGGTGGCACGGCCACCGCGACGCTGACCGCCACCGGCCTGCCGGCCGGCAGCTACGCGGTCACCGTGACCTCCACCGACGCCGAGGGCGGCACCGCCACCTGCACGCTCACCGTGCAGGCCACCAGCGTGCTGTCGATCGGCGAGGTGCAGGGCCGCACCGCCGACGACGAGGACGGCCGCACCGACCGGTCGCCGCTCGCGCCGACCAGCGGCAACGGCACCAGCTCCACGCTGTACGACGTACGCGGTGTCATCACCGGAATGTCGCTGACCCGCAGCTCGGCCGGGGCCGACCAGTGGGGCTTCTACCTCCAGAGCCGGCTCGGCACCGAGGACGGCGACCCGCTGACCTCCGACGGCCTGTTCGTCTTCATGGGCTCGTTCACCACGCTCATCGGCGGGTACGCCCCGACCGTCGGTGACGAGGTCGTGCTGCGCGGCCGGGTCTCCGAGTACTTCAACCAGACCCAGCTCTCCGGTGCCTCGCTGGTCCGCAAGCTGGACTCCGGCCTCGCCGTGGACACCGCGGTCCGGGTCGACGACGCGGTCCCGCCGGCCGAGGCGGCCGCCGCCGACCTGTTCTGGGAGCGGCACGAGGGCGAGCGGATGCGGGTACGCGCCGGCAGCGGCGTCTCCGCGCCCCGGCACATCTACTCCTCCACCGCCGACTCCGAGATCTACGTGCTGGACCGCGAGGACCCGGTGATGAAGCGGTCCGACCCGTACGCCCGGCGGGTGTTCCGGGACGCGCACCCGCTCGACGACATCCCCGGCACGCTGTTCGACAACGGCAACAACCAGCGCATCCTGCTGGGTGCCGGCGGTGTGAAGGCGACCGCCGGTGACTCCCGGGCGCTGCTGCCCGAGGCGCGCACGTTCGACACGCTCACCGAGGACGCCTACGGCTCCGTCTCGTACGCGTTCAGCAAGTACAGCGTGCAGCCCGAGCAGCTCACCCTGACCGGCGGCGCGGACCCGGCCGCGAACCCCCCGCCGCAGCCGGCCGACCGCGGCAGCGAGGTCGCGATCGCCACGTACAACGTGGAGAACCTGTACGACTACCGGGACGACCCGTTCGACGGCTGCGACTTCGCCGGCAACACCGGCTGCCCCGGCGTCAGCCCGCCGTTCGACTACGTGCCGGCGAGCCCGGAGGCGTACGCCGCCAAGCTCGCAGTGCAGGCCCGGCAGATCGTCCAGTCGCTGCACAGCCCGGATCTGATCCTGGTGCAGGAGGCCGAGGACCAGGACATCTGCTCGGTGGTCGACGGCGCGCTCGCCTGCGGCGACACCAACAACGCCGACGGCGCGCCGGACACCGTGCAGGAGCTGGCGCTCGCCATCGCCGCGAACGGCGGCCCGGCGTACGCCGCCGCGTACGACCGGACCGGCGCGGACGCCCGGGGCATCGCCTCGGCGTTCCTCTACCGGACCGACCGGCTGACGCTGGCCGAGGCGACCGCCACGGACCCGCTGCTCGGCTCCGCCCCCACGGTCCAGTACCGCTCGGCGGCGCTGCCGTCCAACGCGGACGTGCAGAACCCGAAGGCGCTCAACGCGGTGCTGCCGGCCGACGTGGACCGGTCGACCGGCGTGGACGGCAGCAACGTCTACACCCGCGCGGCGCAGGTGGCCCGGTTCACCGTGAAGGCCGGCCCCGGGTCGACCGAGCGGTTCACGCTCTGGGCGGTCGCCAACCACTTCTCGTCCGGGCCGGACAGCCGGGTCGGGCAGCGCCGTGAGCAGGCCGCGTACGGTGCGGCGATCGTGCAGGCGGTCGAGGCGAGCGACCCGAACGCCCGCGTGGTGTACGGCGGCGACCTGAACGTCTTCCCCCGCCCGGACGACCCGATCGCCACCGCCCAGAACCCGACCCCGTCGGACCAGCTCGCCCCGCTCTACGAGGCCGGGCTGCACAACCTCTGGGACGACCTGGTGAAGGAGGCGCCGGCGTCGGCGTACTCGTACACCTTCAGCGGCCAGGCGCAGACGCTGGACAACCTGTTCGTGAACGACCCGATGCACGACGACCTGGTGCAGGTACGGACGGCGCACGTCAACGCCGACTACCCGACCGACGCGCCGGAGCTCGGCGACCGGGGTGCCAGCGACCACGACCCGCAGGTGGCCCGGTTCCGGTCGCGCGCCTCGCTGCGGGTCGCGGACACCTCGGTCACCGAGGGAGACAAGGGCACCAGCACGATGACGTTCACCGTCACCGTGTCCCGCCCGCTCTCCGAGCCGGCCCTCATCTGCGCCACCACCTACGGCACCACCGCCCAGGCCGGGTCGGACTACGACCCGTACGTGGGCTGCCGGGTGCTGGCCGCGGGCCGGACCTCGCTGACGTTCCCGGTCACCGTGCGCGGCGACCGTAAGCGCGAGGCGGACGAGAAGCTCACGCTGTACGTGGCCGGCGTGCCGGGCCTGCGGCTGGCCGACCCGTCCGGCGTCGGGACGATCCTGAACGACGACTGAGCGGTGTGCCGCGCGGCGGCCCGTCGATCCCCTCATGGGCGGATCGGCGGGCCGCCGCGGTATCCGCACCGTTGCGGGTCGGGCGGGGGCGGCACACTCCGGTACTTGGCCACCCGCACCTCCCACTGGCTGCGGCGGCGCAGCCAGTCCCGGACCTCCCGGTTGCGGTAGAACGTCTCCGGCGGGCGGGCCAGCCCGTACCGGTCGGCCCACCACTCCCCCGGCTCCGGGTCGGTGACGATGTCGAGGTGGGACGGGTACCGCCGTTCCGCGCCGTCGCGCAGGTCGGCCCGGTCACGCATCGGCTTGAGCACCCGGCCGGCCTCGTCGACGACCACGAGCCGGAAGCCGGCCGTGCCGACGATGCGCGACAGCATGGCCAGGCTCGGCGTCAGCGTCCCCGCCTCGATACGCCCGATAGTGCTCGGATGCACCCGGGCGAACCGGGCCAGCTCGCGCTGGCTGGTGTCGGCCCGGCGACGCACCGCCCGGACGATCCCCGGCGCCGGGAACGGCACGTCGAACGGCTCCGTGAGCAGAGCCGGCCCGCCGTCTGCCGCCGCCGAGGCGGGCACGCCGGGTGCGGTGGGCGTGCCGGATGCGGTGGGCGTGCCCGATGCGGTGGGCGTGCCGGATGCGGTGGGCGTGCCGGATGCGGTGGACGCCTCCGGCTCGGTGTCGGCGATGTCTGTCACGCCGCCCACGGTCCCGCCCCCGCACCGACCGGGCAACCCCGCTCTCCACCCCTGTGGAAAACCCGGGATGCGACGTCCGACCCCGCTTGGCAGCGACCGCCGGCACACACAGAGGGTGACGCTCACTCAGCGTTAATAGCTGCCAACAAAGCGAGTGACCCGGCCTCAGCGTAAACCCGACTTAAACGGACATAAACCTCGCGAACGCTGCGGCAGGGATGACTACCTCGGCAGGCTTTGCTTTGCAGCCACCGAGGCAGCGCTCACGGTTCGTGACAGTTGCGCCAATGGCTGCAGAGCAAAGTCGGCGAGGGGTGAACTGTCCTGCCGACCAAAAAGATACGCTCAGTGACCACCTTGGGCTGTGGACAACGTGCGGC
Organism: Micromonospora sp. Mcm103; assembly: GCF_024519755.1. NCBI lineage: Bacteria > Bacillati > Actinomycetota > Actinomycetes > Micromonosporales > Micromonosporaceae > Micromonospora > Micromonospora sp. Mcm103. Next base: position 226,520 of record NZ_JALJRJ010000005.1, read on the forward strand.
GACCACAACGGGGAGGGCGAAACCGAGGAACTGGGCGAGCCGAGCCCCGGCCGCCGCCGCACGAGCCGACAGCACGGGCCACGTCGGCCGAGCAGCGGTCAGTAGGTCAGTAACGCTCGCGCAGCAACTGGGCGGCCTCGACGGCCCAGTAGGTGAGGATGATCTGGGCGCCGGCCCGGCGGATCGAGGTGAGCGTCTCCAGCATGACCCGCTCCCGGTCGATCCAGCCGTTCGCGGCGGCCGCCTCGACCATCGCGTACTCGCCGGAGACCTGGTAGGCGGCCACCGGGACGTGCACCGCGTCCCGGACCGCCGACACCACGTCGAGGTAGGGCAGCGCCGGCTTGACCATCACCATGTCGGCGCCCTCGGCCACGTCCAGCTCGACCTCGCGCAGCGACTCGCGCAGGTTCGCCGGGTCCTGCTGGTAGGTGCGCCGGTCCCCCTCCAGCGCCGACTCCACCGCGTCGCGGAACGGGCCGTAGAAGGCGGAGGCGTACTTCACCGCGTACGCGAGCACCGACACGTCCTGGTGCCCGGCGGCGTCGAGCGCCTTGCGGACCACGCCGACCTGGCCGTCCATCATCCCGGACGGCCCGACCACGTGGACCCCGGCGGCGGCCTGGGCCACCGCCATGTCGGCGTACGCGGCGAGCGTGGCGTCGTTGTCGACCCCACCGTCCGGGGTGAGCAGACCGCAGTGCCCGTGCGAGGTGAACTCGTCCAGGCACAGGTCGCTCATCACCACAGTCGAGTCGCCGACCTCGGCGATCACGTCCCGGATCGCCGTGTTGAGCACGCCGGCCGGGTCGATGCCACCGGAGCCGGTCTCGTCCCGCGTCTCGGGCACCCCGAACAGCATGATCCCGCCGACCCCGGCCTGGACCGCCTCCGCCGCGGCCTTGCGCAGCGAGTCCCGGGAGTGCTGAAGCACTCCCGGGAGCGACGCGATGGCCCGCGGCTCGGTCAGGCCCTCCTTGACGAACATCGGCACGACCAGCTCGGCCGGGTCGACGCGGGTCTCGGAGACCAGCCGCCGCACGGCCGCGTTGCGGCGCAGCCGGCGGGGCCGGATCTCGGGGTACGGCATGACGGGGCCTCCTGTCAGCGGAACCGCAGGGCGGTCGGGCCCTGCACCTTGGAGCCCCGGCGCTGCTTCGCCGGCATGGCGGCGAGCTTCTCCCGCAGTTCGACGGCGTAGGCGGCGAGCGCCTCCACCAGGTCGGGCACCGAGGCGTGCGGCGGCTGCACGTCGACGCGCAGGCCGAACTCGGTGGCGGTCTCCGCCGTCTTGGGCCCGATCACTGCAACAACGGTCCGCGCGTGCGGCTTCCCGGCGATACCGACGAGGTTCCGCACGGTGGACGACGAGGTGAACAGCACCGCGTCGAACCCGCCCGACTTGATCGCGTCGCGGATCTCGGCGGGCGGCGGGGCCGCGCGCACGGTCCGGTACGCGGTCACGTCGTCGACCTCCCAGCCGCGCTCGGTGAGGCCGGCGGCGAGGGTCTCGGTGGCGATGTCGGCGCGCGGCAGCAGCACCCGGCCGACCGGGTCGAGGATCTCGTCGTGCGGCGAGAACTCGGCCAGCAGGCCCTCGGAGGACTGCTCCCCGGACGGGATCAGCTCGGGCTGGATGCCGAAGGCGCGGACCGCCTCGGCGGTGGCGTCACCGATGCAGGCGATCTTGACGCCGCCGAAGTGGCGGGCGTCGAGGCCGTGCTCGGCGAACTTCTCCCACACCGCCCGGACCGCGTTCACCGAGGTGAAGATGACCCAGGCGTACCGGCCGTCGACCAGGCCCTTCACGGCCCGCTCCATCTGCGCCGGGGTACGCGGCGGCTCGACCGCGATGGTCGGCACCTCGCACGGGATCGCCCCGTACGCGCGCAGCCGTGCGCTCATCACGCCGGCCTGCTCCTTGGTGCGGGGCACCAGCACCTTCCAGCCGTACAGCGGGCGGTTCTCCCACCAGCTCAGCTTGTCGCGGTCGGTGACGGCCGCGCCGACGGTGAGCACCACCCGGCCGGTGAAGCCGAGCGCCGCCGCGACGAAGGAGTCGACGCTCGACGTGGTGGTGTACTGCGTCTCGCCGGTGCCGTCGCCGGTCACCCCGACCGCTGTGGTGCCGTCGACCCCGGCGGCCAGCAGGCCGTCCCGGACGGCGGCCAGGTCACCGGCGTCCACGGCGAGCGCCAGCGAACCCCGCCCGACGGCGGTGGCGAGCGCCTCGAAGTCCAGCGCGGTGACGTCCTCGACGTCGGCGGCGGTGCGTACGCCCGGCAGCGGGACACCCGCGTAGGTGGCCACGCCCTCGGCCTGGCCGACGCCCGGCACGACCTCGAAGTGCGCCGCGGTACGCGCGACCGCCTGCACCTCCTTGACCACCGAGTCGTGGCCGAACGGGTCACCGGCGACGAGGTGCACGGCGTTCTGCCCGGACCGGGCCGCGGAGATCAGCACCTTCGCCACGTCCCCCGGCACGCCCTCGGCGGGGCTGAACTCGGCGTCCGGCCGGGCCTGGGCGCGGACGTGCGCCAGGAGCGACTCGGGTACGCCCCGGTCGTAGACCACCTGGTCGGCGTCGACCAGGGCGTCCAGCGCCCGGCGGGTCAGCAGGCCCGGGTCGCCGGGACCGGCCCCGACGAATGCGATCTGGCCTACGGGCTTACGGGTGCGGGTCATTCTGTGCTCCCAAGTTGCTGGGTCCCCGGGCCGGCCTGTGCGTCCTGGCCGAGGATCGAGTCGGCGCCGAGTTCGAGGAGTTCGGCGGCGAGTGCCTTGCCGATCTCCGCCGCGTCGGCGGGCGTTCCGGTGCGGGACAGCCGGAGGTCACGCGAACCGTCCGGGCTGATCACCGCACCGCGCAGGTAGATCTCCTGATTGACGTCGCCCTCGTCGGTGGGCTCGCCTTCGGCGAGGACGGCGTACGCGGCCACGGGTGCGCTGCATCCTGCCTCAAGGGTGGCCAGCAGCGCCCGTTCCGCGGTGATCGCGGCACGGGACGGTGCGTGGTCGAGCAGCGCGAGCAGCTCGATCACGTCCTGGTCGTCGGCCCGGCACTCGACGGCCAGCGCACCCTGAGCGGGCGCGGGCAGCATGAGCATCGGGTCGAGCGTCTCGGTGATGACGTCGGCACGGCCGATCCGGTTGAGCCCGGCGCGGGCGAGCACGACGGCGTCGAGGTCGGCGTCCGGGCCGAGCACCCGGCCGAGCCGGGTGTCGACGTTGCCCCGGATCGGGGTGACCTCCAACTGCATGCCCAGCGCGTGCAGCTGGGCGATCCGGCGCAGCGCGCCGGTGCCGACGCGGGCGCCGGGCGGCAGCTCGGCGAGCGTACGGCCGTTCGTCGCCACCAGCGCGTCACGCGGGTCCTGCCGGGGCGGTACGGCCGCGACGTGCAGACCGGGCGCCGCCGCGGTGGGCAGGTCCTTGTACGAGTGGACGGCGAAGTCGATCTCGCGGGCGGTCAGCGCGTCGCGCAGCGCGGACACGAACACGCCGACGCCGAGCCGCTGCACCGGGGCGGTGGACCTGTCGCCGGCGGTCACCACCTCGACCAGCTCGACCGGCCGGCCGGTGGCCGCGGTGAGGGCCTCGGCGACGTGGCCGGACTGGGCCATCGCCAGGGCGCTGCCCCGGGTACCGAGGCGAAGGGGGGCGGTCATCGCGCACCTCCGGTGGGCGGGACGTCGGCGGCGTCGAACGACGACCGGCCGTCGGAGTCGGTGGCGACCACGTCGGGGACGGTGTCGACCGGGGACGTCTGCGGGACGTCCAGGTCGAACAGTTCGCGCAGCAGCGCCGCGTACTGGTCACCGCCGGGCTCGGCGGCGAGCTGGCGGACCCGTACGGTCGGCTGGTGCAGCAGGCGCTGCACGACCCGGTGCACGGTGCGGGCGACCTCGGCGCGCTGGTCGTCGCTGAGGTCGGGGCGGCGCTGGCCGAGCCGGCGCAGCTCGGCGCTGACGACGTCCTCGGCCCGGCCGCGCAGGGCGGCCACTGTCGGCGCGACGTCGGCGCCGCGCAGCCAGCTCAGGAACGCCTCGACCTCACCGGTGACGATCCGGGCCACCTCGGCGGCGTCGGCGGCGGCCGGTCCGTCGGCGAGGACGGCGGCCATCCGGTCGATGTCGATCACCTCGACGCCGGGCAGCTCGTCGACGCCGGGCTCGACGTCGCGCGGGACGGCCAGGTCCAGCAGGACCAGCGGGCCGCGGTCGGCGTCCCGGCGGGCCAGCGCCCGGGTCACCACGTCGCGGGTGAGCACCGGCTCGGTGGCCGCGGTGGCGGCGACCACGACGTCGACGGCGGCGAGCGCGGTGATCAGCTCGGCCATCGGCACGGCGGACGCGCCGTACGACTCGGCGAGCCGGACGGCACGGGCGGCACCCCGGTTGGTCACGGTGAGCGGTCCGGCGCCCAGCCGGGACAGCGTGGCCACGCCCAGCGAGCCCATCGCGCCGGCGCCGACCACCATGGCGGGCCGGCCGGCCAGGTCGCCGTCGAGCAGCTCGGCGGCGAGGTCGAGCGCGGCGGTGACGACGCTCTGCCCGGCCCGGTCGATGTCGGTCTCGGCGTGCGCGCGCTTGCCGACCCGCAGCGCCTGCTGCATCAGCTCGTGCAGCAGGCGGCCGGCCGAGTCGGCGCCACCGGCGGAGTGGTAGGCGTCGCGGAGCTGGCCGAGGATCTGCGCCTCGCCCACGACCATCGAGTCGAGCCCGGCGGCCACCCGGAAGACGTGGTCCACGGCGGCGGCGTCGTAGTGCACGTAGAGGTGCGGTGCGAGCGCCGCGGGCTGGCAGCCGGCCTGGTCGGCCAGGACCGCGCAGATGTCGCCGAGTCCGCCGTGGAACCCGGAGACGGCGGCGTAGACCTCCACCCGGTTGCAGGTGGAGACCAGGACGGCCTCGGCGACGTACGGCTGGGCGATCAGGCGGTCCAGCGTGCGGGTGAGGTCGGCGGGCGGGACGGCCAGCTGTTCCAGGGTGGCGACCGGGGCGGTGCGGTAGGACGCGCCGACGACGAGCAGTTTCACGTGCCGATCGCCTCCTGGGTGTCGGTTGCCGCGAGTCCGCCGGGCAGGGCGGTGAGGGCGGACCCGCCGGTGGCGGGGAGCGCGGTCAGCGATGCCTTGCGGTGCTCGTGGAAGGACAGGATCTGCAGCTCGATGGCGAGGTCGACCTTGCGCACGTCGACCCCGTCCGGAACCGAGAGTACGCACGGCGCGAAGTTGAGGATGCTCGTCACGCCGACGGCGACCAACTGGTCGGCGACCGCCTGGGCGGCCGGGGCGGGCGTGGCGATGACGCCGATCGAGATCGACTCCTCGGCGACGATCCGGGGCAGCTCGTCGACGTGCCGTACGACCAGGCCGTTGATCACTTCGCCGACGCGGGACCGGTCGGCGTCGACGAGCGCGGCGATGCGGAATCCGCGGTTGGCGAAGCCGTCGTAGCCGGCCAGGGCGTGACCGAGATTACCCACGCCGACGAGCGCGACGGCGCGGCACTGGGTGAGCCCGAGCACCGAGGAGATCTGGTCGACGAGCAGCGCGACGTCGTAGCCGACGCCGCGGGTGCCGTACGAGCCGAGGTGGGACAGGTCCTTGCGGAGCTTCGCGGAGTTGACGCCCGCGGCGTTCGCCAGGCCCTCGCTGGACACCGTCTCGTGCCCGGCGTCGGCGAGTGCGTGCAGCGCACGCAGGTATTCCGGGAGCCGGGACACGGTCGCCTCGGGCAGGTCCGGAAGTGCCGGTACGGCACCGGTGCGACCGGGCGCGCCTGGTTGACGGTGCTGGCTCATGAGACTCCGTGCGGTGCGATCCTCGACCAGCGACGGGGGCCGGTCGTTTCGGGACTCCCGCTGGCGACCGAGATTGCCGGCTGTGCTAGCAGGGCGCGTCGGAACTACAGAGTAGGTGTTTGTGAAGGGGTGCACAAATCGCGATCTTGAAAGCTCGCGACGCGCCTTCACCTGCCCCTCCATTCCCGCAAGATCGATCAACCGCGTCTCTCGGCGGCGCGTGGCGATTATTGCTCAATCCAGACTTCCCTGACCAATCGCGCGGGGCCCGTAGCGCTCCGTGACCGGCGTGGCGAGGCGAGTCTCACGTTTTCGAGTAGGGAGAACCCCACCCCGAACAGGCCAGCGTGCGGGATGGGTGGGCGGGGCACGCGCCCATAGCCTCGAATCATGACCGCAGCACCACTGGCCACCGCGCCCACTCCGCTGTCCCCCGTCCACGGGCTCCTGCGCCGCCTCGCCCGCGACACCACCTACGTGCTCGTGGGCTTCCCGCTGGCGATCGTCAGCTTCGTGCTCGCCGTGGTGGGGATCGCACTCAGCGCCGGGCTGCTGGTGACCACGCTCGGCCTGCCGATCCTCGCCGGCTTCCTCTACGCGGCCCGCGGGCTGGCCGACATCGAGCGGCTGCGGCTCGCCGGGGTGCTGGACCGGCCCCGGGTACGCCCGGTCTACCGGACGCCCGAGCCGGGCGCCGGGTTCTGGCGCCGCGTGTTCACCCCGATCCGGGACGCGCAGTCGTGGCTGGACCTGCTGCACGCGTTCGTCCGGCTGCTCGTGGCGCTGCCCACGTTCGTGCTGCTCGTGGTCTGGTGGGTGCTGGCGCTGGGCGGCACGCTCTACATCACCTACGACTGGGCCATCCCGCGCGGCACCGACGACCAGGACCTGAGCCAGCTCCTCGGGATGGGCGACGGCGCGGGCGCGCGGATCACCCTGAACACCGCGATCGGGCTGTTCGCCCTGTTCACGCTTCCGCTGGTGGCGCGCGGCTGCGCCCGGCTCCAGGCCGGGCTGGCGTACTCGCTGCTCACCGGCGTGGCCGAGATGCGGCAGCGGATCATCACGCTGGAGGAGCAGAAGCGGGCCGCCGCCTCGGCCGAGGCGGTTGCGCTGCGGCGGCTGGAGCGCGACATCCACGACGGCCCGCAGCAGCGGCTGGTGCGGCTCGCCATGGACCTCGGCCGGGCCCGCCACCAGCTCGCCGCCGACCCGGAGGCGGCCCGGCAGACGCTCGACGAGGCGGTCGCGCAGACCCGGGAGACGCTGGACGAGCTGCGCGCCCTGTCCCGGGGCATCGCGCCGCCGATCCTGGTCGACAGGGGCCTGCCCAGCGCGCTCGCCGCGCTCGCCGCCCGCGCCCTGGTGCCCACCGAGCTGGCGCTCGACGACGACCTGGGCACCGCCGCCGGCCGGCTCGACCCGGGGCTGGAGAGCACCGCGTACTTCGTGGTGGCCGAGGCCCTGACGAACGTCTCGAAGCACAGCCGGGCGACCGCCTGCCGGGTGGAGGTCACCCGGAAGGTGGGCCGGCTGGAGATCACCGTCACCGACGACGGAGACGGCGGCGCGCACGTGGCCAAGGGGCACGGGCTCAGCGGCATCGCCGACCGGGTCCGGGCGGCCGGCGGCACGCTGGAGGTGGACAGCCCGGCCGGCGGGCCGACCCGGATCCACGCCGAACTGCCGAGGTGACCCGGTTCGCCCGGACTCCGGGCCGTCGCGCGGTGACGCGGCGCGCCCGGTATCCGGGCCGCCGGCCCGGCGCCGGGTCCGGGCGTGATAGACACCGGACCCATGCGGGTGGTGATCGCGGACGACGCCGTACTGCTCCGGGAGGGGCTGGTCCGGCTGCTGACCGAGTTCGGGCACGAGGTGGTGGCGGCCGTCGGTGACGGTGACGCGCTGGTCGAGGCGGTGGTGGCGCACCGGCCCGACGTCTCGGTGGTGGACGTGCGGATGCCGCCGTCACACACCGACGAGGGACTGCGCGCCTCGGTGGAGGCCCGCCGCCGGGTGCCGGGTACGCCGATCCTGGTGCTGTCCCAGTACGTCGAGGTGTCGTACGCCGACGACCTGCTGGACACCGCAGGCGGCGCCGGCGGCGGCATCGGCTACCTGCTCAAGGACCGGGTCGCGGCGATCGACGAGTTCCTGGACGGCCTGGCCCGGGTGGCGGCCGGCGGCACCGTGCTCGACCCGGAGGTGATCAGCCAGTTGCTGGTCCGGCGGCGGCGCGACGACCCGCTGGCGTCGCTGACCCCGCGGGAACGCGAGGTGCTGGCGCTGATGGCCGAGGGCCGCTCGAACACCGCCATCGCCCGGGCGCTCGTGGTGAGCGACGGCGCGGTCGAGAAGCACGTCCGCAACATCTTCACCAAGCTCGACCTGCCCCCTGACGCGACCACCCACCACCGCCGCGTCCTGGCCGTCCTGGCCCACCTGCGCGCCTGACCGGGCCGGTCAGGCGAGCGTGCGGGCCAGCGTCACCGCCTCGCTGAGCGTGTCGGCGGCCGGGTGGCCGCTGCCGCGCAGCCGGTCCGGGTCGGACAGGCCCCCGGTGTAGAGGACGCAGCGGGCGCCGACCGAGGCGGCCGCGTCGGCGTCGTCGAGCGAGTCGCCGATCAGCACCACCTCGTGCCCGCCCAGCCCCAGCTCGGCCAGGTGCTTCTCCAGCCACTCGGCCTTGTGCCCGCCGCCGACAGTGGCGCGCAGCCCGTCCACCCGGCGGAAGTGCGGGGTCAGCCCGTACGTGTGCACGGTCGGCACCAGCTCGTCGTGGAACCACATGGACAGCAGCGACTGGCTGCCCTCCCAGGACTCGATGGCCGTCGTGGCGTCGGCGGCCAGGGCGCAGGTGGTCAGCCCGGCCCGGTACGCGTCGTGGAAGACCCGGTCGAGCGTCCCGAACGCCTCGGCGTCCACGGCCCGGCCGAGCATCTCGGCGTAGTAGTCGGCGATCGGCCGCCGGAACCGCACCCGGTGCTCGGCCGCGGTGACCGCCGGCCCGCCGGCGCTGGCGAAGGCGACGTTCGTGGCCTGGACCACCAGGTCGAGGTCGTCGAGGAGCGTTCCGTTCCAGTCCCACACGAGGTGGCGTCGCATACCCGTCACCCGAGCACCATAGTGCTAGAGCTGCGGCGTGGTCAGGTCGCGCAGCAGCCGGTCCTCCTCGACCCGCCAGTAACCGTGTTCCTTGCCGTCGAGCAGCACCACCGGCAGCCGGTCGCCGTAGTCGCGCTCCATCTCCAGGTCGCCGGTGACGTCGCGCTCGACCCACCGGTCACCGGTGACCGCCACCACCCGGTCGAGCGCGGCCTTCGCGTCGTCGCACAGGTGGCAGCCGGGCCGGGTGATCAGGATGAGCCTCGGGTCACTGGACATCGGATACCTCCGTGCGGATCTCGGTCGGCGTCGCCGGGGACGGCACCGCGGGCGCCGGGCGCAGCTCGGTCTTGCGTACCTTCCCGATCGCCGAGTACGGCAGGCTGTCGACGAACTCGACGGCGGTCGGGCACTTGAACCGGGCCAGGTTACGCGCGCAGTGGGCGAGCAGGTCGTCCGCCGTCACCGGCGGGCCGGCCGCCCGGACCACGTACGCCCGCACAGTCTCGCCGGTCCGCGGGTGCGGCACGCCAAGGACTGCCGACTCGGCCACGCCGGGGTGGGCCCGGAGCACCAGCTCCACCTCGTGCGGGTAGACGTTGAAGCCGTTTACCAGGATCAGCTCGCCGAGCCGGTCGACCAGGAACAGGTCTCCGTCGCCGTCGGCGTACGCCACGTCACCTGTCGCCCACCAGCCGTCCGGGTCCGGCGCGCCCCGCCCGTCCGGCCAGTAACCGGCGAACAGGTTCGAGCCGCGTACCACGATCTGCCCGGGGTCGGTGCCGGCCGCCTCGTCGGAGAGGTCCATCTCGTCCTCGTCCGGGGCGTCGGCGGGCACCCCGTCGCGCCACAGCTCGGTGCCGTCGGACCCGACCAGGCGCAGCCCGACGCCGGGCAGCGGGCGGCCGATCGACCCCGGTTTCGGCTCGCCGCCGACGAGCGTCGAGGTGAGCACCGGCGCGGTCTCGGTGAGCCCGTAGCCGACGTGCACCGGATGCCCGGTCAGCTCGGTGAAGCGCGCGCCGGCCGCGAGCGGCAGCGGCGCCGCGCCGCACACCGCGACGCGCACGGAGGCGAGCGCCGCGGCCGGGTCACGCTCCGCCTCGGCCCAGGTCAGGAACATCGACGGTACGCCGACGAGCACCGTGACCCGGTGCCGGGCGATGTCGTCCAGCGCGCCGGCCGGGCCGGGCTCGTCGACGAGCACCCCGGTCGCGCCGTGCCGCACGACGGCGCCGAGCGCGGAGTTCAGCCCGTACGCGTGGAACAGCGGAAGGGCGAGCAGCACGACGTCGCCGGGGCCGACCACTGGTGGTTCGATGCGGTCGACCTGGTCGTGGTTGGCGGCGAGCGCCCGGTGCGGCAGCATCGCGCCCTTGGGCCGGCCCTCGGTGCCGGAGGTGTAGAGCAGGACGGCGAGGTCGTCGCCGGAGCGGGCCGGGAACCGGGCCGGGGTGTCGTCGCCGGCCACCGGCGGCGTGGTGTGCACGGCGCGCAGCGCGGGCAGTTCGGCGGCGTCCACACGGCCGGTCACCTCGGGCGCGCCGATCAGCACGGCGGCACCGGAGTCGGCGAGGACGTGCCGCAGCTCGCGGGCGGTCAGCGTGGGGTTGACAGGTACGGCCACCAGGCCGGCCCGGAGCGCGGCGAGGTAGGTGACCACGAAGTCCGGTGTGTTGCCGAACGCGATCGCCACCCGGGGCGGGTGGCCGGTTCCGTCGGCCGGCGGCGTGTCGGCGAGCAGCGCGCGGGCGGTGGCGGTGACCGCGTCGTCCAGCTCGGACCAGGTCAGCGTCCGGTCGCGCCAGTGCAGCGCGGCCCGGTCGCCCCGCTGTTCGGCGGCGCGGCGGAGCCGGTCGGCGAGGTTCGGCGCGGAGCTTTCGGCGGCGTCCTGCACGGTGGCTGAGTCTGGCACAGCGGTGTCCGACAGGCCATGCCCGGACACGGCGCCGGGTCCGTCGCACGAGACTGCAATTGCCGTACGGTGGGATTCCTAGCCACGGGATGAGGATCTCCACGGTGCCCGGGCGAACAGCCGGAAGCGACCGGCCCGCACCGCCGCCGCGACACGCCGAGCGAAAAGAAAATCGGCTCCGACCAGGACTTTCCACTGCGGACCAGGTTCCGGCGCGAAAGTCAACCACACGCGACGGACAACCGGTCCGCCATGTGTGCGACCTGGCGGGAAATACTTCCGCTCTGTGTAACGGACTTGCCACGCGTGGGTGACGTTGGCCCTATCATCACTCGGGTCGGCTCACCCCATTTGCCGTGAGTCGACACCCCTCAGCCCGAGGAGGCCCCCGTGCCCGTGAGCGCATTGGACCAGCACCTCAAGGGGATCTGCCGCCCGTCGGCACGTCCCGACCCGGCCGTGCCCGACCGGGTGTTACCCGGTCCTCCGGCGCGGTCACTGTCCGCCAAGCCTGGGGAGGCGCGGTGACCACCTTCGGTTACGCCGAACGACCGGCCGGCGTCACCGGCCCAGCCCAGCGCAACCCGCTCAACGAGCGCGCGGACCCCGGCCCGCGGAGCGCCGACGGCCCGCTCGCGGTACGCGGCGACGGGCGGCGTGTCCGCAGCCGCGCGCACCACACGAACGAGGCACCACCCCGCCCCGCGACCCCGGGCGGCAACGCGAAGCCCGCCACCGGCCGCCTGGGCAGCCCGGCCCGCCCGACCATGCCGGCCCAGGCGCGACGCGGCGACGCGGCGACCGGGACCGAGCCGTCCGCCGCCGAGACCGCGATCCTGCCGGCGGTGACCGCCGGTGACACCGCCGTCCTGCCCGCCGTACCGGCCGCCGCGCCCGCCACCGGCTTCCCCAGCCGCCCCGACCCGTCCGACCCGGCCACCGAGGTGTGGACGCTGGTCGAACGCGCGCAGGCGGGCGAGTCCGAGGCGTTCGGGCTGATCTACGACAGGTACGTCGACACGGTCTTCCGGTTCGTCTACTTCCGGGTCGGCAACCGCCAGCTCGCCGAGGACCTCACCTCCGACACGTTCCTGCGGGCGCTCAAGCGGATCGGCAGCTTCACCTGGCAGGGACGCGACCTCGGCGCCTGGCTGGTCACCATCGCCCGCAACCTGGTCGCCGACCACTTCAAGTCCGGGCGCTACCGGCTGGAGGTCACCACCGGTGACGTCCTCGACGCCGACCGGGAGGACCGCGGGCCCGAGGGCAGCCCCGAGGCCGCGGTGGTGGAGCACATCACGAACGTCGCCCTGCTCACCGCCGTCAAGCAGCTCAACCCGGAGCAGCAGGAGTGCATCGTGCTGCGGTTCCTCCAGGGCTTCTCGGTGGCCGAGACGGCCCGCGCCATGGGCAAGAACGAGGGCGCCATCAAGGCTTTGCAATACCGGGCGGTCCGGGCGCTGGCCCGGCTGCTGCCCGACGGCTTCCAATCCTGATCGGTCCGGCCCGGCCGGCGCACGCTCGCCGGGCGGTGTCGCATGCCCGACGTACCCCACCCCGCCCCTCACTCCCGGTGATTTCGCCGCCGCCCCAGCCGTAACCGGCGACCGGCGCGGTCCGTTTCTCCGGGTGCGACCAGTGGTTGTCCCGGCGTCCCCCGGGCCACCCGGTCCGGCGGGTCAGGTCGGCCGTTCCGGTCGGCTTCGGGCCACACGCTGCCACCGGTCGCTGGTGACGACGACGGCCGCCCGGCCGTGACCAGCGAGAGGGGGTGCCGCGGTGGACAGCGACCTCTTCTCCCGTCGGCGAGCCGAGCGCTTCGCGCAACTCCTCGACGAGGCCAACGGCGGACGCCGGCACCACGTCCGGTCCAAGGCGGACGGTGAACTCACCGCGCTCGTCGAGGTGAGCCGCCGGATCACCGCCGAGCGGCCCGACGTCGAGGTGGACGCCGAGTTCCGTACCGGCCTGCGGGCGATGCTCGTGGCCACCGCCGAGCGCGAGGGCGTCGGCGCTCCGGACAAGACCGGCACCTCCGGCGTACGCGGCGCGCTGCTGCCCGCCATCACCGGCCGCCGGGCGCGGGCCCGGGGCGCGATCCTGGTCGGCGTGGCGGCCGGGGCGGTCGCCCTCTCCGGCATCTCCGCCGCCAGCGAGAACGCGCTGCCCGGTGACGCCCTGTACGGCATGAAGCGCTCCACCGAGCGCGCCCAGCTCGCGCTCGCCAGCTCGGACATCAGCCGCGGGCAGCTCTTCCTCGACTTCGCCCGCACCCGGCTCGACGAGGCCGCCTCGGTCCGCGACGACCGGCTCGGCTTCAGCGCCGTCCTGGACGACATGGACGCGGACACCCGCCAGGGCGTACGCCTGCTGACCACTGTCGCCGCGCAGCGCTCCGACCCGGCGGCGCTGGACGCGGTGGACACCTTCCTCGCCGGCCAGCGCCGGGTGGTCAGCGGCCTGCTCGACCGGCCCGACCACGCCGACCGGGAGCGCACCCGGCGCTCGCTGTCCCTGCTCGACGCGGCCGGCAAGCGCGCCGACGCGCTCCGCGAGGCGATCGCCTGCGGGCTGCCCGCGCCGCAGGCCAGCGACATGCTCGGGCCCGCTCCGTCGACCTGCCCGGCCGACCGCTGAACGGTCGACGCCTACCGCGCCACACTTCTCCCGGCGGACACCCGGCCGTCACGCCGTGCCGGATACGCTCGACTCGGAGCATGTACGCGTCGTCGAGGCAGGGAGGTCGCCGTGGCCGGGAGCCGGAAGGTGACCGTCAGCACCGACGCGCACGGGCACACCGCGGGCTGGTCGGAGACCCCCTCGGCGCCGGCGACCACTGTCACGCCCGACCCCACCGCCGCCGCGTTCTTCGACGTGGACAACACGATGATGCAGGGCGCGTCGATCTACTGGTTCGCCCGCGGGCTGGCCGCCCGGAAGTACTTCACCACCGGCGACCTGGCCCGGTTCGCCTGGCAGCAGGCACGGTTCCGGCTGCTCGCCACCGAACACGCGGGCGACATGTCGCAGGCCAAGGAGGCCGCGCTGGCCTTCGTCCAGGGCTGGCGGGTCGACGACATGGAACGCCTCGCCGACGAGATCTTCGACGAGCTGATGGCGCCGCGCATCTGGGCCGGCACCCGTCGCCTCGCCCAGCGCCACCTCGACGCGGGCGAGCGGGTCTGGCTGGTCAGCGCCGCCCCGGTCGAGATCGGCCGGGTGATCGCGACCCGGCTCGGCCTGACCGGCGCGATCGGCACGGTGGCCGAGGTGGTCGACGGCGCGTACACCGGACGACTGGTCGGTGACCTGATGCACGGGCCGGCGAAGGCCGAGGCGGTCACCCAGCTCGCCGCCGTGGAGGGGCTGGACCTGACCCGGTGCGCCGCCTACAGCGACTCGGCGAACGACCTGCCGATGCTCTGCGCGGTCGGCCGCGCGGTGGCCGTCAACCCCGATCCGGCACTGCTGCGGCAGGCCCGCGAGCGGGGCTGGGACGTGCGCGACTTCCGCACCGGGCGGCGGGCCGTACGCATCGCCGTGCCCTCCACCGCGGCGGCCGGGCTGCTCGCCGGCGCGGTCACGGCCGGCCTGGCGCTGCACCGGCGCCGGCACCGCGACGCCTGAACGGGCTCAGGGGCCGAACGGGTCCGGCCGGCGTTCGAGCAGCTTGTGCAGCGTCTGCTGGATCGTCTCCCGCACCTGGTCGGCGAGGTTGAACACCACGAGCGGGTCGTCCGCCGCGTCACGCAGGTGCGCGGTCGGGATGGGCGGGCAGAACTCGATCAGCCACTTGCTCGGCAGCGGCACCATGCCCAGCGGACCCAGCCAGGGGAACGTCGGCGTGACCGGGAAGTACGGCAGTTTGAGCAGCCGGGCCAGCGGCTTGATGTCGGCGAGCATCGGATAGATCTCCTCGCCGCCGACTATCGCGACCGGCACGATCGGCGTACCGGTGCGCAGCGCGGCGGAGACGAACCCGCCCCGCCCGAAGCGCTGGAGCTTGTAGCGGTCGGCGTAGAGCTTGCCGACGCCCTTGAAGCCCTCCGGGAAGACGCCCACCAGTTCGCCGTTGCCGAGCAGCCGCTCCGCGTCCGGGTTGCACGCGACGGTGCCGCCGGTCTTGCGGGCGATCTCGGAGACGACGGGCATCCGGAAGACCAGGTCGGCGCCGAGCAGCCGTAGGTAGCGATGCGCCGGGTGCCGGTCGTGCAGCGCGGTGGAGAGGATCAGCGCGTCGAGCGCCACGGTGCCGGAGTGGTTGCCCACGACGAGGCCGGCGCCCTCGTCCGGTACGTGCTCGATGCCGCTGACCTCGGTGCGGAACCAGTCCCGGTAGAGCAGCCGGACCAGCGGGTGGACCACCGCGTCGGTCAGGTCGGGGTCGAAGCCGAACTCGTCGACCTCGTAGTCACCGGCGAGCCGCCGCCGCAGGAACGCCAGCCCCTGGGCCACCTTGCGGTCCCAGTGGTCCCCCGGCCGGTCGGCCACCGCCGGCCCGGTCGGCGTCTCACCGGCCGGCTTGCTCCCGGCCGTCGGCTCAGCCACTGCCTTCTTCGCCACCGCCTTCTTGGCGACGGCTTTCTTGGCGACGGTCTTCTTGGCGACCGTCTTCTTCGCCGGCTGGTGGAGCGTGGCCGGGCCCGGCACGCCCGCGCCGGCGGCGGCGCCCGGCTCGTCGGCGGAGGTGTCCGGCTCGTCCGGCGGCGCCGCCGGGCGGGCGGACGGCGCGGTCACCCGGCGGTGCCCGTTGCGCCGCGCCGGCTCCGCGCCCGGATCCGGCACACCCAGCGGTACGTCGAAGCGCCCGTCACGCCGCTCGTCGGGGCTGCTCACGAACGCTCCCGTACGGTCGAGCGGACCTGTCGGATGCTCTCCAGCACCAACTGCTCGGCGGCGGCGAGCTGATCGCGGGTGACCACGACGCCGCCGTGGTGGGCGCGGATGAAGTCCTCGAACGCGGCGGCGGTCGAGCGGGGCGTGAAGCCGTACTCCCGCTCCAGTCGGCTGGTGTCCACCACCCGACCGTGCACGAAGAGGTCCACCTGATCCAACCCGTAGCGGCCGAAGCCCAGACTGCGGGCGATCGCGGCGACCCCGGCCAGGCCCGGTTCCAGCACCGGCACCGCCACCCGGCCGGCCCGGCGGATCGCCTGCGACAGCGACAGCACCCCCGGCCCGGCGACGTTGTACGTGCCCGGGTGGTCCTCGGCGACGGACCGGTGCAGCACCTCCAGCGCGTCGTCGAAGTGCACGAACTGCAGGCGCGGGTCGCGGCCGAAGACGGTGGGCACCACCGGCTGGGAGAAGTAGCGGGTGAGCGTGGTGTCGGCGGCGTACCCGATGAACGGCGCGAAGCGCAGCACCGTCGCGGTGACGTCGGGCCGGCGGCGGCGGAACCCGCGGACGTACCCCTCGATGTCGAGGATGTCGCGGCCGAAGCCGCCGCGCGGCACCTCGCGCGGCTCGGTCTCCTCGGTGAAGACGGCCGGATCGCGGAACGACACCCCGTACGCGGCGGTGGACGAGCGGACCACGAGCTTGCGCAGCCGGGGCGCGCGTTGCGCGGCGGCGAGCAGCTGCATGGTGCCGATGACGTTCTGTTCCTTCATCCCCGCCCGGCCGCCCTGCTGCGGGTCGGGGGCGGTGACGAGCGCCAGGTGCACCACGGTGTCGACGTCGAGGTCGTGCAGGAGGCCGCCGAGGGAGTCGAGGTCCAGGCGGATGCGTTCGACGTCGGAGAGCAGGTCGGTCAGCTCGGGGTTGGCTGGTGCCGGGTCGACCCCGATGACGCGTTCGATCCGCTCGTCGGCGGCGAGCCGGGCGGCCACGTGGGCGCCGAGCCAGCGGCCGACCCCGGTGACGACGACGACCCCCGGGGCACCGGAGGTGTCACCGGGGGTCATGTCGTGCGCCTAGCGCGGCAGGCGGGATCGAGCCGGGACGTCCGCGGCCTGATCACCTGAGCCTCCGAGGGTCGACAGTTGGCAAGTGGTGCCGGTGCCGGGCTGCTGCCCGGCCCCGGTCACTTGCCGAGACGGCGACGCTGGACGCGGGTCTTGCGCAGCAGCTTGCGGTGCTTCTTCTTAGCCATGCGCTTGCGGCGCTTCTTGACCACCGAGCCCATACGAAAGCCTTTCGATGCAACGTGCGGGGCGGACCGGACGGCACCACCACGGGTGGCGCCGTGACCGCTTGCGGACAACGGACCGGACCAGCGTGGTGGGCAGGGCACACCAGAGAGCGGTCACGGTCGTGGCCCAGCCTAACCGGAGTGCGTCAGCAGGACCAACGCGCCCCCGTCGATGCCCCTTTTCGTCGCACTCGGCGGACCGGTGCGCCGAGGGCTCAGGCGGACTCCTGGAAGGCGCCCCGGAGGTATTCGTGCACGGCGTGCTCGGGCACCCGGAACGACCGGCCGACCCGTACCGCGGTCAGCTCACCGCTGTGCACGAGGCGGTAGACGGTCATCTTGGAGACCCGCATGACCGTCGCCACCTCGGCGACGGTCAGGAACCTGACATCCGACAGCCGTGCGTCGGACTGCGACCCGGCCATGGCTCACCGACCCATTCCCGTGCCCGGCGCGTGTCACCGGGCAGGTGTTCCCGCCTCGACGAGCGACGCGCGTGTAACCAGTACGGTAGCGGGACGGCTGTGACCTGCGCGATCCCTTCCACCCTTTGATCATGGCGAGGCAGCCGTTCACCCGATGTCCACCAGGGCTTTTTCGCCCGGACGGGTGTCTCGTCCGATCCGGGCGACCGCCGTCTACTCGGCGCGCAGCGCCACCACCGGATCGAGCCGTCCGGCCCGCTGCGCCGGCACCACGCCGAAGACGATGCCGACCGCCGCGGAGACACCGAACGCCAGCGCCAGCGACCACCAGGTGATCGCCGCCGGGATCGGCGAGAACGCGTCCACGAGCAGCGCGGTGCCCACGCCCAGCGCCATCCCGGTCAGGCCGCCCACCGAGGTCAGCAACACCGCCTCCAGCAGGAACTGCACGCCGATGTCGCGGGGGCGGGCGCCGACCGCCTTGCGCAGGCCGATCTCGCGGGTCCGCTCGCGTACCGAGACCAGCATGATGTTGGAGACACCGACGCCGCCGACGAGCAGCGAGATGCCCGCGATGGCGGCCAGTACGCCGGTCAGCACGCCGAGGATGTCGCCGAGCACGCCGAGGATCTGCCGCTGGGTGACGGCGCTGAACTCGGTGTCCGGGTGCCGGCGGGACAGTTCCGCGACGATCCGGTCACCGAGTTCGTCGATCCGCTCCCGGTCCGGCGCCTTCACCGCGATGCCGTCGATGCGCTGGGTGCCCCAGAGCCGTTGCGCCGCCGTCACCGGTACGTGCACCTCGTCGTCCCGGTCCACGCCGAGGCTCTGCCCGAGCGGGGCGAAGACGCCGATCACCCGGAACCGCACCCCGGCCAGCGTCACCTGCTGGCCGAGCGGGTCACGGTCGGGGAAGAGCGCCCGGGCCACCGAGTCGCCGAGCACCGCCACCCGGCGGCTGGTGTCCACGTCCGCCCCGGTGAGGTAGCGGCCCCGCGACAGCGATCTGGTGAACACCGACGGGGTGGTCTCCAGGACGCCCTGCACGGTGGTGAAGTCGGACCGGTTGCCGGCCCGGGCGGTCGCGCCGGAGGCCACCGTGACGGCGACCCGGCCGGGGTCGCCGACCACCCGGGAGACGGCGTCCGCGTCGCTGAGGTCCAGCGGCGAGACCACCGGCGCGGTGCCCACCTCGATCCGGCCCGGCACCACCAGCAGCAGGTTCGAGCCGAGCCCTTCGACCTGCTGCTCGACCTGCTGTTTCGTGCCGGTGCCGATGGCTACCAGGATCACCACCGAGGCCACCCCGATGATCACCCCGAGCATGGTCAGCAGGCTGCGCATCCGGTTGGCCCGCAACGCGTCCGACGCCCCCCGCCACGCCTCGGCCAGCCTCATCCGGCGTCGCCCCCGCCGCGCGGAAGGCGCCCGGTGGCCCTGGTGGCGCCACCGGGGCCACCGGGCGGGTGCCCCGGGCCGCTTCCGGACGCGGACCGGGGCTCCGCGCTGGGAGCGGGGTCCAGTGTCGCAGGTACGCCGGAGCCGTCCGACGGCGGTCGATCATGAAGGCTGTCGGACCGGATCAGCCCGTCCCGTACCGCGATGCGCCGGTGTGCCCGGGCGGCCACCTCCTGGTCGTGGGTCACCATCACCAGCGCCACCCCGGACTCGGCGTTCAGCTGTTCCAGCAGTTCCAGCACCGCCTCGCCGGTGGCGCTGTCCAGGTTGCCGGTCGGCTCGTCGGCGAGCAGCACCGCCGGTTCGGTCACAAGCGCCCGGGCGATCGCCACCCGCTGCTGCTCGCCGCCGGAGAGCTGGTTGGGCCGGTGGTGCAGCCGGTGGCCGAGCCCGACCCGGCCCAGCATCGCCGCCGCCCGCTCCCGCCGCTGCCGCGCCGAGACACCCCGGTAGACCAGCGGCAACGCCACGTTGTCCACTGCCGACGTCCGGGCCAGCAGGTGGAACGCCTGGAACACGAAGCCGATCGTCTCGTTGCGCAGCGTCGCCAGCTCCGGCGCGGTGAGCGTGGTCACGTCCCGCCCGCCGATCACCAGCCGGCCGCCGCTGGGCCGGTCCAGCCCGCCGAGCAGGTGCATGAGCGTCGACTTGCCCGAGCCGGACGGACCGATCACCGCCACGTACTCGCCCTGGTCGATGGTGAGCGACACCCCGCGCAGCGCGGACACCGAGACCCCGTCCAGCTCGTACGTGCGCCAGACGTCGACCGCCTCGACCGCCGGTACGGTCACCGCAGTTCCTGGCCGTCGCGCACCTGGTCGGCGCCGCGCACCACCACGCGGTCACCGGCCCGTACGCCGTCGACGATCTGCACCAGGTCCTGCCCCTGCACGCCCACCGTCACCGGCACCCGGTCGGCCCGGCCGTCGCGCAGCACCCAGACCGCGTCCCGCCCGTCGGTGGAGAACACCGCCGACGCCGGCACCGCCACCGCGTCGGCTGCTTCCCGCACCCGCAGCCGCACGACAGCGTTCATGCCGGGGCGGGGCGCCGGGGCGGCCTCGGCCTCACCGAGGCGTCCGGCGCCCAGGTCGAGGCGGACCCGGTAGGTGACGCCACCCCGCGCCGAACTGGTCGGCAGTACGTCGACCGACCGCACCGTGGCGTCGTACGTCGCGCCGGTCACCGCGTCCAGCTCGACCGACGCGGGCACCCCGGCCCGGACCAGCAGCACGTCGGTCTCGTCCACCTCGGCGAGCAGGCCGAGCCGGCCGATGTCCACCACGGTGAGCACCGGCGTGCCGGCGGTGACCCGGCCACCGGCCGGGATCGCGTCGTCCACCCCCGGCGGCGGGCCGCCCTGCCCGCCACCGGCCAGCGCCGACGGATCCAGACCGGGCACCCCGGCGCCACCCGCCGCACCCAGCAGCCCGGCCAGGTCGGCCGGTGCCGCCGACCGGGTGCCGCCCGGCTGCACCACACCGGCGATCGGCGCGCGCAACGTCAACGCGTCCACAGTCGCCTTCGCCAGGTCGTACGCCTGCTGGGCCTGGAGTCGTTGCGCGGCCGACAACGCGCCGACGGCGCTGTTCAGGCCGGCGACGCCGCGCTGCACCTGGGCCACGGCCCGGTCGGCGGCGCGGGCGGCCGACTCGTACTGCCGCTGCGCCGACTGGACCTGGAGCAGCAGCGCGGCGCGTACCTGCGGGTCGCCGACCTTGCCGGCGGCGGCGCGGGCGGCGGCGAACGCCTCGTCGGCGGCCCGGTCGGTGCCGCGCCGGCTCCCGCCCAGGTCGCCGGTGCCGGTGCCCCGCCCGGCCCGCTTAGCCGCGCGCAACGCGTCCCGCGCCTTCGCCAGGCGGTCCCGGGCCGACGGCGAGTCGATCACCGCGAGTACCTGCCCTCGGGTCACCCGCTGCCCGGGCTGCACCCGCAGGCGGGCGAGCGTGCCGTCGGCGGGTGCGGTGAGGGTGGCCGCGGCCCGCGCGGTGACTGTGGCCGGGGCGTCGATCACCTCGCTCACCGGCGCGCGGCCCACCTCGGCGACTGTCACCGCCGGGGCGTCGTCGCCGCAGGACGCGGCGGTCGTGCCGGTCAGCGCGACGACGGCGAGCACCGCGGTGACGAGACGGGGGCGGCGGGCCGCGGGCAGCCGCGGCGAGGGAGTGCGGGCCACCCGGCCCATGCTACGACCCGTCGACAGGTGTCGACGTTCAGCCGACGACGGCCCGCACGTAGGCCACGCAGTCGTCGTGCAGCATCGACCACTGGTCGCCGAACACCTCGTCGGCGGCCTGCTCCGGGGTCCTTCCCTGGTGCACCACGGCCCGGTAGAAGTCCAGCATCCGCTGCTCGCCGTACCTGTCGACGAGATGGCGTACGGCCAGGTAGCCGACGCCGTACGCGCCGCCGACCCGGTCGTCGCTCGCGTCGTCGGCCGGCGCCACCTCGTCCAGCCGCCCGGACCACCCGCCGCGCAGCAGGTCCCGCACCTCGGTCAGGCCGTCGTAGCGGTGCACCGGCTGGCCGTCGGCACCGGCGTACTCGGCCAGCCCCTCCACCAGCCACCAGTCCGCGCGGTCGGCGTAGCCCCGGTCGGGCAGCGAGGCGGCGTGGGTCAGCTCGTGCCGGAGCAGGTCGTCCAGGCCGGCCGGGGTGACGATCTGGGCGTTGAGCACCACGTCGTGACGCCCACCGCCGACACCCACCGCGTAACCGGCCGTCCACTTCGGCCGCCCGCCGCCGTACCAGCGCTGCCACTCGCCCTTCCCGGCGTAGTAGACGAGGTACCGGTCCGGCGGCCGGCCGCCGATCGCGTACCGGTCGGCGGCCCGGGCCGCGGTCTCGGCCTGGGCGAGCAGGCCGGGCAGCTTGCGCCGCTGGGCCGCCGTGGTGGCCACCACCACGCGCTTGCCGACCGTCACGGCCAGGTCGTTCGCCTGCCACGGCCGTACCCCGGCCGGGTCCGCCTCGGACGGTTCCAGCGCGGTCAGCCGGGGTTCCTCCCCCGCCAGCCGCCAGCGCGCGCCCAGCTCCACAGTGCTCGGCGCGCAGTCCGGCACCACGAAGCAGTAGCCCACAGTCACCGTCTGCCGCCACTCCCCCGGCCGCCCCTCGACGGCCTGCGGCACCCCGTCGGCCGCCGGCCGCCACACGGTGACCCGCAGCGCCCGCAGCGCCGCGTACCGGCGGCTCAGCGCCGGCCGGGCCGCCGGCTCGGCGACCGCGAGGAAGCCGGCCCGGTCCGCGCCGACCAGCGCGACGGCCTGCCGGTCCAGCAGCGCGAGCATCCGCTCGCCGAGCCGCCGCTGCGCCGCCGTGCCCGGGTCGCCCTTCGCGGCCGGCCGCCCGGCCGCGTCGGGCGCCGACTCCCGCAGGAGTACGCCGGGCACCGCGCCCGCCACCAGGCCGAGCGCGAGTCCGAGCACCGTCCAGAGCAGCCAGCGCCGCCGTTGCCGCACCGTCCGCGTCCGTGCCGGGTCCGGCTGCGCCGGCGGTACGGGGTACGGCGCCGGACCAGCGGCGGGGTGCGGCAACGACGCCGCGTCCGGTGCCGGAGCGGGCACGCCGACGGCGGCGTCCACCTCGGCGGAGGCGGCGGCGGCCTCGGCGGTGTGGGCGGCGTCGTCAGCGGGGGTGTCGTCAGCGCTGACGGCGGCGGCGCTCGTGTCGGCGGCGCGGTCGGCGTCGGCGCTGGTTTCGGCGGCGCTCGTGTCGGCGGCGCGGTCGGCGTCGGTGCTCGTGTCGGCGGTGCTCGCCTTGTCGGCGCTCGCGGCGGCGGCATCGACGGGGCGAGGCTCGTCGCCGTCCGTCGTCCGGCCGGGAGGCTGCTCGTCGCCGTCGGTCACCGGCGAAGGGTACGACCAATCGGGCGTTCCGGGAAAGAGTCCCGTCACTGTTCCGCCGCGCCCCGAGATCTTGGTAGGAAAGTGCCCCCGGAGGGGCCGAATCCTTCCAAGATCTCTCAGATCGGGGTGCCGGTCAGCGTCAACGCGGTCTTGTCGGCCGCCCACAGGGCCACCAGGGCCACTCCGGGGGCCGCGTGGCCGGCCAGGGTCAGCAGGACGCCGCCGGTCAGGAAGCAGGCGGCCTGGACGGCGAGCTTGGCCGGGTCGGGCAGCGTCACCGCGGCACGCGGCGAGCAGAACAGGCCCCACACCACGGCGATCACCAGCGGCGTGCCGAGCCCGGCCAGCAGGCGTACCGGCCAGCCGGCGCCGAGCGTGAAGCCCCAGTATCCGGCCGAGCCCAGCAGGGCCAGTTCCAGCAGGAAGATCACGCCCAGCAGCAGGGCCTTCATCGGTTCTCCCAGGAGAGGTAGGCGCGGTCCAGACCGGCGATCATCTCGCCGAAGGAACGGTCGGTGTCGCGGGGCAGCCCGAATCCGCCCGCCGCCTCCAGGGCGACGAAGCCGTGCACGGCGGCCCGGAACATCCGGATGGCGTCGGTGGCGGCGTCGCCGTCGAGGCCGTACCCGAGCAGGATGGCGCGGACCGCGCCGACCGCGCGCTGCCCGGCGGCCAGGTGGTCGGGGTCGGCCGGGTCGGGTGCCCGCTGGGCGGCCGGGTAGCGGCCGGGGTACTGCCGTGCGTACTCCCGGTAGGCGGCGGCGACGGCGCGCAACGCGTCGCCGCCGGAGCGACCCGCGGCAGCGGCCGTGAGCACGTCGGCGATCTCGGCGGTGGCGAGCACCGCGAGCTTCTGGTGCAGCGCGTCCGCGCCCCGGACGTGCTTGTAGAGGCTCGGCAGCGCGACACCGAGCCGGGCGGCGAGCGCGGCCAGGGTCAGCTTCTCGTAGCCGACCTCGTCGGCGAGCGCGGCGGCCTCCCGCACGACAGTCGCCGGGGTCAGGCCGGCCCTAGGCACGCGCGGTCACCGCCAGGAACTCGACCAGGTCGGCGGCGGTGGCCTCGGGCTGGTCGGCGTGCGGGTAGTGCCCGGAGTCGGCGACCATCCGGGCCTCGGCCACGGCGAACAGCCGGCGTGCGGCCCGCGCCTCGGCGCCCGGGTCGGGGAAGTCCGGGTCCTTCGTACCCATCAGCACCAGCACCGGCCGGCGCACCTCGGGCGCCCGGGCGGTCCAGTGCGGGTCGGCCGGCGCGATCACGCCGCGCACCGCGGCCATCCGGCCGCGCAGCTTGGCGACGAGCTCCTTGCGGTACGCGGCGTCGTCCGCCGGCCGCCCGCAGGGGAACAGCGTGCGGTGGAACAGCCCGAACAGCCGAGGGCTGCGCAGCACTGCCGCCTGCGCCACACGCATCAGCGGGTTCGGCTTCGGCGTGCCGACGAACGGGCTGACCTGCACGATGCCACTGACCAGGTCGGGTGCCTCGGCGGCGGCGAAGACGATCGCGGCGGCGCTGGACGAGCTGCCGACCAGGGTGGCGGGCTCGCCGCCGAGCGCCCGCACCACGGCGAGCAGGTCGCCGCCGACGTGCTCCGGGGCGTACGTGGGCCAGTGCGGGCTGGAGTCGCCGTGCCCGCGGACGTCGACCGAGGCGGTCCGGTAGCCGGCCGCGACCAGCCGGGGCGTCAGGTGCCGGAAGGCAGCCCGGTTCTCCCCCATGCCGTGCGCGAGGACCACGAGCGGTCCCGACCCGTGCACCTCGTACGCGATAGTGCCGCCGTCCCGCGCCACCTGGCTAACTGTCATAGCCTTGAAGCTAAGGCTATTAGCCAGGCTCGTCAAGCTTGACCTCAACCCGAGGTGAGGTCGCACGATCGCCTGCATGCCGATCACCGCCGACACCCACGTACGCCTCGCCCGCCCGAGCCGCGACCTGGCCGCCGCCGAACGGTTCTGGACGCAGGGGCTGGGCCTGGACGTGCTCTACCGGAGCGACGGCGGCCACGCGGACGAGCACGACCTGGTGATGCTCGGCCTGCCCGGGGCCGGCTGGCACCTGGAGCTGGTCGGCGGCTCGACGCTCGCGGTCGAGCCGCGTCCCACCGGGGAGGACCTGTTCGTGCTCTACCTCGACGGCCCCGCCGACGACGAGGTGGTCCCGAGAGTGGAACGGGCCGGCGGGACCAGGGTCTCCGCCGGCCCGTACTGGGACAGGTGGGGTGTCACGTTCGCCGACCCGGACGGCTACCGCCTCGTGCTGTGCACCCGGGCCTGGTCGAACGACTGACTCACTTCTTCGACAGCACCGCGCGGCCGAAGAACGCCAGGTTGGCCGGGCGCTCCGCGAGCCGGCGCATCAGGTAGCCGTACCACTGGTCGCCGTAGGGGACGTAGGTCCGCACCGTGTAGCCCTCGCCGACCAGGCGCTGCTGCTCCTCCGGGCGGATGCCGTAGAGCATCTGGAACTCGAACCGGCCCGGGTCGCGGTCGAACCAGCGCGCCCGGTCCTCGCCGATCGCGATCAGCCGCGGGTCGTGCGTGGCGAGCATCGGGTAGCCGTCGCCGGACATCAGCACGTTCATGCAGCGCACGTACGACTTGTCCACCTCGCGGGCGGACTGGTACGCCACCGACTCCGGCTCCTTGTACGCGCCCTTGCACAGCCGCACCCGCGACCCGGCCGAGGCCAGCTCCCGGCAGTCCGACTCGGTCCGCCGCAGGTACGCCTGGAGCACCGCACCGGTCGACGGGTGGTCCTTGCGGAGCTTCGCCAGGATGTCCAGCGTCGAGTCGGTGGTGGTGTGGTCCTCCATGTCCAGCGTGACGGTGGTGCCCGCCGCGTCGGCCGCCGCGCAGATCGCCCGCGCGTTGTCGTACGCGAGCTGCTCGTCGAACATCTGGCCCAGCGCGGACAGCTTCACGCTGACCTCGGCGGCCGGGGTGAGCCCGGCGGCGGCGAGGCGGCTCAGCAGCGTGAGGTACTCGTCCCGGGTGGCGTTCGCCTGCTCCGGGGTGGTGGTGTCCTCGCCCAGGTAGTCGAGGGTGACCGCTTGACCGTCGGCGACCAGCTCGCGGGTGGCGCGCAGCGCGTCGTCGGTGGCGGCGCCGGCGACGAACCGGCGGACGACGTCCCGGGTGAACGGGGCCGTCGCGACGAGCCGCTCCACCTGGGAAGACCGGGAGGCGGCGAGGATGACGGAACGGAGCATGAGCCGAGCGTAACGCTCACCACCGGGCCCCCGCCGGGTGCGTCCGAGGCCCGTCCCCTCCCTTCCTGCGGCCGGGCCGGGCACCCCCGGCTGGCGGGGATCGGCTACAACGTTCACGTGGATCGACGACACCCCCGGCGCCGGCTCCGCTCGGCCTCCGTGCAGCTCGGCGCGCTGACCGCGCTGGCCCTCGCGCTCTCCGGCTGCAACAACGGTTACGACGACGACGATGACGACTGCGCGCTCGGGCCGGCCGGCGGAGGCGGCGACACCGTCGCGGTCGCCCTGCTCGTGCCCGCGCCGGCCACCGCCGCGCGCGGCGAACCGGCCCCGACCGCCGCGCTGCCCGAGCGCGGCGGGTTCGGCACCCACCTCGCCTCCTGCGGCGGCTGACGTGCGCCGCGAGGTGAGCACTCCGCGCCCCGGCTGGGACGAGACCATCCGGGCCCAGGGCCTGGTGTACGTCGACACCGAGCTGCCCGACGGCGAGATCATGTCGTACTGGGACGAGACGGCCGCGTACTCGTTCACGCTCGACGAGGTGCTCCGGCTGGAGGAGGCCACGGAGGAACTGCACCGGATGTCGGTGGCCGCCGCCGAGCACGTGGTGGCCCGCCGCCGGTACGCCGAGTTCGGCATCCCCGAGTGGGCCGCCGAGGCGGTCGCCCGCTCGCTGCGGGAGTCCCCGCCGACGCTCTACGGCCGGTTCGACCTCTGGTACGACGGCAGCGGGCCGCCGAAGATGCTGGAGTACAACGCCGACACCCCGACCGCCCTGGTCGAGGCGAGCATCGTGCAGTGGTACTGGCTGGAGCACACCCGCCCGGACGCGGACCAGTGGAACAGCCTGCACGAACGCCTGGTGGGCGCCTGGGCCAAGATCGGCGCCGGGCTGCACGAGCCGCGGGCGCACGTGCTCTGGTCCTCCGAGGAGGAGTCGGGCGAGGACCAGATCACCGCCGGCTACCTGGCCGAGACGGCCCGCCAGGCCGGGCTGGACGTGACGCTCATGCCGATCCAGCAGGTCGGCTGGGACGGGCGGCGCTTCGTCGACGCCGACGACCGGCCGATCACCACCTGCTTCAAGCTCTACCCCTGGGAGTGGATGCTGGCCGAGCCGTACGGGCGGCCGGCGCTCGACCCGGGCACGCCCACCACCTGGATCGAGCCGGCGTGGAAGCTGCTGCTGTCGAACAAGGCGCTGCTCGCCGTGCTCTGGGAGATGTACCCGGGGCACGACTACCTGCTGCCCGCGTACCTGGACTCGCCGCGCGGCATGACCGAGTACGTGGCCAAGCCGCTGCTCGGCCGGGAGGGCGGCTCGGTACGCATCGTGACCGGCGACACGGAGATCACCAACCCGGGGATCTACGGCGACGAGGGCTTCTGCTTCCAGGAGTTCCGCGCGTTGCCCGAGTTCGAGGGCAACCGGACGGTGCTCGGGAGCTGGATCGTGGACGGCGAGTCGGCAGGCGCCGGGGTCCGCGAGAGCGAGAGCCTCATCACTGACGGTTACGCGCGGTTCCTGCCCCACTACATCGACGCACCGCGTGTGCTCTGAGTCGTCTACCGTTGGTGTCGTGAACTTCGACGCGTACGCCCGGACCGGGGTCGAGCTCGTCAACGCCCGGCTGGACGACCTGGACGGCCTGCGGGCCGTCTTCTCGGACGAGCAGGGCTGGATGCGCGACGAGGTCGCGGAACGGGACCTGGCGATCTTCCGGCGGGCCCAGAAGCGCCTCCGGGACGTCTTCGAGTACGGCACCTCGGGCCGGGACGCCGACGCGGTCGCCGAGCTGAACGCGCTGCTGGAGGCGTTCCCGGTGCAGCCACGCATCTCCGGGCACGACTCCTCCGACTGGCACATGCACGTGACCAGCCGGGGTGCGTCGGTCTCCTCCGAATACCTGGCCGGCGCGGTCTGGGGCCTGTCGGTGTGGCTGTGCGAGTACGGCAGCGCCCGCTTCGGGGTCTGCGCCGACGACCGCTGCGGCAACGTCTACCTGGACACCTCGTCCAACTGCTGCCGGCGGTTCTGCTCCGAGCGCTGCGCCACCCGCTCCCACGTGGCGGCACATCGGGCCCGCAAGCGCGCCGCCGTCGGCGAGCAGGCCGTCCCGGCGCAGCCGCTGTCCCCGGTGAGCTGACCCCCGGCGCTCCGGCCGCCCCTGTGCGAGCGGCGGCCGGGGCGGCGCGTGCCCGTCAGACGTCGACGGGTGACGGCGCGGTCAGGTTGGCCCGGGCGAACTCCAGCGACTCCCGCAGGTCCGCCTCCCGGACCGCGCGGCTCTTCGCGCCCCGGGTGGTCACCTCCACCGCCACCGAGCCGGTGAACCCCCGCCCGGCCAGCGAACGCAGCATCTCCGCGCAGGGCTGCCCGCCGCGACCGGGCACCAGGTGCTCGTCGCGCCCCTCGCCGGTGCCGTCGCCCAGGTGCACGTGCGCCAGCCCGGAACCCATCCGGTCGGCCATCGCCAACGCGTCCGTGTGCGAGGCCGCGCAGTGCGACAGATCCAGCGTGTACGAGGCGTACCCGATCTCGGTGGGATCCCAGCCCGGCGCGTACGGGACGAACTGCCGCCCCGCCATCCGTACCGGGTACATGTTCTCCACCCCGAAGTGCACGCCGCCGAACTGCCCGGCGATCGTGTCGAGCCCGTCGGCGAAGGTGCGCGCGTAGTCACGCTGCCAGGTGAACGGCGGATGCACCACGACAGTGGGCGCCTCCAGCGTCTCGGCCAGCTCGGCGGCCTTACGCAGCCGCTCCCACGGGTCGGGGCTCCACACCCGCTGGGTGACGAGCAGGCACGGGGCGTGAACCGACAGCACCGGGACGCCGTAGTGCTCGGCGAGGCCGCGCAGCGCGCCCGCGTCCTGGCTGACCGGGTCGGTCCAGACCATCACCTCGATGCCGTCGTAGCCGAGCTCGGCGGCGAGCTGGAACGCCGCCGCGGTCCGTTCGGGGAAGACCGAGGACGTGGACAGGAGCACCGGAACGCGGTAGGTCACGCCTTCGAGGGTAGCTCCAACCGCCAGCGAGCATCGGGACGAGCAACCGCAAAGCAACCCAGAGCGCTCGTACGGTCACATCGGCGCGAGCTGATCCAGCCGGCGCAGGATGACGCCCTCCCGCAGCGCCCACGGGCAGATGTCCACGCAGTCCACGTCGAGGCGGCGCATCACCGCCTCCGCCACCACCGCGCCGGCGAGGAGCTGGTGCGCCCGCTGCGCGCTGACGCCCTCCAGCTCGGGCAGCTGGGCCGGCGGGATGTGCCGCACGAACCCCAGCACCTGCCGCAGCCCGGTACGGGTCAGGCTGCGGCGCGCCCACAGACCCGCACCCGAAGGCGCGGCGCCGGCCAGCCGGGCCAGCGTGCGGAACGTCTTCGAGGTGGCGACCGGACGCTCCCAGCCCACCGCTGTCAACTGCTCCACCACCGGGTCGAGCTGCGCGTCCACGTACGCCCGCAGTTCCTCCACGGCCTCGGCCGACGGCGGCGCCGTGCCGGCCGGATCCACGGCGAGCCGCTCCCGGCTGAGCCGCCCCGCGCCGAGCGGCAGCGAGATCGCCACATCAGGGTGCTCGTCGATGCCGGCGGCCAGCTCCAGCGAGCCGCCGCCGATGTCCATCGCCAGCAGCCGGCCGGCGGACCAGCCGAACCACCGCCGCACCGCGAGGAACGTCATCCGCGCCTCGTCCGCGCCGGAGAGCACCTCCAGGCGTACGCCAGTCTCGTCGCGGACGCGCGCCAGCACGTCGGCGGCGTTCGTGGCGTCGCGGACCGCGCTCGTCGCGAACGCCAGCAGATCCTCGGCGCCCAGCCCGTCAGCCGCCGCCCGGGCCATTCCGACCGCCTTCACCAGGCCGTCCGCGCCGCCGTCGGTGAGCGCGCCGTCCGGCCCGATCTGCTCGGCCAGCCGCAGCACCACCTTCTCCGAGTGCGCCGGCCAGGGATGCGCGCCGTGGTGGGCGTCGACCACCAGCAGGTGCACCGTGTTGGAACCGACGTCGAGGACACCCAGTCGCATGGGGAAGACCCTAGGGCCAACACGTTTCGTCGGCTCGACGGCCGGGCGGGGTCACCGCGCGTACGCTGGTCCGAGTGACAGGGCAGATCGAGCTTCACGTGCTGGTGGACGACCCCGAGGACCCGCGCAGCCGCGAGGTCGGGCTGGACTTCCCACGGGAGTGGATCGAGTTCGTCGACCCGGCCGACGCGAAGCACGTCGTCCGCGCCGACCTGACCTGGCTGCTGTCCCGCTGGACGTGCATCTTCGGCAAGGGCTGCCACGGCATCATCGCCGGGCGGGCCGCCGACGGGTGCTGCTCGCACGGCGCGTTCTTCACCGACTCCGACGACGAGAAGCGCGTCCGGGCGGCGGTGAAGCGGCTGACGCCGGAGACGTGGCAGCACTTCCGGCGCGGGTTCAAGAACTGGACCGAGAACGACACCGTCGACGGCAAGACGCCGGCCCGGCGTACCGCCACCCGCGACGTGGACGCCCCGTGCGTGTTCCTCAACGACGCCGACTTCGCCGGTGGGGGCGGCTGCGCGCTGCACGCCCAGGCGCTACGCGACGGGGTGCACCCGCTGGAGTACAAGCCGGACGTCTGCTGGCAGTTGCCGGTACGCCGCGACCAGGAGTGGCACAAGCGGCCCGACAACACCAAGGTGCTGATCTCCACGCTGGCCGAGTTCGACAGGCGCGGCTGGGGCGCGGGCGGGCACGACCTCGACTGGTGGTGCACGTCCTCCACCGACGCGCACGTCGGCGCCGAGCCCATGTACGTCTCGTACGGGCCGGAGCTGACCGCGCTGATCGGCGCGCCCGCGTACGCGAAGCTGGCCGAACTCTGCGCCGCCCGGCAGCGCCAGGGTCCGATCGCCCCGCACCCCGCAAGCGAGTGAAGGCCGGCACCCCGTTGGTTCGGGGTGCCGGCCTTCGTATCTCTTACTTGTTCCAGTGCTCGGCGACGAGGTCGGCGGCCTGCTGCTCCCACTGGGCGTAGTGGTCCGGGTAGGCCGACACCTGGACGGTCTGGGCGGCCTTGGTCAGCGGCATGTCCTGCCAGCCGTCGACCTGCTTCAGACCCTTCAGGAACGCCGTCGTGGAGTACTCCGGGTCGGTGATCTGCTCCACCGTGCCCCAACCACTGGAGGGGCGCTGCTGGAACAGGCCCTGCGAGTCGTGGTCGTTACGGTCACCCAGGTGGCCGAGGTTCTCCAGCTTCGACTCCTGCAACGCGGTGGCGATGGAGACGACCGCGGCACGCTCGTCCATGCCGGCCTTCCCTCACCGAGCCCAGCCGAGCACCTCGCCCTGCGCCCCATGATCAAGGAGTTTCCGGCACCTTCCGGCACCCACGAGACCACAAACTCCTTGATCACCCCGAACAAGCCCTCCCAGACCCGCACAGCGTTGATCATGAGGTTAGCGCCGACAAAACGGACACCAAGCGCCGCCAAGTTCATGATCGACGCAACCAGCGGCCGCCGACGAGCCCCGCGATCTTGCAGTTTGCGCCCTCCGCGCGCCCCATTCGCGCGGTTTGCGGGGCACCAAAGTGCAAGATCGCGCACTCAGGGTCTCGGCGGGGCCGGGGCCCGAGAACTCCCCCGAAAGGCCCCGGGGGTCGGCGATCTTGGAGTTGTGGCACCTCGCGAACGGCGCCAACTCGGGCATCCTGGGTGCCACAACTCCAAGATCGGCGAAAAGGGGCTCGACGCGCGGCGGCGGAATCAGGGCTCGAACTTGTAGCCCAGGCCTCGGACCGTGACGATGTAGCGCGGGGCAGAGGGCTCCGGCTCGATCTTGGAGCGCAGCCGCTTCACGTGCACGTCGAGCGTCTTGGTGTCGCCCACGTAGTCGGCGCCCCACACCCGGTCGATCAGCTGACCCCGGGTGAGCACCCGCCCGGCGTTGCGCAGCAGCAGCTCCAGCAGCTCGAACTCCTTGAGCGGAAGCTGCACCCCGGCGCCGCCGACCGTCACCACGTGCCGTTCGATGTCCATCCGGACCGGGCCGGCGGCGAGCGTCGGCGCGCCCGTCTCGTTCGACTCGGCGCTGTGCCGGCGCAGCACCGCCCGGATGCGGGCGACCAGTTCACGCGGCGAGTACGGCTTGGTCACGTAGTCGTCGGCGCCGATCTCCAGCCCGACCACCTTGTCGATCTCGCTGTCCCGCGCGGTGACCATGATGATCGGCACGTGCGAGCGCTGGCGGAGCTGCCGGCAGACCTCGGTGCCGGACATCTCCGGCAGCATCAGGTCGAGCAGCACGATGTCGGCGCCGGTCCGGTCGAACTCGGTGAGGGCGGCGGGGCCCGTCGCGGCGACGGAGACCTCGAACCCCTCCTTGCGGAGCATGTAGGACAGGGCGTCGGAGAACGACTCCTCGTCCTCGACCACCAGTACGCGGCTCAACGGGTGTTTCCTTTCCTGTGGTCAGACCTGCCGGAGCTCGGCCGGGCCGGCCTCGATCCCAGCGGAGGCGAGTGTCGTCTCCAGGTCGTCCGGGGGGCGTGCGGGCAGCCGGAGAGTGAACGTCGACCCCCCACCAAGGGTGCTCGACACGTCCACCCGGCCGCCATGGTTGCTGGCGATGTGTTTGACGATGGCCAGGCCCAGGCCGGTGCCGCCGGTGGACCGGGAGCGAGCCTGGTCGGCCCGGTAGAAGCGCTCGAAGATCCGGTCGACCTCGTTCGGGGCGATACCGATGCCCTGGTCTGCCACGGCGATCTCGACGTGTTCGTCGGTGCCGGTGACAGTCACCCGTACCGTGGTGTCCTCGCCGGAGTAGTTGATCGCGTTCTCCACCAGGTTCGCCACAGCGGTGGCGAGTTGGCTGTCGCTGCCGTACACGGTCAGGCCCCGCTGCCCGCCGACGGCGATCTCCACCCGGCGCGCGGTAGCAGCGGTGCGGGTGCGGTCGACGACCTCGGCGAGCACCCAGTCCACCGAGACCGGCTCGGGCGCGGGCTGCGGTTCGGCGCCCTGGAGGCGGGTCAGTTCCAGCAGTTCCTGCACGAGGCGGCCGAGCCGGGTCGACTCGTGCTGGATCCGTTCGGCGAACCGCCGCGCGGCGACCAGGTCCTCGGACAGGTCGGGCGCGCCGTCGGCGGCCGGTTCGGTGGCGTCGACGAGCGCCTCGGCGAGCAGCTGCAGCGCGCCGATCGGCGTCTTCAGCTCGTGGCTGACGTTCGCGACGAAGTCCCGGCGTACCCGCGCGAGACGGTGCGACTCGGTGACGTCGACCGCCTCGATCGAGATGTAGCCGGAGCCCAGTCCCATCGCCCGCAGGTGCACGCCGAGCGGGTTGTCGCCGCCGCCGTCGCGACCCCGCGGCAGGTCCAGCTCTATCTCGCGCCGCACGCCCGTGCGGCGGACCTGCCCGGCGAGGGTACGGATCAACGGGTGCGCCGCGATCGACCCCGGCGTCGCCCCGGTACGGAGCAGACCCATCGCCCGGGCGGCCGGGTTCACCAGCACCGGCACGTCGTCCGGGCCGAGCACCACCACGCCCGCGCGCAGCGAGTCGATCGTCTTGCGGCCGAGCCCGGATAGGCCCCCCTGCGCTTCGTCCGGAATCGTCGCCCTCCCTGCGTCACGGCGGAGTGTCCCGCCGCCCCGCGACGCCCGGCGGCGCCGCCATTCGTCAACGGGTCCGGACAGCAGCGCCCCGGCGACCAGCCCGGTCACCAGCGCTCCGGCCACCACGACGGCCACCGCCCATTCCACCCGGCGATCGTAGGGTCATTGTTAACCCGGGTATCGGGCACAAAGGGACGAACCACTCTCGCTTTCGGCAAAGTTCACCTGCGGGCCCAGCGTCGTTCATCCGCGTTCACCCTGGTGCCGACCGTTCGGCCTAGCGTGGGGCGCGCACCTGCTCCTGCCGTACCCCTCGGGGTGGCGGCCACCGACCCCAGGAAGTGACGATGCGCGACGAGTTCCGGGCCGACCTGCAGATTGTCAGCCAGTTGCTGGTGGACATGGCCGAGGCGGTACGCGCGGCCATGCGGCAGGCCACCAAGGCGCTGCTCACCGCCGACCGGACGGCCGCCGAGACGGTGATCGCGCGGGACGCCGAGATCGACGACCTCTACCGGCACGTGGAGGAGCGGGTCTGTGACCTGCTGGCCCGGCAGGCGCCGGTGGCCTCCGACCTGCGGGCGATGATCACCGCGTTGCACGTGGCAGCCGATCTGGAGCGGATGGGCGACCTGGCCGACCACGTGGCGAAGACGGCGCTGCGCCGGCACCCGTCCCCGGCGGTGCCGGCGGAGCTGCGGCCGGTCTTCACCGACATGGCCGGGATCGCCGACCGGATGGCCGAGAAGATCGGCTCGGTGCTGGCCAAGCCGGACGCGGACGTGGCCGCCGAACTGGACAGCGACGACGACGCGATGGACGACCTGCACAAGAGCCTGTTCGGCGTGCTGCTCGGCGACGACTGGCCGTACGGGGTGGAGACGGCGATCGACGCGACGCTGCTGGGCCGCTTCTACGAGCGTTTCGCCGACCACGCGGTGAACGCGGGCGAGCACGTGGTCTACCTGATCACCGGCTCGACGTCCGGCTGAGAACCGTGGGCGGGGCCGCCTCGGGGGAGGCCCCGCCCACGCCGTGTCAGCGGCCCTGGTTGGCGACCGCGGCGGCGGCGTCCTTGGCCGCCTCCGGGTCCAGGTACGTCCCGCCGAGCACCTGCGGACGCAGGTCGGCGTCCAGGTCGTAGCGCAGCGGGATGCCGGTGGGGATGTTCAGCTTGGCGATCGCCTCGTCGGAGATCTGGTCGAGGTGCTTGACCAGGGCACGCAGCGAGTTGCCGTGCGCGGCCACCAGCACCGTCCGGCCGGCCAGGATGTCCGGCACGATCGAGTCGTACCAGTAGGGCAGCATCCGCTCGACGACGTCCTTCAGGCACTCGGTGCGCGGCATCAGCTCGGTCGGCAGCAGCGCGTACCGGGGGTCGCCGACCTGCGACCACTCGTCCGCGTCGTCGATCGGCGGCGGCGGCGTGTCGTACGAGCGGCGCCAGAGCATGAACTGCTCCTCGCCGTACTCGTCGAGGGTCTGCTTCTTGTCCTTGCCCTGCAGGGCGCCGTAGTGGCGCTCGTTGAGCCGCCACGACCGGCGCACCGCGATCCAGTGCCGGTCGGCGGCGTTCAACGCCAGCTCGGCGGTGCGGATGGCTCGGCGCATCAGGCTCGTGTGCACCACGTCCGGCAGCAGGCCGTGCTCGCGCAGCAGCTCGCCGCCGCGCCGCGCCTCGGTCTCCCCCTTGGTGGTCAGGTCGACGTCGACCCAGCCGGTGAAGAGGTTCTTGGCGTTCCAGTCGCTCTCGCCGTGCCGCAGCAGGACCAGCGTCCCGACGGTGGGCCCCTCGCTCGCAGTCATGCCGATCATCCTGCCGTACGACGCGGGCGGACACGCGGCGACCTGTGGTGACGACCACCACGTGGAAAACCTGATGACCACGGCTCCGGCCCGGCACTAGGTTGTAAGGCGCATTAAAGAGGTCGGTCATTACCATTCGGGGGGCGTCGGGATGCGGACGGTACGGGGCTGGTTCCAGGACACAGTCGGTGGCCTGCCACGGACGTTCTGGTACCTCTGGGCCGGCACGCTGATCAACCGGCTCGGCTCGTTCGTCCTGATCTTCCTGGCCATCTACCTGACCCAGGAACGCGGCTTCTCCGCCGCCCAGGCCGGGCTGGTGATCGGCCTCTGGGGCGCCGGCGGCGCGGTCGGCACCACCATCGGCGGCACGCTGACCGACCGCTGGGGACGGCGGCCCACGCTGCTCGTCGCGCACGTCGGCGCGGCCGGCATGATGATCGCGCTCGGCTTCGCCCGCCCGCTCTGGGCGGTCGCGGTGGGCGCGCTGCTGCTCGGCGCGTTCGCCGAGGCGGCCCGCCCCGCCTTCGGCGCCATGATGGTCGACGTGGTGCCGGACAAGGACCGGCTGCGCGCCTTCTCGCTGAACTACTGGGCGATCAACCTCGGCTTCGCCTGCGCCGCCGTGCTCGCCGGCTTCGCCGCCCAGGGCAGCTACCTGCTGTTGTTCCTGGTGAACGCGACCACCACACTGGTGACCGCACTGATCATCTTCGCCAAGGTCGGCGAGACCCGCGGCCCGGTCACCGCGCTCCCGGTCAAGGGGATGCCGGCACCGGCCGGGGCGCTGCGCACCATCCTCGCCGACCGGGTGTTCCTCGGCTTCGTCGCGCTCAACCTGCTCGCCGCGCTGGTGTTCCTCCAGCACATCTCGATGCTGCCGATCGCCATGGGCGACTCCGGGCTCAGCCCGGCCACGTACGGCTCGGTGATCGCACTGAACGGCGTGCTCATCGTGGTGGGCCAGTTGTTCGTACCCCGACTGATCAAGGGCCGCAGCCGCTCGCACGTGCTGGCGCTCGCGTCGCTGGTGATGGGCGCCGGGTTCGGGCTCACCGCGCTCGCCGACACGGTCTGGCTCTACGGCCTGACCGTGCTGATCTGGACCCTCGGCGAGATGCTCAACTCGCCGTCCAACGCCACCCTGATCGCGGAACTGTCCCCGGCCGCGCTGCGCGGCCGCTACCAGGGCGTCTTCTCGCTGTCCTGGCAGCTCGCCGGCGCCGCCGCGCCGATCCTCGGCGGCCTGGTCCGCGAGCACGCCGGCAACAGCGCGCTCTGGCTCGGCTGCGCGGGCATCGGCGTCGTGGCGGCGGTCGCCCACCTGATCTCCGGCCCGGCCCGGGAGCGCCGCGCTGTCGCGCTGCGCGCCGTGGGCACGCCCGTCACGCCGGTCACCGCCACCGCGTCCCCGGCGCCCGAGGCGGGCGAGGCCGCGGCCACCGCACCCGCCGCCCCGGTCCGGTCCGGTTCCTGAGTACGCCCCGACGCAGCCGCCCCGAGGCGGGTGGATACGGTACGGGAAGGAATCGGTAAGGAAACCTTCCTGGAGGACTGGTGCACGGCCTGCGGCGCTGGTGGGACGACACGGCCGGCGGACTACCGGCCACGTTCTGGTACCTCTGGTCCGGCCTGCTGATCAACCGGGCCGGCGCGTTCGCGCTGCTGTTCCTGTCGCTCTACCTGACCGCCGCGCGGGGTGCCCCGCCGTCGCTGGCCGGCCTGGTGGTCGGCGCGTACGGGATCGGCGGTGCGGCCGGCACGCTGCTCGGCGGCGTCCTGGCCGACAGGTGGGGCCGGCGGGCCACGCTACTCGCCGCCCACCTGGCCGCCGCCGTCCTGATGGCGGCGCTGGCGTTCAGCACGCACCTGGCGGCGATCGCCGTACTCGCCACGCTGGTCGGGGTGGCGCACTCGATGCCCAGCCCGGCGTTCGTGGCCGCCATCGTGGACGTGGTGCCCGAGGCGCGCCGCTCCCGCGCGTTCAACCTGCAGTTCTGGGCGTTCAACCTGGGCATGGCGGTGGCCTCGCTGCTGGCCGGCATCCTCGCCGAGGCGAGCTTCACGGCGCTGTTCCTGGTCGACGCCGGAGCCACGCTGGCGGCGGCGGTGGTGATCGCGCTGAAGGTGCCGGAGACGCTCACCCGGCGGCCCGCGCTCACGCCACGGGCGGTGGTGGGACGCCGTCCCGGGCTGCACACCGCGCTCACCGACCGCACGTTCCTGGTGTTCGTCGGGCTGACGTTCCTGCTGGCCGTGCTGACCATGCAGACCTCCACGATCATGCCGCTGGCGATGCGCGAGGACGGTCTGCGCCCATCGGCGTACGGGCTGGTGGTGGCGCTCGGCGGGGCGCTAATCGTGGCCGGGCAGCTGTTCGTGCCCCGGCTCATCGAGCCGTACCGGAAGTCGAGCGTGCTGGCCGTCTCCACCGGCCTGATGGCGCTCGGGTTCGGCGCGCTGACGGTGGCCGACGGGCTGCCGCTCTACCTCGGCGCAGCGGTGGTCTGGACGGTCGGGCAGATGCTCGCCGCGCCGCCGAACGCCCAGATCAACGCCGACCTCGCGCCGCCCGAGCTGCGCGCCCGCTACCAGTCGGTGTTCTACCTGACGTTCCCGGCCGCGTCGTTCGTGGCACCGGCGCTCGGCGGGCTCAGCCTGGAACACCTGGGCGAGCGGCACTGGCTGGTGGTGGGCGCGCTCGGCCTGCTGGCCGCCGCCGGGCACCTGCTCGCCGGGCCGCGCCGGGAACGGCGGGTGGCCGCGCTGCGGGCGGCGGCGGCGGAACCGGTCAGGTCCGCCCACTGAGGGGAGGCAACGGCAGAGCGCCCACCCCGACCCCCGTCGAGATGGGCGCTCGTACCGTACGCCCGGCGGCGGCGGGCGACACTCACCCCCGTAAGCGTCGCCCGCTCGCGCCGCCGGTTCCACGGGTGGCACCGTCCCCCAACGGCGTGCTCCACCCGATCTTCGCGTCTCGCCTGCGCGGATCTGATCGATCCACCGCTCCCCCGAACGTAAACAAGCGTGACGCGGTGCAATAAAGTTAGTTCGCCCGGATTCCGGATTCAACCCAGAACGCTGTCTTGCCCGTCACAGCACCCGTGTCGGAAACCCGGCTGTCCGTGTCGTCGTCCCTGGAGTGGCAAACACGGCGTTCCCGTCGGCCATTCCCGTAAACCTCAGCCGTCCTCGCGATTCGGGTTCTCGGTCCGGAAGAAGTTGCTCTGCCGGCCGTCCCGCATCTGCTCCTGGTAGATCAGGTTCAGCCGCCGCAGGTCGAACGTGCGGAACCAGTCGTCCCAGGTGATCTCGCGGATCCGGCTGCTCTCCCGGTACCCGGGGATGTTGAACGTCAGTACTCCGGCCCGGCCCTCGCGCTCGGTGCCGGCGATGGTGGCGGGCTTCGCACCCCGCGCCCGCGCCCAGCGCTGGATCACCTCGTGGTTACGGGTGACCAGGCTCCGGCCCGGACGCTCCGGCCGGTCCGCGAGCGACGTGATGAGCTGCGACGACCCGATCGACCGGCTGGACGCCGGGCCACGGGTCGGTGCCCCCTGGGCCCGGGCGGACGACGCCTTCCGAGCCGGCGCCGCCTTGGCGCGCGAAGGAGCGGCCTTGGCGCGCGAAGGAGCGGCCTTGGCGCGCGAAGGAGCAGCCTTCGCCCTCGACGGGGCCGCCTTCGCCCTCGACGGGGCCGCCTTCGCCCGAGCCGGAGCCGCCTTCGCCCGAGCCGGAGCCGCCTTGGCCCGAGCCGGCATCGCCTTCGCCCGCGACGAGGTCGCCTTGGCGCGGGCGGTGGCCGCCTTGCGCGTACCCGTCGCCTTGGCCCTGGCGCCGGTGACGCGTGCGGCCGGCGCGGCCTTCGCCGGCGACGTGGCGCTCCGGCGGGCCGACGTGGTCCGCTTCGCCGCAGTGGTCTTCTTCGCGGCGGTGCTCTTGCGGGTCGCCGACGGCCGACCGGCCGGGCCGGTGCTCCGCCGGGCGGCGCCGCCCTCCCCGCGCATCGCCCGCGCCAGGGTCTTCACCAGTTCCGGCTTCCGCAGCGCGGAGATCCCGGAGACCCCGCGCCGCTTGAGCTGGCTGCGGAGGTCGTCCACCTTCATCCGGGAGATCGCCGACTCCGACACCCTCGGGGTGTTCGGCGTCTGATTGCCGGTTTGCCGCTTGATCCGGGTCGCAGTCGTGCCGCGACCTGAGCTGTTGCGCTGAGCCATGGGACACGCTCCTCGACAGTCCGTCCTCGGCCCGCGGTGGGTCCCAGTGCTCCGCACCGCGCGGGGCGGCATACCCGTCAGGAGGGCTCCGAACCTCCGGCGGACGATCCGGCAGCGGCGGAAGGCTCGAAGAGGTGCGCGAACGCGGCCAGGTTCGCTGTCGACTCGCCGCGCTTGACCCGCCACTCCCACTCCCGGCGGATGGCGGTGCCGAACCCGATCTCCAGCATGCTGTCGAACGACTCGTCCGCGTACGTCAGCACGGAACCGAGCAGCCGGTCCAGCTCGTCGGCGTCCACCCCGGCCAGGTTCACCCGGCCGGTCAGGTAGACGTCGCCGACCGCGTCGATGGAGAACGAGACGCCGTACATGCGGGCGTTGCGCTGGAGCAGCCACGCCCACAGCTCCTCGCGGCGCTCGTCCGGCTGGCGCATCACGAACGCCTCGACCCGCAGCGCGTGCTCACCCACGATCAGGTTGCAGATCGTCTTGAGCTTGTGCGTGCCGGGCAGCGTCACCGCGTACGACGTCTCGCCGGTGGACTCCCACTCCAGCTCGCGCTCCGCGCAGACGGACTCGATCAGCGCGGCGACCTCACTCCTGCGGCTCATCGCACCCACTCTACGACCGGCGTACCGGGGCCGCCCGGTGGCCGGTGGAGATCACCAGGAGCACAGCGCGGCCGGTTCGCCGAGCCGCCGCGCCAGCCGGGCCCGGTGCTCGGTGATCGCCTCCCCGTAGACCGCGAGCAGGCCGGCGGCGGTGCGGTGCCAGGAGAAGTCCCGGGCGTGCCGCTCGGCGCCGCGGCCCAGCGCGGCACGGCGTACCGGATCGGGCAGCAGCCGGGCCAGCGCGCGGGCCCAGTCGACCGGGTCGTGCCCGTCGATGAGCATGCCGCTGACGCCGTCGCGTACCGCCGTCACCAGGCCGCCCACGGCGGCGGCCAGCACCGGCGTGCCGCACGCCTGGGCCTCCAGCGCGACCAGCCCGAACGACTCGTTGTGCGACGGCACCGCGACCAGGTCGGCGGCGCGGTAGAGGGCGGGCAGGTCCGCGCCGGTCTGCGGCGGGAGGAAACGCACCCGGTCGGCGATGCCGAGCGCGTGCGCCAGCTCGATCAGGGCGGTGGGCCGGTCCAGGCCGCTGCCGCTGGGCCCGCCGCAGATCACCACGGTCAGCTCGTCGGCCAGCGCCGGATCCCGTTCACGCAGCGCGGCGGCGGCACGCACCAGCACGTCCGGCGCCTTCAGCGGCTGGATCCGGCCGACGAACGCGACCACGTACCCGTCTGTCGGCAGGCCGAGCCGGCGGCGCGCGGCCCGGGTCGCGGCGTCCCGGTCACCCGCGGCGGGACGGAACCGGTCCAGGTCGACGCCGGGTTCCACGATCGCCACCCGGTCCGGCTCGGCCGCGTACCGGTCGAGCAGGTCGCGGGCCTCGACCCGGGTGTTGGCGACCAGCCGGTCCGCCTCGGTGACCACCTGCTCCTCACCGATCACCCGGGCCTTCGGCTCGGGACGGTCCCCGGCGGCCAGGCGCGCGTTCTTGACCTTCGCCAGGGTGTGCGCGGTGTGCACCAGCGGTACGCCCCAGCGCTCCTTGGCCAGCCAGCCGACCTGGCCGGAGAGCCAGTAGTGCGAGTGGATCAGGTCGTAGTGGCCCGGCGGGCGGGCCGCCTCGGCCCGCAGCACCCCGGCGGTGAAGGCGCAGAGCTGACCCGGCAGTTCCTCCTTGGTCAGCCCCTCCAGTGGCCCGGCGGTCACGTGCCGGACGGACACCCCGGGCGCCACCTCGACCACCGGGGGCAGGTCACCGGCGGTGGCCCTGGTGAAGATCTCCACCTCGACGTCGGCCTCGGCCAGCCGCCGGGCCACCTCCAGGATGTAGACGTTCATGCCGCCCGCGTCACCGGTGCCGGGCTGGTGCAGCGGCGACGTGTGCACCGACAGGGTGGCGATACGGCGGGGCCGCGGCCACGGAAGGGCACCTCGCTGACGACCGACACCGGTGTGCAAATCCGCCACGTCCGCTCCCTCTGTCACGGTTGATGCCGTCCCGCACGACCGGCGCTTCTCGGTCAACCCGTGTGCCGGATGTCATCTTCCCCATCGGGGTACGGAAATGCTTTCCGCCGGGTCCCGGGCGTGACGGACCTCATCCCGCCGCAGGGCCCGGGGACGGGAGACAATGTCCGGATGACTTCAGTCGCCATCGTCACCGGGGCGTCCAGCGGGATCGGCGCGGCCACCGCCCGCCGGCTCGCCGCCGAGGGATTCCACGTGCTGGCCGCCGCCCGGCGTACCGACCGGCTGGCCGCGCTGGTCGCCCAGATCGAGGCGGCCGGCGGCGCGGCTACAGCGGTGGCCTGCGACGTGACCTCGGACGAGTCGGTGGCCGGCCTGGCCGCCGCCGCCGAGGCCGCCCCCGGGCCGGTCACGCTGCTGGTGAACAACGCGGGCGGCGCCCGCGGCCTGGACCCGGTCGAGACCGCCGACGTGGGCGACTGGCAATGGATGTACGACGTGAACGTGCTCGGCACGCTGCGCGTCACCAAGGCGCTGCTCCCGGCGCTGGAGCGCTCCGGCGCCGGCACCGTCGTCATCGTCAGCTCCACCGCCGGGCACGTGGTCTACGAGGGCG
The DNA here is from genome assembly GCF_024519755.1 of Micromonospora sp. Mcm103. Lineage (NCBI taxonomy): Bacteria > Bacillati > Actinomycetota > Actinomycetes > Micromonosporales > Micromonosporaceae > Micromonospora > Micromonospora sp. Mcm103. Next base: position 268,672 of record NZ_JALJRJ010000005.1, read on the forward strand.
GCGGCGGCTACACGGCCGCCAAGCACGCGCAGACCGCGATCGCGGGCACGCTCCGGCTGGAACTGTGCGGCCGCCCGGTCCGGGTGATCGAGATCGACCCCGGCATGGTGAAGACCGAGGAGTTCGGCCTGGTCCGCTTCGGCGGTGACACCGACCGGGCCGAGGCGGTCTACGCCGGAGTCGCCGAACCGCTGGTGGCCGACGACGTCGCCGACTGCGTCGCCTGGTGCGCGACCCGCCCGCAGCACGTCAACATCGACCGGCTCGTGGTGCGCCCGCTGGCCCAGGCCGCGCAGCACAAGGTGCACCGGACGTCGTGAAGCGCGAGGAGTGAGCCGGTCTTGCGAGCCCCGCAGTCGCGAACCCTAAAGATGCGTGAAGCGCGAGGAGTGAGCCGGTCTTGCGAGCCCCGCAGTCGCTGACCCGGAGGCACTGATGGAACGTCCGCTCGGCGTGGCCACCCGGGGCACGACGAACCCCAACCGGCTCCGGCGGGTGGACAACTGGATCGTCGAGGCCTGCGGCGACGCGCTGCGCGCCGCCGCCGACCCGCTGGTGGTGGACCTGGGCTACGGCGCCACCCCGGTCACCCCGGTCGAACTGCGGGCCCGTCTCGCGGCCGAGGTCCGCCCGGACGTGCGGGTGGTCGGCCTGGAGATCGATCCGGTACGCGTCGCCGCCGCCCTGCCGGCCGCCGACCCGCCCGGGCTGACGTTCGCCAGGGGCGGCTTCGAACTGGCCGGACTGCGTCCCGCGCTGGTCCGGGCCTTCAACGTGCTCCGCCAGTACGACGAGAGCGAGGTGGCCGACGCCTGGCGTACCGTCACCGGGCGGCTCGCCCCGGGCGGGCTGCTGGTCGAGGGCACCTGCGACGAGCTGGGGCGGCTCGGCTCCTGGGTACTGCTCGACGCCACCGGACCGCGCACCCTCACCCTGTCGGCGAAGCTGACCACGCTGGAGAGCCCTGCCACGCTCGCCGAGCGGCTACCGAAGGCGCTGATCCACCGCAACGTGCCGGGTGAACGCGTCCACGACCTGATCGAGGCGCTGGAACAGGCTTGGCGCTCCGCCGCCGGCTACGCCCCGTTCGGTCCTCGGCAGCGCTGGCTGCGTACGGTCGAGGCGGTGAAGGAGTCAGGCTGGCCGATCCAGGACACCCCCCGCACCTGGCGCCACGGCTACCTGACGCTCCCCTGGCCCGCCGTGGCCCCCCGCTGACCGCGCCGCCCTCGCCCCGCCCCCCGCGCTCATCACCCGCCGCGCCCGCTGTCCGCTGGCCGCCAGCCGTTTAGCCGCCGATCTTGGAGTTGTGGCGCCTCGCGAAATGCGCTTATCGGGCATTCGAGGCGCCACAACTCCAAGATCGGCGAAAACCACCCTCCCCGTGGAGCCCTGATCTCGGCCGAACCCTCTCCCGACAGGTTGATCTTGCACTTGCTGCCCTGGCAAAGCGGGCTAAACCGCCCAAACCGAGGGCCGGAAGTGCAAGATCGCGGGGGCGAGGCGGGCGAGGGTGGGGGGATGGGTCAGATGGTGCAGTTGATGAGGACCGGCTCGGGGTGGAGGGTTACGCCGAAGCGGGACTGGACGCCGTCGCGGATCTCGCGCGCCAGCGCCACCAGCGCGGCCGTACTGGCGGTGCCGGAGCGGTTCGTGAGCGCCAGCGTGTGCTTGCTGGAGATGGCGACGCCCTCCGGGCCCGCGTATCCCTTGCCGAACCCGGCCTTGTCGATCAGCCACGCCGCGCTGACCTTCACCGCGCCGTCGGCACCCGGCCAGTGCGGCGGCTCCCCCACGTCGGCGGCGCGTTCCCGCATCTGCTCGAACACCTCGCCCGGCAGCACCGGGTTGGTGAAGAACGAGCCCACCGACCAGGTGTCCGGGTCGGTGGGGTCGAGCACCATGCCCTTGCCGGCGCGCAGCTTGCGCACCGTGGCGCGGGCGTCGGCGAGCGGCACCCGGTCGCCCACCTCGACGCCGAGCGCCCGGGCCAGTTCGGCGTAGCGGACCGGGCCGGACAGCGGGGAGCGGGTGAGCCGGAAGTCGACGGTGAGCACCACCCAGCGGTCGCTGTACTTGAAGATGCTGCCCCGGTAGACGAATCCGCAGTCCGCCGCGGCGATCCGCACCACCTCGCGGCGGGTACGGTCGTACGCCTCGACGGCGACGATCGTCTCGGCGACCTCCTGGCCGTACGCGCCGACGTTCTGGATCGGGGTCGCGCCGGCCGAGCCCGGGATGCCGGAGAGGCACTCCAGCCCGGACCAGCCGCGCTCGACGGTGGCGGCGACGAGGTCGTCCCACGGCTCGCCGGCTTCGACACGTACCGTGACGGTGTCGCCGTCCTCGGCGACGGCCTGGAACCCCCGGGAGCGGACGAGCACGACGGTTCCGGGGAAGCCCTGGTCGCCGATCACGACGTTGCTGCCGCCCGCCAGCACCAGCACGGCCTGCTCTCGGGCTTCCGCTTCCTGCACCTTTAGTACGATCTGGGCGGCGTTCTCGGCGGTCTCCAGCCGCCCGGCGGGTCCGCCGAGCCGGAGCGTGGTGTAGCGCGCCAGGGTGGCCGGATCGGTCGGGTCACCGGCAGTAGCCGGTTCGGCGTAGACGTCTGACACGCCTTTCACCCTAGGCTGAGGGGTAGCCGGAGCACCCACTGGTGGCCCGGTCACCCCCGGGAGGATGGCGATGAGCAGACTGCACCACACGAAGGACTTCTGGATCGGCGCGCTGCGTACGGAGGGCCCCGCCTTCGCCGCGGCGGTGGCCGAGGCGCCGCCCGAGACACCCGTGCTGTCCTGTCCCGGCTGGACTGTCACCGATCTCGCTCATCACCTGACCCGTGTGTACGTCTGGGCGGGCACCGTGCTGTCCACGGGCGGCGCCACGCGCCCGGAGCGGCACGACCCGGAGCCGCCGGCGGGTCTGACCGCGGCGCAGTGGTACGCGCAGGAGTACGAGCGGCTCACCGCGCTGCTGGAGGCGACGGATCCGGAGGCGCCGGCCTGGAACTTCGCGCCCCAGCCGAAGAAGGCAGCCTTCTGGCCGCGCCGGATGGCGCACGAGACGGCCGTGCACCGCTGGGACGCCCAGCTCGCGATCGGTGCGGGTGATCCGATCGAGGCGAAGCTCGCGGCCGACGGGGTGAGCGAGGTGCTGGACACCTGGCTGCCGGCGGGTCGGCGGGTGCAGCCCGGGCAGTGGCGCGGCGTGGTGCAGCTGAATGCGACAGACGCGGCGCAGGAGTGGTACCTGCGGTTGCGGGGTGAGGGGGTCGCGCTGCTGGACACCGCGACGATCCTCGACCACGACGACCACCGCGCGCGGGCGCAGGTGTCCGGTACGGCGAGCGATCTGCTGCTGGCGCTGATGGGGCGGATCAGCTTCGACGCGCTGGACGTGGCGGGCGACCCGGCCCTGCTCGGGGGCCTGCGGGTCGGCTGACGACGGGCACCGGACGGAGAGGGGCGGCGGCCGCCCCTCTCCGTTTCTTTTCGGACAGCTCTGAGAGCGCTCTCTTGACAAGGTCCGGGACCCTCCACCACGCTGTCGTGAGAGCGCTCTCTTAGTTCCGGAACCGCCTTCCACCACCCTTTTCGACGACCCGAGAGGTCAGGGACAGCATGCTCACCTTCACGCGCCGCCGCCTGGCGGCGGTGGCCCTGGTCGCCGCCACCGCATTGCTCGGCACCACCGCCTGCGGCGGCGGTGACGATGCCGCCGCCGACGGGCCGATAACGCTCACCGTCGACGTCTTCGGCCAGTTCGGTTACGCCGATCTCTACCAGGAGTACATGGCCAGCCACCCCGGCGTGAAGATCGTCGAGCGGGGCACCGGCGGCAACCTCGACGAGTACTCCCCGAAGCTCACCCAGTGGCTCGCCGCGGGCAAGGGCGCCGGCGACGTGGTCGCCATCGAGGAGGGCCTGCTCGTCGAGTACAAGGCCAACCCGCAGAACTTCGTCAACCTGCTCGACCACGGCGCGGCCGACCTGAAGGGCAACTTCCTCGACTGGAAGTGGAACCAGGGGCTCACCGCCGACGGCAAGCAGCTCATCGGCCTCGGCACTGATGTCGGCGGCATGGCGATGTGCTACCGCACCGACCTGTTCGCCAAGGCCGGTCTGCCCACCGACCGGGAGGCCGTGTCCAAGCTCTGGCCCACCTGGCAGGACTACATCAAGGTCGGTGAGCAGTTCACCGCGAAGAAGACGGGCGCGTCGTTCCTGGACGCCGCGACCAACACGTTCAACACGATCCTGCTCCAGACCGCCGGCAACAGCAGCGGCTACAGCTACTACGACACCGGCAACAACCTGGTCGTCGGCAGCAACCCGGCGGTGAAGCAGGCGTACGACACCACGATGGACATCATCGACTCGGGGCTGTCCGGCAAGTACGGCTCCTGGTCCGAGGAGTGGGTGTCGGCGTTCAAGCAGTCGAAGTTCGCCACCATCGCCTGCCCGGCCTGGATGACCGGCGTGATCGAGGGCAACGCGGGCGCCGGCGCCAAGGGCAAGTGGGACATCGCCCAGATCCCCGGCAACGGCGGCAACTGGGGTGGCTCGTTCCTCGCCGTGCCGAAGCAGAGCAAGCACCAGGCCGAGGCGATCGAGCTGGCCAAGTTCCTGACCAGCGCCAAGGGTCAGATCGGCGCGTTCAAGGCGAAGGGTCCCCTGCCCTCCTCGCCGCAGGCGCTGGAGGACCCGGCGATCATCGACTCGAAGAACGCCTACTTCTCCGAGGCGCCGGTCGGGAAGATCTTCGCCGAGGGCGCCAAGAGCCTGAAGCCGGTCTACATGGGACCGAAGAACCAGGCCGTACGCACCGAGGTCGAGAACGCCGTCCGCTCGGTGGAGCTGGGCAAGCGCTCACCGGAGCAGGGCTGGACCGACGCGGTCGCCAACGCCGAGAAGGCCGCCGCCAAGTAACCCGAGCAGCGCGTGCGGGCGGCCACCCGGCCACGGGGGCCGCCCGCACGGCGGAAAGGAGTCCCGGGTCATGGCCGTCCAGCTCGACGCCCGCCCGCCGGTCGCACCGGCACCCCGCCCCACCCGTCCCGGCCTGGGCAACCGGCTCAGCCGGATCGACACCAAGTACTCGCCGTACCTGTTCATCGCCCCGTTCTTCCTGCTGTTCGGCGTCTTCGGGGCGTACCCGCTGGCGTACACGTTCTGGGTCTCGCTGCACGACTGGGACCTGCTCGGCGCCGAGCACCCGTTCATCGGCTTCGACAACTACACGCAGCTGCTCGCCGACTCGGACTTCTGGCACTCGGTGGTCAACACGCTGGGCATCTTCGTGATCTCCACGGTGCCCCAGCTGCTCGCCGCGCTCTGGCTGGCCAACCTGCTCAACCGGCAGCTGCGGGCCCGGACGACCTGGCGGATGGCGGTGCTGATCCCGAACGTCACCTCGACCGCCGCCGTGGCGATCGTGTTCGCGGTGCTGTTCGGCCGCGAGTTCGGCATGATCAACTGGCTGCTCGACCACGTCGGGATCAGCGCGATCGACTGGAAGGCGAACCGGTTCGCCGCCTGGGTCGCCATCTCCACGATGGTCGACTGGCGCTGGACCGGCTACAACGCGCTGATCTTCCTCGCCGCCATGCAGGCCATCCCCCGCGACCTGTACGAGTCGGCGGCGATCGACGGCGCCGGCCGGGCCCGCCAGTTCTGGTCCATCACGGTGCCGCTGCTCAAGCCGACGATCATCTTCGCGGTCATCATCTCCACGATCGGTGGCCTCCAGCTCTTCACCGAACCGCGGATGTTCAACTCCGGCACCAACGCGATCCGCGGCGGGCCGCTGCGGGAGTCGCAGACGGTGACCATGTACATGTTCGAGAACGCCTTCGCGCCGCACTACAACTTCGGCTACGGATCGGCGGTCGCCTGGCTGCTGTTCGCGCTCATCGCCGTGGTCGCGGCGATAAACGTCCTGCTCCTGCGCCGGCTCGGCGGCGGCTCCCGCAAGGAGGTCTCCCGATGACCCGCCTCTGGTCGGCAAGCCGGCTCACCTACCTGGCGCTGACCCTCTCGGCCGTCCTGTCGATCTTCCCGATCTACTGGATGTTCGTGGTGGCCAGCCGCACCAGCGACACGATGGGCCAGGTGCCGCCGCCGCTCACCCCCGGCGGCAACCTCGGCGCCAACATCGCCCGGCTGTTCGACAACACCGACGCGTACTTCCTGACCGGCCTGATCAACTCGGCCATCGTGGCCACCACCGTCACGATCTCGGTGGTGTTCTTCTCCACGCTGGCCGGGTTCGCGTTCGCCAAGCTGCGCTTTCGCGGGCGCAACGCGCTGCTGCTGGTCATCGTCGCCACCATGATGGTCCCCACCCAGCTCGGCGTGATCCCGCTCTATCTGCTGATGACGAAGCTGAACTGGAACGACCGGCTGCCCGCCGTGATCGTGCCGGCGCTGGTCACCGGCTTCGGCGTGTTCATGATGCGCCAGTACGCCGGCCAGGCGGTGAGCACCGAGCTGATCGAGGCGGCCCGGATGGACGGCTGCAACACCGCGCGGATCTACTGGAACGTGGTGCTGCCCGCGCTGCGCCCGGCCGCCGCCGTCCTCGGCCTGCTCACGTTCATGACCACCTGGAACGACTTCCTGTGGCCGTACGCGGTGCTGAACGACCCGGAGAACCCGACGGTGCAGCTGTCGCTGCGGGCCCTCTCCGACGGGTACTACCAGGACATGTCGCAGGTGTTCACCGGTACTGCGATCGCCACGCTGCCGCTGCTGCTGGTGTTCATCGTCTTCGGCCGCCAGATCATCGGCGGGATCATGGAAGGTGCGGTCAAGGCATGAGCAACGTCCGATTCCCGGAGGGCTTCGTCTGGGGCGGGGCCACCGCCGCGTACCAGATCGAGGGCGCCGCCCGCGACGACGGTCGCGGCCCGTCGATCTGGGACACCTTCAGCCGTACGCCGGGCGCGGTGTTCGCCGGTCACACCGGCGACGTGGCCTGCGACCACTACCACCGGTACGCCGAGGACGTCGCGCTGATGGCGGAGCTGGGGCTGCGGGCGTACCGGTTCTCGGTGTCCTGGCCCCGGGTGCGGCCGGACGGCACCGGCCCGGTGGAGCCGCGCGGGCTGGACTTCTACGACCGGCTGACCGACGCGCTGCTGGACGCCGGCCTCGACCCGATCGTCACGCTCTACCACTGGGACCTGCCGCAGGCGCTGGAGGACCGGGGCGGCTGGACCGTCCGGGAGACCGCCGAGCACTTCGCCGAGTACGCGCTCGCCGTGCACGGCCGCCTCGGCGACCGGGTCCGCACCTGGACCACGCTCAACGAGCCGTGGTGCTCGGCCTACCTCGGGTACGGCTCCGGGGTGCACGCGCCGGGACGCCGCGACGCCGGTGACGCGTTCCGGGCCGTACACCATCTGCTGCTCGGCCACGGCCTGGCGGCGCGGGCGCTGCGCGCGGCCGGCGCGGAGACGCTCGGGATCACGCTCAACCTGGCCGACGTGCAGCCGGCGGACGCGGGCAGCGCCGCCGACGCCGAGGCGGTCCGGCTGGTCGACGGCCTGCACAACCGGATCTTCCTGGACCCGCTCACCGGCGGCGGCTACCCGGCGGACGTGCTGGCCCACGTCAGCCGGATCGTCACGCCCGACTTCGTCAGGGACGGGGACGAGAAGCTGATCGCCGCGCCGCTGGACCTGCTGGGCCTGAACTACTACGCGCCCACCTACGTGGCCGGGCGTGCGGGCGGCGCGGGCGGCGACGCGTACCCGGGGACCGCCGGGACCGTCGAGTTCCTGCCGCCGGCCGGGCCGCTGACCGACATGGGCTGGTCGATCGAGCCGGCCGGGCTGACCCGGCTGCTGGAGCGCGTCGCGGCCGACTATCCCGGACTACCCCTGATGATCACCGAGAACGGCGGGGCCTTCCCCGACAATGACCTCGACGAGCAGGGCGGGGTGGCCGACGCCGACCGGATCGCCTACCTCGACGGGCACCTGCGCGCGGCACACGAAGCCATCGCCCGCGGCGTGGACCTGCGCGGTTATCTCGTATGGTCGGTGCTGGACAACTTCGAATGGGCCGAGGGTTACCGGAAGCGGTTCGGGATCGTCCACGTCGACTACCTGACCCAGCGGCGCACACCAAAGCACAGCGCCCGCTGGTACCAGGAGGTGATCGCCCGGAACGGGCTGTGACGAGGTGGTGGTTACGGGGATGACGACGGCACAGCGACCGACCCTGGAGGCGGTGGCCCGGCTGGCCGGCGTGTCCCGGGCCACCGTCTCCCGGGTGGTGAACGGCTCGACCACAGTCGCCGAGCCGATCCGGCAGGCGGTACGCCGGGCGGTCGAGGAACTCGGGTACGTCCCGAACCTCGCCGCCCGCAGCCTGGTCACCCAGCGGACCGACTCGGTAGCGCTGGTGATGCCCGAGGCGGCCACCCGGGTCTTCTCCGACGACCAGGTGTTCCCGGGCATCATCCGGGGCGCGGCACAGGAGCTGGAGGCGGCGGACAAGCAGCTCGTGCTGATGCTCGCCGGTTCGCCGGCCGGGCACGAACGGGTCGAGCGGTACACCACCGGGCGGCACGTCGACGGGGTGCTGTTCGCCTCGCTGCACGGCGAGGACCCGCTGCCCGGCCGGCTCGCCCGCCTCGGCATCCCGGTGGTGTGCAGCGGGCGGCCGCTGGACGGCGCCGACGTGCCGTACGTGGACGTCGACCACGAAGGCGGCGTGAGCACTGCGGTGCGGCACCTGATCGCGAGCGGTCGGCGGCGGATCGCCACCATCGCCGGGCCGCAGGACATGGTCGCCGGGATCGAACGGCTGATCGGCTACCGCACCGCGATCACCGAGGCCGGGCTGCCGGAGCTGGTCGCGTACGGCGACTTCACCCGCGAGTCCGGCACCGCCGCGATGCGGGAGCTGCTCGCCGCCGACCCGGAACTGGACGCCGTGTTCGCCGCCTCCGACCTGATGGCGCACGCCGCCCTGCGCACGCTGCGGGAGGCCGGGCGGCGGGTGCCCGAGGACGTGGCGGTGATCGGGTTCGACGACATCGAGACGGCGGCGTACACGGAGCCGCCGCTCACCACTGTGCGGCAGCCGATAGTGGAGCTGGGCCGGTCGATGACCCGGCAACTGCTGCGGATCGCCGCGGGCGAGCAGGTCGAGCAGGCGCTGGTGCTGCCGACCGAGCTGGTGCTGCGCGAGTCCGCGTGATCATCCGGTCACGCTGATTATCCGGTCGCGGGCGGGCGGCGGCGGGGCTAGGGTCCGCCGGATGAGTGGAGCCGAGATCCGTCCCGCGCGCCCCGACCACGCGCCCGCCGTGGTGGCGTTGCGCTCGCTCGTCTACCCGTACCTGGTGCGCGGCGTCGAGTCGACCCACCGCATGATCGCCGAACCACCGCCCGGCGAGGACTGGGCGGCCTGGGTCGCCGAGGCGGACGGGCAGGTCGTGGGCTGGGTGTCGGCGTACCGCAACACGCAGACCTCGACACCGGGCGTGGGCGAGATGGCCCTGCTGCACGTCCATCCGGAGCACCGCCGCCGGGGCACCGGCACCGCGCTGTTCGAGACCGCGCTGGACCACCTGCGGACGCTCGGGACCACCCGGGTGCTCACCCACGCGTGTACCGAGTCGCTGCCGTTCGCGCAGCGGCACGGCTTCACACCCAGCCGGGAGCTGCGTTACTCGGCGCTGGACCTGAGCACCGCCCCGCCGATGCCGCAGCCGCCGCCGGGCGTACGGCTGGTGTCCGCCGCCGGGCTCGACCCGCGCCAGGTGCACCGGGTCGACGCCGAGGCGTCCCGGGACGAGCCGGGGGACGTGCCGACGGACTCGCTCGGCTTCGACCTGTGGCGGCACGAGTGCTGGGACAACCCGGGGCTGGACCGGGAGGCGAGCACGCTCGCCGAGGTGGACGGCGACCTGGTCGCGCTGAGCCTGGTGAAGCGCGACGGCGACCGGATGTGGTCGGACTTCACCGGCACGCTGCCCGCGTACCGGGGGCGAGGGCTGGCCCGGCTGGCCAAGCAGGCCGCGCTGCACACCGCCGCCGCGCGCGGGGTACGCACCGCGTACACCTCGAACGACGAGGCGAACGCGCCGATGCTGGCGGTGAACGAGCGGCTCGGCTACCGGCCGGTGGACAGCCAGTGGTCGTGCCGGCGCACGCTCAGCTGAGCCCGGCGGCCACCCGCACCGCTGCGGCGTACGTGTCGGCGCCGAACAGCACCAGCCGCGCCTCGGTGACGTGCTCCGGGGTGGCCGCGTGCAGCACGGTGAGCGCCTGCGCCACCGCGTCCTCGACCGGCCAGCCGTAGATCCCGGCGGAGATGAGCGGGAACGCGACGCTCGTCGCGCCGAGCCCGTCGGCGATGCGCAGGCTGTTGGCGTAGCAGTCGCGCAGCAGCGCCGAACGGTCCTCGCGCGGCGAGAAGACCGGGCCGACCGTGTGCACCACCCAGCGGGCGGGCAGGTTGCCGGCGGTGGTGGCGACGGCCTGGCCGGTGGGCAGCCCGCGCCCGTAGCGGGAGGCGCGCAGCGCGCGGCACTCCTCCAGGATCGCCGGTCCACCGCGCCGGTGGATCGCGCCGTCCACTCCGCCGCCGCCGAGCAGCGACGAGTTGGCGGCGTTGACTATCGCGTCGACCTGCTGCGCGGTGATGTCCCCCTCGATCAGGACGGTGTCCATCTCAGCTCTCCTCGATCGGCTGGCCCAGCGAGCGGCGGGCCAGCAGCGCGGCCCCGGCGACGGCGGCCGGCATGACCAGCACCGCGCCGAGCGGGATCAGGAAGCACAGGAAGACCGCCACCCCGAAACCGAGCGCCGTCGGCCGGTCGGCCCGCAGCCGCACCCGCCGGTCCGGCAGCCGCATCCCGCGCCGGTAGAACGGCGCGCCGACCAGCTCCAGCGCCAGGAACCAGCCACCCACCAGGGCACCGACCACCGGGACCACCGTCTGTCCCACCACCGGGATGAAACCGGCGGCGAACAGGGGTACGCCGATCAGCGCGGACAGCGCCACCAGGCGCAGCGAGTCGGCGAGGCTGCGCCGCAGCGAGGACCAGAACGGCACGTCGACCGCGCCGGGGGTGCCGCCGAGCCGGTCCTCGACCCGCTCGGAGATCGCCTCGTAGAACGGGTCGCCGATGACGAGCGTGACGGCGGTGAACGTGAGCACCCCGACCAGCCCGGCGACCCCGACCACCGCCAGCCCGGCGGCGACCCGCAGCAGCCCGCGCCAGGGCGACGACCAGTCGTCGGCGAACGGGGTGAGCCAGCCCGCCAGGTCGTCGACGAAGTAGAGCAGCGTGGCGAACAGGGCCACGTAGAGCGCGCCGGTGATCAGCGCCGGGATCACGCCGAGCAGCATCAGCTTCGGGCTGCGGACGTACATGCCGAAGCCGCGCAGCAGCAGCCCGGCACCGCCGAGGAAGCGGGTGGCCGCGCCGGTGACCGGCGCGATCGTACGGGAGGCGTTCACGACGGCACAGCCTAATCTGCCGGTGCACCACAATGGGCGGGTGCGTGCGTCCCGGCTGATCTCGCTTGTGCTGCTGCTCCAGTCGCGGGAGACGATGACCGCCGCCGAGCTTGCCCGCGAGCTGGAGGTGTCCGAGCGGACCGTCTACCGGGACGTGCTGGCGCTCTCCGCCGCCGGTGTCCCGGTGTACGCGGACCGGGGCCGGGCCGGCGGCTACCGGCTGCTCGGCGGCTACCGGACCCGGCTGACCGGGTTGAGCCGGGACGAGGCCGAGGCGCTGTTCCTGGCCGGGCTGCCCGGACCCGCAGGGGACATGGGACTTGCCGACTCGGTGGCCGCCGCCGAGCTGAAGGTGCTGGCCGCGTTGCCGCCGAGCCTGCGGAACGCGCCCGCGCGTACCGGGCAGCGGTTCCACCTGGACGTGCCCGGCTGGTTCCGGGAGACCGCGCCGCCGCCGACGCTCGCCGAGCTGGCGCGGGCGGTCTGGCGGGACCGGATGGTGGAGCTGCGCTACCGGCGCGGGGACCGGGAGGTGACCCGCACGCTTGCGCCGTACGGGCTGGTGCTGAAGAACGGGGTCTGGTACCTGGTCGGCCGGGTCGGTGACGGCTGGCGGACGTACCGGGTGGACCGGGTGGTGGCGGTCGAGGTGGGCGCCGACGGGTTCGAGCGGGACGAGGACTTCGACCTCGGCGCGTACTGGCGGGAGCAGGCCGGCGCGTTCCTGCGCGAGCTGCTGCGGGAGCGGGTGACGGTGCGGCTGGGCCCGGCCGGGTTGCGGGCGCTGCGGTACCTGGTGGACGCACCGTTCGTCTACACCGAGGCGGTGGACGCGGCCGGGCCGCCGGACGAGCAGGGCCGGCTGGCGCTGCGGCTGCCGGTCGAGTCGGTCGACGTGGCGTACACCCAGTTGCTGGCGCTGGGCCCGGAGGTGGAGGTGCTGGCGCCGCCGCGGCTGCGGGCGCGCTTCGCCGAGGCGACCCGCCGCGCGGCGGCGCTCTACACCGATCCGCCGTCAGACGGTCAGCGGTAGCCGTCCGGGTCGGCGGGCTTGCCCGGCTTTACCACCTCCTCGTAGTAGCGGGCCCAGTGCGGGCGGCTGCCGTCGACGTCGGTGAAGCCGTACACCTGGGCCAGGCCGCCGCTGTCCAGCGACTGGCCGTTCCAGCGGGCCCGGTCCGGGTCGGCGGCCAGGGCGGCCACCGCGCGACCGACGAACGCCGGCGTCTCCGACATGACGAAGTGCGGCTCGGTCTTGGCGGCGTCGCGCCAGGTGGCCTCGGTGACGCCGTAGTGTTCGAGCATCGCCTCCGAGCGCAGCCAGCCCGGCGTGAGCGCGACGGCGGTGCAGCCGTGCGGGGCCAGCTCGTGGGCCTGACTGAAGCCGAGCCGGTTCACCGACACCTTCGCCAGGTCGTAGAAGACCGACAGGCGGTACTCCCTGTCGTTGTGCTCCTTGGTGCCGTCGCCGACCTCGACGACCAGGCCGCCCGGGTTGCGGATCAGCAGCGGCAGCGCGAAATGGCTGGTGATGATGTGCGTGTCGACGGCCAGCCGCAGCGTGCGGAAACCGGCGTCGAGCGGCTGTTCCCAGACCGGCTTCTCCCAGGTGATCAGCGGGTCGGCGCCCCAGACGTCGTTCACCAGCACGTCGAGACGGCCCTGTTCGGCGTCGATCCGCTCGACCAGGCGGCGTACCTGCTCGGGGTCGAGGTGGTCGACGGCGACGGCGATGCCGGTGCCTCCGGCGGCCGTGACCAGCTCGGCGGTCTCCTCGATCGTCTCCGGCCGGTCCATCTCGGAGCGGCGCTCCCGGGTGGTGCGGCCGGTGGCGTAGACGGTGGCCCCGGCGGCGCCGAGCTGCACGGCGATCTGCCGGCCGGCGCCCCGGGTCGCGCCCGCGACGAGCGCGACAGTTCCGGTCAGTGGTGAGTTCATGGGATCACCGTGTCAGCGATACCTGACAGCGGAAGTCCGGTTTCCCGAACGAACCGAATGGGCGATCATCACCGGTATGCACCTGCTGCTGTCCGGGATCGTCGGCTCGGTCGCGTACGGGCTGGCCGGTCCCGGGTCGGACACCGACCGGATCGGCGTGTTCGCCGCGCCCACAGTCGCGTTCCACGGCCTGCGCCCGCCCCGCGAGTCGGTGGTGACCACCGACCCGGACGTCACGCTGCACGAGGCCCGCAAGTACGCGCTGCTGGCGCTGAGCGGCAACCCGACCGCCACCGAGCTGATGTGGCTGCCCGAGGACTGCTACGAGACCCGTACCGGATTCGGCGAGGAGCTGATCGCGATCCGCTCGGCGTTTCTCAGCGCGCCGCGGGTCCGCGACGCCTACCTCGGGTACGCCTCACAGCAGTTCCGCAAGCTCGCCGCCGCCACGGCGGACAGCGGTGGGCGACGGCGTTCGGCGAAGCACGCCCGGCACCTGGCCCGGCTGCTGCACCAGGGCCGGACGCTGTACGCGACAGGCGTGCTGGAGATCCGCCTCGCCGACCCGGAGTGGTTCCGCGCGTTCGGCGAACGGGTCGCCGGCGGCGCGTTGGACGAGGCGCAGGCCCTGGTGGCGGCCGCCGAGGCGGAGTTCGACCGGACCCGCTCGCCGCTGCCGGAGCGCCCGGACGAGGAGATCGTCGAACGCTGGCTGCTCGCCGTCCGGGCGGCGTACCTGCCGCGCTGAGCGGTCACTGCACGTCGAACTCGTTGCCCTCCGGGTCGGCCATCGTGGTGTGCTCGCTGCCCCGGTCGGCGACCTCGGCGAGCACCGTCGCGCCGAGCGCGGTCAGCCGCTTCACCTCGGCCGCCCGCCCCTCCGGCCCGACGTGCAGGTCGACGTGGAGGCGGTTCTTCACCCGCTTGGGCTCGGGGACGGCCTGGAACAGGAACCGCCGGCCCAGCCCGGTGCCGCTGGCCGGGTCGACCGGGTCGTCCGGGTGGCGTACCGCCGCCAGCTCGCGCCACGCCTTGCGGCCGTCCACCTCGACGTACGCCTCCGGCGGCACCGCACCGGCGGCGGCCAGCCGCTCGATCAGCACGCTGTTGTCCTCGACCTGGTAGCCGAGCGCCTCGGCCCAGAAGCGGGCCAGCCCGATCGGGTCGGCACAGTCGATGACGAGTTTCCAGTCCCGCGCCATGTGTCCTCCGTGGTCAGCTGGTGTAACCAGTTATAGTGGTTACGTGACGGACGGCGCAAGCGGACTCACCCTGATCAGTCCCGAAGGCACGAGATATCGCTTCGACCCGGGCGCACTCTGCCTGGAGCTGCTGACCACCGGCGGTCCGGGCGCGTTCGCCCGCTACGAGGTGCTGCACCGGCCGGACGACCTCGCAGGCTGGCTGGCCGTGTCCCGGCTGCGCCTGGACCCCGCCACCGTCACCGTCGACGCGGACGACCTGGCCGCCGCCCGCCGGCTGCGCGACGCGCTCTGGCGAGTGGCGCAGTCGCGTACCCGCGACGAGGCCCCGCCCGCCGCGGACCTGGCGGTGGTGAACGACGCCGCGGCCGGGTTACCGCTGAGCCCGCAGGCCGGTCCCGACGGCAACCGGTCCTGGCGTACGCCGCTGACCGGCGCTCAGGTGGTCGCGACGTTCGCCCGGGACGCGGTCGACCTGCTCACCGGCCCGTACGCGGACCGGATCCGGGAGTGCGGCGCGCACGACTGCCGACTGGTCTTCGTGGACACCTCGCGGCCGGGGCAGCGCCGCTGGTGCGCGATGGAGCGCTGCGGCAACCGGCAGAAGGCGCGCGCGCTGCGGTCCCGGCGCGCGCCCGGCTGACTCAGTCCGCCAGGCGTACGCGTACCCGGCGGTTGGCCCGCCCCTTGCTCTCCACCTTGACCACCTGGACCTTGCCGATCTGGGCGGTGGAGGCGACGTGCGTGCCGCCGTCGGCCTGCACGTCCAGCCCGACGATGTCGACGATCCGCACCTCCTGCTCCTCCGGCGGGATCAGGTTCGACTGGGTACGGATGATGTCCGGCAGGGCGAGCGCCTCGGCGCGCGGCAGCACCCGCACCGCCACCGACCGGTCGGCCGCCACCTCGGCGTTCACCAGTTCCTCGATGCGGGCCTTGAAGTCCGGCGGCACCTCGGGGAGGTTGAAGTCCATCCGCGCCTCGCCCGGCTCCATGTTGCCGCCGGTCACGAGCGCGCCGAAGTCGCGGAACACCACGCCGCAGAGCACGTGCAGGCCGGAGTGGGTACGCATCAGCATGGTCCGGCGGGCGTCCTCCACCGCGCCGACCACCTCGGTGCCGACCGGGGGCACCGGGTCACCCTCGGCCGGGATCAGCCACAGGTCGTCGCCCTTGCGGGTGCCGACGATCCGGGTCTGTACGCCCTGCCAGAGCAGCACCCCGTGATCCGGCGGCTGCCCGCCGCCACCCGGGTAGAACGCGGACCGGTCCAGCACGATGCCCTGCTCGGGATCGGCCTCCAGCACCCGGCAGGTCCACTCGCGCAGGGTCGGGTCCGCGAGGTCGAGCCGGTGCGTACGGCCGTGGTGTGTGACGCCCATGGAGGGCGACGTTACCCGTTCAGGAACTCCGAGACGCGCTCCCGCAGGTCGGCGCGCTCGGTCCAGAGCACGCCGGGCCTGTCGTACACGTGCAGTGTGGCGTTCGGCAGCGCGGCGGCGAGCCGTTCGGCGACGGCGACCGGGTGCAGGTCGTCCTCGGCGGCGGCGATGACCAGGGCCGGCGCGGTGACCGCGGCGAGCGACCCGGCGTCGTCGAGCGGGGCCTGGGCGGGCAGGTCGGCCAGCCCCGGCGCGAGCCCGTCACGCAGCAGCTGGTCGAGCCGTTGCCGCAGGTACGACCACCCGGCCGGGGTGTTGCGCACCGACGGCGGCAGTTCCAGCGACACCGCGTCGGCCAGTGCCGAGGCGTCGCCCTCGGCCACCGCGTCGAGCAGGCCGGTGAGCCGGGCGCGGGCCACCTCGCCGCGCGGTGTGTCCAGCACGGCGGGCAGGAAGAAGACGAGTTTCTCGAAGCGTTCCGGGCTCTCGGCGAGCAGCCGGCACAGCGCGCCCGCGCCGAGGCTGGCGCCGAACGCCCGGGTGGCGCCGCTCAGGTCGGCGACGGCGCGCAGGTCGCGGGCGAGGTCCAGGTAGCTCCACGGCCCGGGCGGGGAGTCGGAGCGGCCGTGCCCGCGGAACTGGAAGAAGACGCGCCGCCCGGCGACGCCGCTGCCGAACGGGCGGGTGGTGGCGATGCCGCTGCCCAGCCCATGCGCGAACACGGTGACCGGGTCACCGGTGCCGGTGACCAGCCGTTCCAGGCTCACCCCGTGCGGGGTGGCGACCAGCTCCGTCTCCGGCTCGGGCAGCGCGGGACGCCCGGTCCGGGGCGCGCCGGGGCCGGGCCCCCAGGTGCGGGGACCGCCGTCCGGCGGCGGAGGCCAGCGGAAACCTCTCACCAGGACCCTCGGCCGTCGTGCAGATCCCGCAGGCCGGGCCGCACGTCGAGCAGGTAGATCAGACCGGCGGCGATGCCGATCAGTCCGAACAGGCTGATCGGGCCGAAGCCGAGCAGGGTGAGCGCCAGGCAGACGGCCAGGATGGCGATCCAGCCGCCCTTGGGCAGCGTGCCGATCGCGGCGAAACCGTCGCCGCGCTGGGTGACCGCGTGCACCAGCGCCACTCCCTGTACGACCAGGGCGAAGACGAGCAGGATCAGCTGGATCACGCTTTGGACTGCGAACGCGAAGATCGGCGCGGCGGTGGCCATGGGTGCAAGCTTATGCCGAGACCCCGGAAACGTCCGACAGGACGTTGTCCGGGGTCTCGGTGGAGCATCAGATCATTCGGCGGCCGGGCGGGTCCGCTTCGTCGTCTTCGGCAGCTTCGCCGACGGGGTGGCCGGCTTCGCGGCCTTGGTGGCGGTCGTCTTGCCGGCGACCTTGGTCGCGGTCGCCTTGGTGGCGCGGGTGCGCTTCACCGCGGCCGGCTTGGCGGCCACCACCTCGGCCACCTCGGCCGGGCTGGGCACCTCGGTCGTCGCGGCGGCCTTCGGCGCGGTCTCCGGCTTCGGGGTGATCTCGGTCTTCGAGGCGACCTCGGTGCCGGTCGCCGCGGTGGCCTCGATGTCGGCGTTCACCGTGTCGGCGGCCTCCAGCACGCCGGCGCCGACGACGCGCTCACCACGGGCGACCAACTCGGCGTACGCGGCCAGCGCGCGCTCCTGCGCGGCGTGCGCCCCGGCCACCACGACGGCGGCGTTGCGGGTGGCGGCCTCGCGGAGCTTGTCCAGGTTCGCCGCCTCGCGCAGCTTCTCCAGGTTGGCGGCCTCGCGGAGCTGGTCGAGGTCGGTGGCGACGGCGCGCTCGCGCAGCCCGGTGGCGGTCTGGTTGGCGGTCTTCAGCGTCTCGGTGGCCTTCTGGCGCAGCTCGAAGCCGGTGACGACGGCCTTGCCGCCGAGGTCGGTCACGACCCGGGTGCCGAGGCCGCTGACCACGGTGGGCAGCTTGCGCAGCTGCTCCAGGGCCAGCTCACCGGCGCCGGCGGCGGCGTAGAGGGGTGCGGGGATGCGGTTGGTCTTCGGCTGGGTGGTCATGACTGCTCCTCTTCGGCCGCACCGGCGGCCTTCCGGGCCGCCCGGCGGGCGGTCGTGTCCTGCGGGGCGGCGGTGGTCGGGGCGGGCGCGGTGGTCGGGGCGGGCGCGGCACCCGCTTCGGTGACGGCCACCGATTCGAGGACCGCCTCGGTCGGCGTGCCCTCCGGCGTGACCGGACCGGTAGCGGCCGCCGCCACCGTCGCCGGGGCCTCCGGCGCGGTGGCCGGCTCGGTCGCGGCGGTCTTCTCGGCCGTCTCCGCCGTCGTGGCCGCATCGGTCGCCTCGGCCAGGCGGGCGTTCTCGCGCCGGAACGTCTCGTAGATCTGGGTGAGCGACTGCTTCTGGGCCATGGTCAGCTCGGGGTCGACGGCGATCGCCGCGAGCACGCCCTGGCCCTCCTTGTCGTCCAGCAGCCCGGCGCGCAGGTACATCGCCGGGGTGGAGACACGAAGCGCGCTGGCGAGCTGCTGGAGCACCTCGGCACTCGGCTTGCGCAGCCCGCGCTCGATCTGGCTCAGGTAGGGATTGCTGACGCCCGCCTGCTCGGCGAGCTGGCGCAGTGAGATCTTCGCGTTGCGCCGCAGGTCGCGAATGAACCCGCCGACATCGGGAAGGTCCTTGCTGGTGGCCATGACTCAACGCTAGCTCGGGCCGCTAACTACTGCAAGCAAAACGCTAGCCAGAGTTAGCAGGGTCACCGAAGGTGGGTTGCGGAGGCCATGTCCGGTCCGTACCGTTCTCCCCCGTGACCAAGATCGATATCAACGGTGCCCAGCTCGCGTACGACGAGAGCGGCACCGGCACCGCCGTGGTGCTGCTGCACGCCGGCATCGCGGACCGGCGGATGTGGCGCGGGCAGATCCCGGCGCTCGCGCAGCGGCATCGGGTGATCGCACCGGACCTGCGCGGCTACGGCGAGTCGGAGCTGCCGACCACGCCGTTCGCCCACCACGACGACGTGGTCGGGCTGCTCGACGCGCTGGGCGTCGAGCGCGCCGCACTCGTCGGCTGCTCGTTCGGCGGCCGGGTCGCGGTGGACACCGCGCTCGCCCACCCGGAGCGGGTCTCGGCGCTGGCACTCTTCGGCGCCCCGGTCTCCGGCAACGAGTGGTCCGAGGAGACCGAGCAGCTCTGGGAGGAGCTGGTCGGCGACGTGGACCCGGAGGACTTCGCCGCCACCGCCGCGGGTGAGGTGCGATTCTGGGTGGTCGGCCCGACCCGCCGCCCGGAGGACGTCGACCCGGAGCTGATCCGGTTCGCCGAGGAGATGGACCGCCGGGCGCTCGCCGCCGAGCAGGCGCTGAGCGCGATCGAGGTGGGCGAACTGGACCCGCCGGCCATCGACCGGCTGGGCGAGCTGCGCGTACCGGTGCTGGTCGGCACCGGCGCCGACGACCTGGCCGACATCCGCCGCCTGGCCGACCGCATCGCCGACGAGGCCCCCCAGGGCGTACGCATGCCCGACGTCCCCGACGCGGCCCACCTGCTCCCCCTGGAGCGCCCCACCGAGACCAACGCCGCCCTCCTGCCCTTCCTCCCCTGACCCCCCTCCCTCCCCTTATCGCGTTGATCTTGCACTTGCGGCCCTCGGGGCGCCCGGGATGGGCGATTTGCCGGGGCAGCAAGTGCAAGATCGCCGAGGCTGGAGGGCGGGTGGGGTTACCAGAGAGGGCGGATGGCTCCTACCGGGAGGCCGCCGCCCAGCAGGGGTGGCTCGGCGTACTCGGTGAGGATCGGGGCGCGCACGTCCAGGCGGGCCAGGGCGGACACCAGGACAGGTGTGCGGGCCCTCGCGGCGCCGTCGTCGATCTTCAGGGCCACGGCGCCGACCTCCGGGATCGCCGCCGCGATCACACCCTCCGCGCCGATCTTGGCGAGCAGACCGGGTACGCCGCGCATCAGCCGCGTGTCCTCCGCCTGGGTGCCGCCGACAAGCTCCGGGTACGCCCGCATCGCGTCCGCCACCGTCCGCTCGACGGTGCCCGGCTCGGCGCCGACCAGCCGCAGGAACGCCCGTGCCAGCCCGGTCAGCGACACGGCCAGCACCGGCGCACCGCAGCCGTCCACCCCGACCGCCGCCGCCCGCTCACCGGTGATCTCCTCGATCGTGGCGGTCAGGCACTGCTGGAGCGGGTGCTCCGGCCGCCAGTAGCCGTCCAGCGGCCAGCCCGCCGCCAGGCAGGTGCGCACCATGCCGGCGTGCTTGCCGGAGCAGTTCATCAGCACCCGGGCCGGGCCGCCGCCGGCCCGCAGCACCGCCTCCCGGGCGGCCTCGCCGAACGGCAGGTCCGGCGGGCAGTGCAACGCCTCCTCGGTCAGGCCGGCGTCGCGCAGCAGCGCGGTCACCCGCTCGACGTGGAACTCCTCGCCCGCGTGGCTGGCCGCGACGAGCGCGATGTCGGCCGGATCGGTGAGCGGCAGGCCGGCCCGGAGCATGCCGATCGCCTGCATCGGCTTGCTCGACGAGCGGGGGAAGATCGGCGAGGTGACGTCACCGGCCCCGGCGACCGGCTCACCGGCGGCGTCGAGCACCACCACGGAACCCCGGTGGACGCCCTCCACGAAGCCGGACCGGACCACCTCGGCGAGCGGCACGCCGCCCTCGTACGTTTTTCCCACGGTATGGACGGTACCGAGGGGACGGACCCGGTCGGCGGCGGGGTGACCTGCGACGTCGACCGGGGCGGTACGGGGTCGAAGCGGGGTGCGCCGCTTACCGGACGGTAGTCGGGACGCCGAGCAGCGTACGGGCCTCGGCGGTGGTCAGCGGGGGACGCTGGGCGAGCTGGGCGAAGCCCACCGCCCGCGCGACGAGCTGCATGTTGGACTCCACCGGGCGGCCCTTGGCGTACGTGACCGTGTCCTCCATGCCGACCCGCAGGTGACCGCCGGTCGACAGCGAGGCCAGCATCACCGGGATGGTGCTGCGCCCGATGCCGGTGGCCGAGAACGTGGTGCCCTCGGGCAGGTCGCGAAGCATCTGCTGGGCCGCCACAAGGGTCGCCGTGGTGCCGGGCATGCCACCCGGTACGCCCATCACGAAGTCGACGTGCACGTGCCCGCCGTGCGGCAGGCCGTACTTGCCGAGCAGCCGCTGCAGGGCGGTGAGGTGGCCCAGGTCGAAGATCTCGTACTCGGGGACGACGCCCCGCTCCTGCATCCGGGTGTGCAGGTCGACGATGAACTCCCACCGGTTGAGGAACACGTCGTCGCCGAAGTTGACGGTGCCCATGGTGCAGGAGGCCATGTCGGGTGCGGCGTCGAGCACCGCCAGCCGGGCCGACTCCGGGTCGGTCACCGCGCCGCCGGAGGAGAGCTGCACGATCAGGTCGGTGCTCTCCCGCAGCGCCGTCACCGTGTCGCGCAACCGCCCCTGGTCGAGCGTGGGACGCGCGTCGTCGTCGCGGATGTGGACGTGGATCACGGCGGCGCCGAGCGCCTCGCACTCCTTGGCGGTCAGCAGCAGCTCGTCGAGCGTCACCGGCAGCGCCGGCACCTCCGCCTTCGCCGACTCCGCGCCGGTGGGGGCAACCGTGATCAACGTCCCTGTCGTCATGCCCCGGATCCTAGACCGGCACCCGGCACCGGGTCGACCGCAGAATTTCCGGTGCGAGCGGCGTCATGAAGGGATCCTTCCGCCACCGATGGCGTTACGAAGGGGCCCTTCCTTACACATCGATGGCGGCGGCGCTCTCGCCGACGAGCAGGCGGGCGTCGTCGGGCGTGTTGCGCTTCAGCACGGCGAGCGCCACCTGACCCAGCTCGTAGTGCTGCACGGCGGTGCCCACGAAGCCGACCGTCCGGCCGTCGAGCGTCACCGGCGTACCGGCCACCGGCGGCTGGTCGCTCGCCACGCCGTCCAGGTGCAGCAGGACGAGCCGGCGGGGCGGCTTGCCCAGGTTGTGCACCCGGGCGACCGTCTCCTGCCCCCGGTAGCACCCCTTGTCCAGGTGCACTGCCGGGGCGATCAGGTCCACCTCGGCCGGGATCGTCCGGTGGTCGGTGTCCACGCCGGCCCGGGCCCGCTTGGCGGCCACCCGGATCGCCTCGTATGCCCACAGCCCGGCCACCGGGACCCCGGCGCCGCGCAGTTCCGCCACCACCCCGTTCATGGCGGCCCGGGGCACGAGCAGGTCGACGCCGAGCGCCACCCGCCGGGCCCAGCCGCCGACCGGGAGCGGCTTGACGTCGTACACCACGGAGGGCCGCGCGGGCAGCTCGCCGGAACGGAACTTCGGACCCGGCACCGCTGCGACGTCGGGCGCGGCCAGCCCGGTGACACCGAGCGTGTCGAGCGCGCCCTGCGCCTCCGGCCCGACCAGCGACAGCAGCGCGTGGTCGGCGGTGGCGTCGCGCGGGTCGACCCTGCTGAAGAACCGCATCTTCTCCAGGTACGACAGCAGGCCCTCGGTCATCCCCGGCTCGGTGTCGAGCCAGGTGGTCTCGCCGTCGTCGGCGACCATCGCGTGCTGCTCGACGTGCCCGTGCGGGGAGAGCACCAGCAGCTCGGTGCCCTGCCAGGGGACCAGCGCGGCCAGGTGCTGGCTGGTGAGCGTGTGCAGCCAGCTGATCCGTTCCTCGCCGGGCACCGCGACCACACCCCGGTGCGAGCGGTCCACCAGGCCCACACCGGTGGCCAGGAGCCGCTGCTCGCGCATCGGGTCGCCGTAGTGGGCGGCCACCGGGCCGACCCCGGCCGCCCGGTGGGCCGGCTCGGGCTGGTCCCGGGTCTGGTCGTCGATGGCGTCGGTGGTCACCGCACCCGCGATGTCGATCATGTGCGTTCCCCGTCCTGTGCGCAGCGGCCGCAGACCCCGAAGAGCGCGACGTGCCCGATGTCGACCTGGAATCCGCGCTGCTCGGCCAGCTGGTCGGCGAGCGGGCGGAGCATCTCCGGGGCGATCTCGTCGATCGCCCCGCACTCCCGGCACACCAGGTGCACGTGCTGGTGCTCGCCGGCCGCGTGGTAGGTCGGCGAGCCGTGCGACAGGTGCGTGTGCGTGACCAGGCCGAGCCGTTCCAGTAGCTCGAGAGTGCGGTAGATGGTGGTGATGTTGACGCCGGCCGCCACCTCGCGGACCGCGGTGTGCACCTGCTCCGGGGTGGCGTGCCCCAGATCCAGGACGGCCTGGAGCACCAGCTGCCGCTGCGCCGTCAGCCGCAGCCCGCGCGAGCGGAGCATTTCCGCGAGGGAGGATTCGGACACCCTTCGATCATAGTTCGGCCGCCGCGCGGGCCGGTCCGCCGCCGGGGGTACGCCACTACGCTGCGCCAATGGGTACGACACGGGTGGCGGTGCTCGGCCGGGGACTCGTACCGGTGGGTGAGCCGGTGCTGCGCGGCGACGACCGGGGTGTCCTGCACGGCGACGGCCTGTTCGAGACGCTGCACCTGCGGAACGGCCGCCCCTGGCTGCTGGAGCCGCACCTGGCCCGGCTGCGGGCCGGCGCGGCGGCGATCGACCTGCCGCTGCCCCCTGACGCCGCGCTCGTCGAACTGCTGGACACCGTGCGCGCCGGCTGGCCCGCGCAGACCGAGGGCGCGTTGCGGCTGGTCTGCACGCGGGGGCCGGAGGGCGGCGGGCCACCCACGGTGTACGCCACGCTGGGCGAGGTGCCGGCGTCGGCCCGGGCGGCCCGGCGCACCGGGGTGACTGTGGCCACGCTGCCGCTCGGGGTGGCCGCCCGGTCCCGCCCCGAGCTGGGGTGGCTGCCGAGCGGTGTGAAGTCCACCTCGTACGCGCTCAGCACCGCCGCCCGGCGCTGGGCGCAGCGGACCGGCGTGGACGACGTGCTCTGGGTCTCGACCGACGGCTACGTGCTGGAGGGCCCCACCGCGAACGTGGTGTGGCTGCGCGGCGGCACGCTCTGCACGGTCCCGGCGGCGGAGACCGGCGTGCTGCCCGGCGTGACCGCCCACCACCTGCTGAGCCGGGCGGCCGAGCTGGGCCTGACCGCAGGCGAGCACCTGCCCACGGTGGCCGACCTGCACGAGGCCGAGGCGATCTGGCTGACCAGCTCGCTGCGCGGCCCGGTGGAGGTCACGTCCTTGGACGGAACCCCTCGCCCGGGTTCGCCTCTGACCCCGAGGCTGCGATCTCTCCTGAACTTCCCCCGTCCCCCACTCGGTCGATCATGAAGTTGGCGGCGTTCGTTGTCCGATTTGTCGCCGCCAACCTCATGATCGACGCGATCACGCGCCGGGGCAGGGTCAGGGTCAGCCGGCTACCCGAGTGAGGCGGGCGGAGAGGTGCGGGCTCAGGGGCTGGCCCACGGCGGCCATCTCCTGCGCGTAGAGCAGGGCACCCTCGACGATGCCGAACAGCCGGGCACCGGCGGTGACCTCCTTCGCCGTGGCGGTACGCACGACGGCGTCGGTGGCGAACTCGATCTGGGTGCCCTTGCGCTTGCCGATGTGCAGCTCCATCACGCCGGTCGGCGTGGTCATCAGCGCCTCCAGCTCGTCGGTCACCCGCTCACCGTCGAGCACCGGACGCCACCAGCCCACCTCACGACCGGCGGGACGGACCGGACGGCTCTGCTCGTCCAGGATCCACGCCCGCGACTCGTAGAACAGGAACGGCCGGCCGTCGTGGCTGATCCGGATCTCCTGCGCGTAGTCGAAGTCCTCGATCGTCGGGAACCCACCCCGGCCCCGGCCGCGCCACACCCCGACGTACGGCAGCAGGCCGTCCAGGCTCGGGTGCAGCTTCGGGCCGACGCGCAGGTCGTGGCTCTCCTCGTACGGGTACTCCTCGACCGGCGGCGCGTTCAACCACGGCGGCTGAAGCGGATTCTCACTATTCACAGCGCCACCTTCGTTCGCGACTGCGGGGCTCGCAAAACCGGCTCTCTCCTCGCGCTCACCATTTACCTCTAGCTATGCGGACCGCGACATAGACCAGGCCACCGGCGAGCGCGCCCAGGCCGGCGACCAGCAGGCTGACGAACCCGATCTCGGTAACCATCCGGACCATCCTATGCTGGCGTCATGGCGCGCACTCTCGTCGTCAAGGCCACCGCCGGCGCGGACTCACCGGAACGCTGCGCCCAGGCGTTCACTGTCGCCTCCACCGCAGCCGCAGCCGGGGTGGACGTGTCGCTCTGGCTCACCGGTGAATCCACCTGGTTCGCGCTCCCCGGGCGGGCGGAGACGTTCGAGCTGCCGCACTCCGCGCCGCTCGGCGAACTGCTGCACGTGGTCCTGACCACGGGCCGGGTGACCGCCTGCACCCAGTGCGCGGCCCGGCGGGACATCGGACCTGGCGACGTCATCCCCGGCGTACGCATCGCGGGCGCCGCGGTGTTCGTCGAGGAGGCGATGGCCGAGGGCGCGCAGGCGCTCGTCTACTGAGCGATCCGCCCGGCTCGTCCACTCTGACCGGTGAGCCGATCCTGACCCGACATGTCCGGATTACGCCTACCATGTGAACGTGAGTGAGGCGATCCAACAGTTCTTCGCGTCGCTACCGGCGCGCGCCGCGTCGGTGCTGAACAGCCCGATCGGCGGCACGCTCCAGATCGACCTGGCCGACGGCAACCGTACCGAGCACTGGTACGTGCGACTGGCACCCGGATCGGCCCAGGTGAGCCGGGAGGAGCAGGGGCAGGCCGACGGCGTGCTGACCGTCTCCACCGAACTGTTCGAGAAGCTGGTCACCGGCCGGGAGGCCGGCATGGCCGCGGTGCTGCGCAACGAGGCCACGTTCAGCGGGCACGTCGTGCTGTTCCTGGCGTTCCGCCGGTTCCTGCCGGCCCCGCCCGAGGTACGGGATCCGCGGGACGCCGCCCGCGACCACGTCCGGCGGCTGGCGTGAAGGACCGGGTCAGGATCCTCGACGGCAACACGTTCCTGGTCAGCGACGATCGCGGCAACATCCAGCCGTCGTACGACTTCCCCACCGGGCTGTTCTCCTTCGACACCCGGTTCCTCTCCACCTGGATCCTCACCCTCGACGGGGAACCCCTGCACGCGCTCTCCATCGACGACTCGCTGTCGTACAAGACGCGGTTCTTCCTGGTCCCCGGCGAGCCGACGCACTATCTGGACGCGAACGTCTCGGTGATCCGCAGCCGGGCGATCGGCGGCAGCCTGGACGAGGAACTGACCCTGCTCAACCACTCCGCACAGGAGAAGGAGTTCCACCTCCGGCTGAACATCGGCTCCGACTTCGCCGATCTCCTGGAGATCAAGAACAAGCGGCAGAAGAAGGGACGCACCACGCCGACGGTGGAGAAGGACGGCCTGCGGCTGACCTATCGCCGAAAGGCGTTCCACCGCGAGACGCTGGTCAGCAGCAGCGCGCCGGCCGAGGTGGACACGGACGGGATGACCTTCCGGATCCGGGTCGCTCCGCACGGTGAGTGGACCACCCGGCTACACATCGACACTGTCATCTACGGCGCCCGGGGCGAGGACATCCGGGCCATCCTGCCGCTGGGCGGCCAGCGGACGGCAGCCGACATCGAGGCGGAACAGAGCGACCTGATCAGCCGCGCGCCGAAGCTCGGCTGCGACTGCGAGCCGCTGGCCGGGGCGTACCGGCGCAGCCTCAACGACCTGGCCGCCCTCCGGTACGAGTCGATCACGCTCGGCGTCCGGCTGCTCGCCGCCGGCCTGCCCTGGTTCATGACGCTGTTCGGCCGGGACAGCATCTTCACCTCGCTCCAGGTGCTGCCGTTCCTGCCCGAGATGGTCAAGCCCACGATCGTCATGCTCGCCGGTCTCCAGGGCAGCCGGGTCGACGACTTCCGGGACGAGGAGCCCGGCAAGATCCTGCACGAGCTGCGCTACGGCGAGACCGCCGGCTTCGAGGAACAGCCGCACTCGCCGTACTACGGCGCCGCGGACACCACGGCGCTGTTCGTGATCCTGCTCGACGAGTACGAGCGGTGGACCGGTGACGCCGACCTGGTGCGCAAGCTGGAACACGAGACGCGGGCGGCGCTGACCTGGCTGGACACGTACGGCGACCTGCTCGGCACCGGCTACGTCTGGTACATGTCCCGCAACCCGGAGACCGGGCTGCCGAACCAGTGCTGGAAGGACTCGCCGGACGCCATCTCCTACGCCGACGGGCGGATGCCCGAGTTCCCCCGGGCCACGTGCGAACTTCAGGGGTACGCGTACGACGCGAAGCTGCGCGGCGCCCGCCTGGCCCGCACCTACTGGAACGACCCGACGTACGCCGACCGGCTGGAACACGAGGCGGCGGCGCTGAAGGAACGGTTCAACCGCGACTTCTGGATCCCGGACCGGGAGTACTACGCGCTGGCGCTCGACCCGCTGGGCCGGCAGGTGGACGCGCTCACCTCCAACATCGGCCACCTGCTGTGGAGCGGCATCGTCGACGAGTCCCGCGCCCCCGCCGTCGCCGCCCACCTGCTCGGCCCGCGCCTGTTCTCCGGGTGGGGCGTACGCACGCTCGCCGACGACCAGGGCCGGTACAACCCGGTCGGCTACCACGTCGGCACGGTGTGGCCGTTCGACAACTCGATCATCGCCTGGGGCCTGTGGCGGTACGGCTTCCGCCAGGAGGCCGGCCGGATCTGCGACGCCCTGCTCAGCGCGTCGCACTTCTTCGACGGGCGGCTGCCCGAGGCGTTCGCCGGCTACGAGCGCGCCCTCACCGACTACCCCGTGGAGTACCCGACCGCAGGCAGCCCGCAGGCGTGGTCCGCCGGCACGCCGCTACTGCTGCTCCGGGTGATCCTGGGCCTGGAGCCGCAGGGCGATCACCTGATCATCGACCCGGCCGTGCCGCCCGGGATGGGCCGGGTGGAACTGCTCGACATCCCGGGCCGCTGGGGCCGGGTGGACGCGCTGGGACGCAGCCGGGAGCCGCACGAACAGCCGGCGCCACCGGCACTCACCCTGCCCGGCGGCTGACGTCAGGCCCGGCAGAGCGTGGTGACCGCGACCCGGACCCGCTCACCGGCCCGCTGCGCCAGCACCGCCGGGTCGCCCGGGCGTGCGTACGCGTCGGCCGAGTCCACCACCGGCGCGGCGCCGGCGCCGAACGCGGCGGCCAGCGACCGGTCGGCCGGCACTGCGGCCTCGGACCGGGCCGTGCGGACGGTCCCGCCACCCGGGCAGGGCGCGGCCAGCACCTGCACCGGCCCGGTCGCGCCGCCCCAGCGGCCCAGCGCCGACGCCAGCACGGACGACTCCGCGGCGGCGTCGGCGGACGGGGCCCGGTAGCCGGAGCCCGCCGGGCGGCAGCCGGTGTCGGCGGTGAGCAGCACCCGGCCCGGGCCACCGTCCCGGCCCTCGACCGTGACGAACTCGCCCGCGTCGGCGCGCAGCAGCGGCTCGCCGTCGAGCGTCGACACGCCGGCCCGCCAGCCCGACGGCAGCCGGTCGGCGATGCCGCGCAGCACCTCGCGGACGTCGTCGCCGCCGATCGCCACCTCGACGCCGCGCTCCAGCGTCGCGCCGTCGTCCATCGGCGTGATCCGGCAGCCGCGCTCCAGGCGGTCCGGCAGGAGCGCCGGTACGCCCGCGGTGCCGGCCGCGGCGGTCAGCTCACCGATCGCGCGGTCCACCACCGGGCCGGCCTGGTCCAGCGAGCGCTGCTCCTTGACCGTCGGCGCGTCGGTGCGTACCGACCACCAGGTCAGACCGGCGAGCAGCACGGCCCACGCCACAGTGGCGACCGCCAGCCAGCGCAGCCGGCGTCGGCCACCGGGGCCGGGCCGGCCGGGCGGGGTGGGCGGGGCGTAACCCGTCTCGACGGCAGTCACCCGGCAATGGTGTCACGTGTCCGCGAGGCGCCCGGTCGCGCCTCGGCACCCTCGCTCAGACCGGCACCGACCGGCGGGACAGCAGCCACAGCAGGTAGAAGGGACGCTGCCGGAGCTCGCCGCGACGGTCGGCGTACTGGTCGGCGGCGAGCACAGCGGAGAAGAAGCCGCCCGCGCCCAGCATGCCGAGCACCGGCGCCAGATGCGCGCCCTCGACCGCCACCAGGGTCGCCGCGACCGTCGCCACCGCCGCGCCGGCGGCCTGTACGGCCGAGCGCCGGGACACCCGGGCGACCTCGGCCCGGGCCGCCCGCACCCCCTCCTGGATCTCCGCGTCGAGCTTCACGAGCTGCACCAGCGCCCGATCCGGATCGGTGTCGACCTCCAGCATCCGGCCCCGCAGGTACGCCTGGGTCGCGGCGAGCGCGTCGCTCTCCTGGGTCAGGATGGCGCAGTAGTCCCGCAGCGAGGTGCCCTCCAGCATCGGCAGATCGAGCTGGAGCAGCGGTGTCACCAGTCGCGCCTTCACCGGATCCCCGCTCGGCACGTCGACGACCCGGTGCCCTTTGACGATCAGGTCGAGCGTGCGGTCCGGGTTGTCGCCCAGTTCGATCCGGCCCGCTGTGTCGAACAGCGAGGAGGTGGACTGGGCGTCCGGCGCGCGAGACTCCAGGTGGCTGCGGCGGAAGGTCTGCGGGAAGTAGACGAGCTGCCCCAGCTCCAGCAGCGGCGCGCAGTCCCGCAGGTACGCGCCGAGGCGGTCCAGGTCGTCGCATTCGGCGTAGAGCTCGTCGATCCGGATGTCCTCGTACCGGCAGCGCGGGTCGCAGTGATCCGGATCCTTGCCGCACCTCTTGCAGATCTCCCGGTGGGCCAGATAGCAGCGCTCGCCGCCCGGCTGGGAGAGGACCAGCTTGGCCGTGACGAGCGTGGCCCGCTTGGTCAGGAACGACAGGTCGGTGTCGAGGCTGGCCACCGAGACGTCGAACGGGCGCGACCGGCCGGACCCGTCGGCGCGCTGGAGTTCGCGGGCGATCTCCTCGCCCCGGTTGCCGTCGACGAAATCGATCAGATAGCGACGGGCGTGGGCAGCGGCGTCGTCGGGCACCTGATCCCCCTCCGGCGCGTCCGGGGCGCACCGCCGTCCAGCCTGCCAGCCACTGTCGAGGCGCACAGTCGCCGGAACGGCTCGTGGCCCGCCACCCGGGTGGGGTGGCGGGCCACGATCAGAGCGTGGGTCAGGCGGCGACCGAGACGGTCACCTCGTTGATCCCGCGGGCCGCGGCAACGGCGGTGTCGCCGTTGCCGTGGCGGGACAACGCCCGCAGCGTCCACGAGCCCGGCGCGGCGAAGAACCGGAACTGCCCGGCCGCCGACGTCACCACCTCGGCGGTGAACTCGCCTGTCGAGTCGAGCAGGCGCACGTACGCGCCCGGCACGACCTCACCGGACTCGGCCAGCACGCGGCCGGTGATGACGGTCTCCTTCTCCAGGTCCAGGCTCGCCGGGAGGGGGGCGGACTGGTCCGGCGCGGCGCAGCCGGCGGCAGCCGTCGAGGCGGCGGAGGCGGCGGTCATCAGGCCTCCCCCGGCTCGTCGCCGAGCGCCACCGGCACGCCGACGAGCGAGCCGTACTCGGTCCAGGAACCGTCGTAGTTCTTCACGTTGCGGTGCCCGAGCAGTTCCTGGAGCACGAACCAGCTGTGCGAGGAGCGCTCGCCGATCCGGCAGTACGCGATCGTCTCCTTGCCGTCGTCCAGCCCGGCGTCGGCGTAGATCTTGCGCAGCTCGTCGTCGGACTTGAACGTGCCGTCCTCGTTCGCCGCCTTGGACCACGGGACGCTGATCGCGGTCGGGATGTGACCGGCCCGCTGCGCCTGCTCCTGCGGCAGGTGGGCGGGGGCGAGCAGGCGGCCCGCGTACTCGTCGGGGCTGCGCACGTCGACCAGGTTCTTGGTGCCGATCGCGTCGACCACCTCGTCGCGGAACGCGCGGATCGAGGTGTCCGGCTCCTGCGCGACGTACTGCGCCTTCGGCCGCTCCACCACGTCGGTGACGAGCGGGCGGGCGTCCAGCTCCCACTTCTTGCGACCGCCGTCGAGCAGCTTGACGTCGCCGTGGCCGTAGAGCTTGAAGTACCAG
Organism: Micromonospora sp. Mcm103; assembly: GCF_024519755.1. Taxonomy (NCBI): domain Bacteria; kingdom Bacillati; phylum Actinomycetota; class Actinomycetes; order Micromonosporales; family Micromonosporaceae; genus Micromonospora; species Micromonospora sp. Mcm103. The sequence goes on from NZ_JALJRJ010000005.1 coordinate 299,595, forward strand.
TACGCGTACGCGGCGAACCAGTTGTTGTTGCCGCCGTACAGGATCACAGTGTCGTCGTTGGCGATGCCCCGGTCGGACAGCAGCGCCTCGAACTGGGTCTTGTTGACGAAGTCCCGGCGGATCTGGTCCTGCAGGTCGGTGCGCCAGTCGAGCTTGACGGCGCCGGCGATGTGCCCGGTGTCGTAGGCCGAGGTGTCCTCGTCGACCTCGACGAAGACGACGCCCGGGGCGCCGAGGTTCTTCTCGGCCCACTCGGCCGAGACGAGTGCGGTGTCGCGACTCATCAGATCACTCCCTGGTGAGGATGGTTTGGTGAGCCTGCGCGTGGGAATCGATGTCGATGGTTGTCGCACCACACGCGGACCCTGAGCTAGGAACGGATCACGGGTACGTGCGACGGCGCCGCTGCCGGGCGTTGAGGAGGGGGAACCGGGGAAGGTTCGTGGACCCTGGTGGCCGCCGTTCAGGCGGCCGGAGACAGCCCCGCCGTCAGATGACGGGGCGACACAGGCAGGTGGCCACGCGGCACAGGTCGACCGCGCGCCGTTTGGTGAGGTGGGTCCCCATGGGCAGGGAGATTACCAGCCGAGGCGACAGCTGCCACCAGGCCGACCAGCATCCGGGACGGCCGGCCCGCTCCCCGGACCGGCCGCGTGCGGCTCTCAGCCCGCGGAGTTGATGGGCACGTTCGCCGCGTCCGCCGTGACCACCAGGCCCTCCGGCTTCGGCTCCACCTTGCGCAGGTTGAGCTGGAACGGCAGCTCCGGCAGCGGCACGTCGATCGAGATGCCCTGCGCGTACCGGGTCAGCGCGGCCCGGGCCAGCGGCACGTTCGGCAGGCCGTCCGCGGTGAGGTCGTTGAAGCGCAGCGCCACCTTGTTGCCGGCCACCGTGACGTCGGCGGTGCCGTTGACGGTGAGCTTGATGCCGAGGACGTCCACCGGGGCGGTGACGGCGAGCTTGCCGTTGCGCTCGCCCAGCGTCAGCCCGGGACGGTCCAGCAGCTTGGCCAGGCTCTCGTAGGTGACGGTGCCCCGCCCGTCCACGCTCTCGGCCACCACGTCGCCCCGGCCGGAGCGCAGCGTGTCCAGCGAGGCGGTCACGTTGCGCGCGTCCACGTCCAGCTTCGGCACCTCGACCGCGTCGCCCTGCACGTCACCGCGTACGTCGGTGAGCTGGATCGAGATGCGCTCGTACCGGCCGTCGAGCACCTGGGTGAGGAACGGGAAGCCACCCACCTCGACCTGCGGCGCGGCGGACTGCGCGTCCTGCTTGGCGATCTCCTGCCGGACCTGGTCGGCGATGGCGCGCTCGGCCACGCCGGCGGCGACCCGGTCGGCGACCACGAGCAGCCCGGCCAGCACCAGCAGCAGGACGAGGAAGCCGATCAGCACCTTCCGGCCCCGTCGCCGGGGTCGACCCTCCGCCGGATACGCCTCTGCCACGCCGCCTCCCGTCCTCGCCGCCGTCACCGCGCCTCGCGGCGCAACCGTACTTACCCGAGGCGAATCCTCCCCAACCGCGTCACAGGAACAGCACGCACATGGCGTACGCGGCGGGCGCGGCCAGCGCGAACCCGCCCAGCGGCCCCTGCATGTGCCGGGCCACCCACATCGTCGGCGGTTCACCGGCCATCAGCCGGCCCGCCTCGGCGTACCCCACGGCGAGGTCGGCCAGGACGGCGGTGGCCGCGCTGACCACGCCGACCAGGGCGGCGCTGGTCGGGGTGAAACCGACCAGGTAGCTGCCGAGCACGGCGCTGGTGAGCGTGCCGAGCATGGCGCCGACGACCACGCCCGCCGCGCCGCGCGGCACCTGCGGGGCGAGCCGGGGCCACGGCGCGACCGCGTCGGTGAGCCGGGCCACGAGCAGCGCGACCCCGGCGGCGGTGAGGCAGACCGTGATCGCCTGGGTGCCCTTGGGGATCCGGCTGAGCACGACGAGCGTGGCGAAGGAGACCACGCCGACCACGATGAGCAGGGTGCCGCCGAGCGAGTCGGTCACCCGGACCCGGTCCACCCGCCGGACGAGCTGTCCCAGCACGGCGAGCAGGAGCCCGGCGAGCGCGGCGTAGCCGAGCGGGGCCAGGCCGGCGATGTCCGACCGTACGGCGGCGACGTCGGCGATCACCGCCGTCGCGGCGCTCACGAGCGCGACCACGAGCAGCGCGGGCGGCCGCATGGCCATCGTCCAGGCCAGCACGAACAGCAACTGGACACCGAAGATGATCGCGGCGAACGGCAGCCGGTGCCCCGGGCCCGAGGTCTGCGCGCCGAGCACCAGGCCGACGCCGAGCAGCGCGGCGAAGCCGGCCACGGTGAGCGCCAGCGGGCGGCGGACCGGGACCGGCGGCACCTCCTCCTCGGGCTCCTCGTCCGACTCGTCGTCGGGACGCCGGCCGGGCCCGCCCTTGCGCAGCCGGCGCGGGCCCTTGCGTTCCGGCCGGTCGCCCTCCTCGTCCGCGGGGCCGGTGCGCGGGGCGGGCGGGTAGCCACGGGCGGGGCCGGACGGCCCGGCGGACGGGTCGTCGGCCCACGGTTCACGGCCGGTGTCGCGCGAGGTGGAGGGAAACACGCCCCGATCGTGCCAGACCCGGGCGGCTCGGCGGAGGTCCCGGTTTCGGCGACGTTAAAACCTGCGCCGCGATCGAGGGCAGAAAGGGCAAACGGTAAATCGCGCGAGGGTGACGGCCGGTCCATCGGTTACGCTCAGGCCGTTACCCGCCCGTCGACGACGCCGGGACCCACGCAAGTTCACAGTGCCGCCCGTAGCCGGGCGTGTCGCTGGTCGCGCGCGGCCGGAAGGCCGCCGGGACGGAGGTGATCGTGGAGCTCCTGCTGCTCGTGACCGCGCGGGCCGGTGAGCCGTCGTCGGTGCTGCCGGCACTCGACCTGCTGCCCCACTCGGTCCGCACCGCACCCCGTGACGTCCGCACGCTGGTCTCCGGCCCGACGCCGGACGCCGTCCTGGTGGACGCCCGCTCCGAGCTGAGCGAGGCGCGGGCCACCTGCCGGATGCTGCACGCCACCGGGCTCGGCGTACCGCTCGTCGCGGTCGTCACCGAGGCGGGCCTGATCGCGCTGAACGCGGACTGGGGCGTCGACGACGTGATCCTGGCCGGCGCCGGGCCGGCCGAGGTGGAGGCGCGGCTGCGGCTCGCGGTGGGCCGGCTCAGCAACGCCACCGCCGGCGCCGGCGGCTCGATCCGGGCCGGCGAGCTGAACATCGACCCGGACACGTACGCCGCCAAGCTGAAGGGCCGGCCGCTCGACCTCACGTACAAGGAGTTCGAGCTGTTGAAGTTCCTGGCCCAGCACCCGGGGCGGGTGTTCACCCGGGACCAGTTGCTGCGTGAGGTCTGGGGCTACGACTACTTCGGCGGCACCCGGACGGTGGACGTGCACGTGCGGCGGCTGCGCGCCAAGCTCGGCTCGGAGTACGAGTCGATGATCGGCACCGTCCGCCAGGTCGGCTACAAGTTCGTCGTCCCGCCGTCGCGCTCGCTGCCGGAGCCGGAGCCCGCCCCGCTGCCGGTCTGACCGCCCACGCTCCACCCCGCTAGAGGGCACTTTTCTCGTATGCCCTTTTTGCCCGATCAGTCAGCCATATCCTGGCTGCCGGAATTGTCGGGCTAAGGGGGCGGCGGTGCGCGCGGTGAACACGGGGGCGACGAACGGGCGGTGCCGCTGATGCGGGCCCCGACGCTGCGCGCCGCCGGGCTCGTGACAGTCGTGCTGGCCGGCCTGCTCGGTTCGGCCTTCGTGCTGGGCCGCAGCCTGGTGCCGGACCCGCACCCGTCGGCCGCCGGAGTCGCCACCACGCTCACCGGGCCGCGCTACGGCGAGCAGCCACCCAGCACCGACTTCCCGAGCGGCACGACCAGCCCTCGGCCGAGCCCCGACGCCGCGCCGGACGCCGCCCCCGTCCCACCCGACGGCGACGGCCCGTACGGCGCCCAGGTCGCCACCGGCTCGTCCCGGGTCGCGCTGACCTTCGACGACGGCCCCGATCCCCGCTGGACCCCGCAGGTGCTCGCGCTGCTGGCCCAGTACGGCGTACGGGCGACGTTCTGCGTCGTCGGCGAGAACGTCGAGGCCCACCCCGATCTGGTGCGCTCGATCGTGGCCGAGGGCCACACGCTGTGCAACCACTCCTGGAACCACGACGTCAACCTGGGCAAGCGATCCCCGGCGACGATCCGCGCCGACCTGCTGCGCACGAACGACGCGATCCTGGCCGCCGCGCCCGACGCGCGGATCGCGTACTACCGCCAGCCCGGCGGGGCCTGGACGCCGTCCGTCATGTCCGCCTGCGCCGACCTGAACCTCGCCCCGCTGCACTGGAGCGTGGACCCGTCGGACTGGAAGGCGCCGGGCGCCACCACCATCGAGGCGATGGTCCGCTCGCAGATGGGTCCCGGCGCGATAGTGCTCATGCACGACGCGGGTGGGGACCGGTCCGGCACGGTCAGCGCGTTGCAGCAACTCCTGCCCGAACTGCTGGCCCGGTTCGAGCTGGAGCCGCTGCCCGTCGGCAGCCCGTGACGAGCGCCACCGATCACCGTCGTCGTCGGACGCGAACCACGGCCCGCCGAGCGCTACCGTGACTCAGATGAGCAGCACCGAGCCGACGAGTGGCCCCGCCGCCGACCGGATCGCCGGGCCGGACCGGCTGACGCCGGACGGGATCGACCGGCCGGACCGGCTGACGCCGGACGGGATCGACCGGCCGGACCGGCTGACGCCGGACGAGGTCGCCGAGGTGCTCGCGCTGGCCCGCGCCGCCGGTGACACCGACGGCGCCGACCCGCTCGACGAGCACGTGCTGCTGCGGCTGCGCGACCCCGAGGCGCCCGCCGCGCACCTCACCGCCCGCACCACCGACGGCACCCTCACCGGGTACGCGCACCTCGACACCACCGCCCCGGCCGACGGAGTCGGCGTGGAGATGGTCGTGCACCCCGCGTATCGGCGGCGCGGCTCCGGCCGGGCGCTGGCCCGCGCCGTGGTGGACGCCGCTCCCGGGCCGCTGCGCGCGTGGGCGCACGGTGACCACCCGTCGGCCGCCGCGCTGGCTGTCGACCTGGGTTTCTCCCGGGCGCGGGTGCTCTGGCAGATGCGCCGTCCGCTCACCGCCGAGATGCCGGCGCCGGTCGTACCGGAGGGCGTGACGCTGCGCGCGTTCCGCCCCGGCGAGGACGACGAGGCCTGGCTGGCGGTGAACAACGCCGCCTTCGCCCAGCACCCCGAGCAGGGCAAGTGGACGCTCGACGACCTGCGCGTCCGCATCGCCGAGCCGTGGTTCGACAGGGCCGGGTTCCTGCTCGCCGTCGACTCCGCCACCGGGCGGCTGCTCGGCTTCCACTGGACCAAGGTGCACGAGCGGCAGGGCTCGGCCCGCATCGGCGAGGTGTACGTGCTCGGCGTCGACCCGTCCGCGCACCGGGGTGGGCTGGGCCGGGTGCTCACCGCCGCCGGCCTCACCCACCTGCGCGACGAGCGCGGGCTGGACCGGGTGATGCTCTACGTGGACGAGAGCAACACCGCCGCTGTGGCGCTCTACGAGCGGCTGGGCTTCGCGCACTGGTCCGCGCACGTCAACTACCAGCTCGGCTGAACGCTCGCCGGCCCTGGAAATTCGCCACAAAGGCGATAGCAGGCTGCTAGTTCACGAAATGGACAACCCTTCCTCAGCGTACGGCCACCTCGTCGGCTGAACGTGTTCACCGCGCGTTCACTTGCGTCCGGCGAACCGTCCACCTGGCCCTCCTACCTTTCGTGTCAGCCGGTCAGCGCCGGCCCCCGGCACTCCGGGCGACCTGACCAAAGACGTGAAGGGAAACCCCTGAAGTGAAGCTCCAGCGGCACGGCGCCATCGCCTGTCTCGCTCTTACCGCGGTTCTCGGTCTCAGCGCCTGCGGCTCGGACAACAACGAGCCGGTCGGCGCCTCCGGTTCCACCGCCGCGGTGGACTGCGCGACGGGCACGCTGAACGCCCAGGGCTCCTCCGCCCAGAAGAACGCCATGGCCGAGTGGATCAAGACGTACCAGCAGAAGTGCGCCGGCACCACGATCAACTACGAGCCCAGCGGTTCGGGCGCCGGCATCCAGGCGTTCATCGCCGGCACCGCCGACTTCGCCGGCTCGGACTCCCCCCTCAAGCCGGAGGAGCAGCCGCAGGCCGACGCCAAGTGCGTCGGCGGCCAGGCGCTCAACCTGCCGATGGTCATCGGCCCGGTCGCTGTCGTCTACAACGTGGGCGGCGCGGACAACCTCCAGTTCAGCCCGGCCACGCTGGCGAAGATCTTCGCCGGCAAGGTGACCAAGTGGGACGACGCGGCGATCAAGGCCGACAACCCGGACGCCAAGCTGCCGTCGACCGCGATCCAGGCGGTGCACCGCTCCGACGAGTCGGGCACCACCGACAACTTCACCAAGTACCTCTCCAAGACCGCCGAGGCGGACTGGACGCTCGGTAACTCCAAGGCCTGGAAGGCCCCGGGCGGCGTCGGCGCGGCCAAGTCCGACGGGGTGGCCAGCAAGGTCAAGAGCACCGACGGCACCATCAGCTACGTCGAGTGGTCGTACGCCGAGAACTCCGACCTGAAGATGGCCAAGATCAAGAACGGCAACGGCGAGTTCGTCGAGCTGACCGGCGACTCGGCCGGCAAGACCATCGCGGGCGCCAAGTTCGAGGGCCAGGGCAACGACCTGAAGATGTCGATCGACTACAACACCAAGGAGGCCGGGGCGTACCCGATCGTCCTGGCGACCTACGAGATCGTCTGCAGCAAGGGCCTCGCCGCCGACAAGCTGCCGCTGGTCAAGGGCCTGCTCGGCCACGCCGCCAGCGCCGAGGGGCAGAAGGAGCTCGTCGAGCTGGGCTACGCGCCGCTGCCCGAGACCGTCCGCACCAAGGTCGAGGCCGCGGTCAAGAGCCTCTCCTGACGCTCCGACCGACACCTCCTCAACACGAAGCGAGCGAGCAGATGGGTGACACCCCTCACCGCTCGGCCCACGCCGGCACCGGCGGGAACCCCGTGGCCACGAGCCACGAGCGACCCGCCGGTGCCTCGGCGCGTGTGGCCGAGCGCCCCGGCAACCCGGGCCGCCCCGACGGTGGCCTCGGCGGCGGCGGTGCCCTCCCCCGGGCCCGCGCCTTCGGCGCGGAACGGGCGTTCCGCGGTCTGACCCTGGCCGCCGGCACCACGGTCCTGGTGGTCATCGCGGCCATCGCGATCTTCCTGGTCGCCAAGGCCGTCCCGGCGCTGCGGGCGAACACCGAGTCGTTCTGGACGTTCGAGGGCTGGTTCCCGAACGACGACCCGCCGCAGTTCGGCATCGGCGCGCTCGCCTTCGGCACCGTCCTGAGCTCGCTGCTGGCGCTGCTCATGGCGGTGCCGGTCGCGCTGGGCATCGCCCTGTACCTGTCGCACTACGCGCCCCGGCGGCTCGGCAACGCCCTGGGCTTCCTGATCGACCTGCTCGCCGCCGTGCCGAGCGTCGTCTTCGGACTCTGGGGCCGGGACTACTTCGCCCAGCCGGTCGCCGACCTGTCCGCCTGGCTGAACAGGTACTTCGGCTGGATCCCGATCTTCGGCGACGGCCCGTACGGCAACTCGATCCTGCTCGGCTCGGTGGTGCTCGCCATCATGGTGCTGCCGATCATCACCTCGCTGTCCCGCGAGGTGTTCCGGCAGACCCCGACCGCGAACGAGGAAGCCGCGCTCGCTCTCGGCGCCACCCGCTGGGAGATGATCCGCACCGCGGTCCTGCCGTACGGGCGGCCCGGCGTCATCGCCGCGGTGATGCTCGGCCTGGGCCGGGCACTGGGCGAGACCATCGCGCTGGCGCTCACGCTCGGCTCGACGTACGCCATCTCGTTCAACATCCTGGCCAGCGGCGGCAACTCGATCGCCGCCAACATCGCCAACCGGTTCGCCGAGGCGAACGACACCGGCCGGGGCGCACTCATCGCCTCCGGCCTGGTGCTGTTCGCGATCACGCTGATCGTCAACATCACCGCGCGGGCGATCATCTACCGGCGGCGCGAGTTCACGGAGTCGGCCGCATGACAACCACCCTCACCCCCCGCCGCCCGCGCCCGCCGGCCCAGCCGGCCACGCTGCGGGCGAGGCGACTTCCCGCGTACGCCGCTCCGGTCATCGCCGTCGCGGCGCTGCTGCTCGCGGCGGCCCTGGTGTACGGCGCCGGCATCGGCGGCCCGGTCCTGGTCGTGGTGGTCGGCGCGTTGCTCTACCTGGCCGGTCTCTTCGTCGCGGCGAACGCGGTGGAGGGCCGCCGGTCGGCCCGCAACCGCACCTGGAGCGCGCTGATCCACTCCGCGTTCGTGCTGGCGGTGCTGCCGCTGGCCTCGGTGGTCTGGACGCTGGTGAGCAAGGGCTCCGAGCGGCTGGACGCGAACTTCTTCGGCACCTCGATGAACAACATCGGGTCGCGGGACGCAAACGGCGGCGCGTACCACGCGATCGTCGGCACGTTGCAGCAGGTCGGCATCGCCACGATGATCACGGTGCCGCTCGGCGTGCTCTGCGCGATCTACATCGTCGAGTACGGCCGGGGCCGGTTCGCGTTCACCATCCGCTTCTTCGTGGACGTGATGACCGGCATCCCGTCGATCGTCACCGGCCTGTTCGTGCTGGCCTTCTGGGTGCTGATCGTCTCGCCGTGGTTCAACGACGGCCGGCCGGGCTTCTCCGGCTTCGCCGCCGCGCTGGCTCTGAGCGTGCTGATGCTGCCCACTGTGGTCCGCTCCACCGAGGAGATGCTCCGGCTGGTGCCGGCGCCGCTGCGCGAGGGCGCGTACGCCCTGGGCGTACCGAAGTGGAAGACCATCCTGCGGGTCGTGCTGCCGACCGCGCTGCCCGGCATCGTCACCGGCATCATGCTCGCCATCGCGCGGGCCGCCGGTGAGACCGCGCCGGTGCTGCTCGTCGCCGGCGGCGGCGCGGCGATCAACTTCAACCCGTTCGAGAACAACCAGTCGTCGCTGGCGCTCTTCGTCTACCAGCAGGCCGGTGAGGCGTCGAAGTACTCGCCGGCACGGGCGTGGACCGCGGCGCTGACCCTTGTCGCTCTCGTCCTCGTCCTCACCGTGGCGGCGAAGCTGCTGTCCCGCCGCAACCGGCTCGGCCGATGAACCCCGGAGGTACCGCCACCATGGCCAAGCGCATCGAAGCCACGAACGTGACCGCCTACTACGGCGGGTTCAAGGCGATCGAGAACATCAACCTGACCGTCGAGCCGAAGACCGTCACCGCCCTGATCGGGCCGTCCGGCTGCGGCAAGTCCACCTTCCTGCGGTCGATCAACCGGATGCACGAGGTGCTGCCCGGCGCCCGGGTCGAGGGCAGCCTCACCATCGACGACCAGGACATCTACGACCGCGATGTGGACGTCACCGCGGTCCGCCGCATGATCGGCATGGTTTTCCAGCGGCCGAACCCGTTCCCCACCATGAGCATCTTCGAGAACGTGGTGGCGGGCCTGCGGCTCAACGGCGTACGGCGCAAGTCGATCCTGGAGGAGGCCGCCGAGCGGGCGCTCCGCTCGGCGAACCTGTGGGACGAGGTGAAGGACCGCCTCGCCAAGCCGGGCGCGGGGCTGTCCGGCGGTCAGCAGCAGCGGCTCTGCATCGCCCGCACCATCGCTGTCGAGCCGCAGGTGGTGCTGATGGACGAGCCCTGCTCGGCGCTGGACCCGATCTCCACGCTGGCCATCGAGGACCTGATGTTCCAGCTCAAGGACAAGTTCACCATCATCATCGTCACGCACAACATGCAGCAGGCCGCGCGGGTGTCGGACCGGACCGCCTTCTTCTCGATCGAGAAGACCGGCGACCCGGGCCGCCTCATCGAGTACGACAACACCCAGAAGATCTTCAGCAACCCGAGCCAGAAGAAGACCGAGGACTACATCACCGGCCGCTTCGGCTGAGTCAGCGCAGCAGGAAGCGGGGCTCGGCACCGTCCAGGCCGTCGATGTGGGGCAGGATCGGCGTACCCGGTTCGCGCTCTGCCGCGGCGCGGGCCACGCCGGCGAGGTCGCCCGCGGCGGCGACCTCGGCGAGCGTGACCATTGTGGGCGGCAGCATGGTCAGCTCGCCGGCCTCCGCCCGGGCCAGCGCGTCCGCCGGGCGCAGCCACAGCGTGTGGTCGGCTTCGCCGGAGACGTCCCGGGTCCGCTGCCCCTCGGGCAGCAGGGCGACGAAGAAGTACGTGTCGAAGCGGCGCGGCTCGAACTCCGGGGTGATCCAGCGGCTCCACGGCAGCAGCAGGTCGGACCGGAGCGTGAGGCCGCGCCCGGCCAGCAGGTCCGCGAAACCGACCCGCCGTCCCTCCAGGTCCTGGCGGGCCGCCTCCCAGTCGTCGCCGCTCACGTCGCCGACCACGGTGTCCGGGTCCGGCCCGGCGAGCAGCACGCCCGCCTCCTCGAAGACCTCGCGGGCGGCGGCGCACACCACCGCCTGCGCGGCGGACGGGTCGAGCCGGAGCCGCTCCCCCCACACCGCCGGTTCCGGGCCGGCCCACCCGAGGTGCGCCTCCGAGTCGGAGCGGTCCACGCCGCCGCCGGGGAAGGCGTACATGCCGCCGAACGTCATCGCCGCCACCCGGCGGATCATGTAGACCTCGAAGCCGTCGCCGGCCGGGCGGAGCAGCAGCACGGTGGCGGCGACCCGGGGTACGGCGGGCACGGCGCCCTCGGCCTGGAACCGGCGGGCGTGCTCCACCAGGGCGGGAGGTGCGGCGAAGCCGTCGATCGTCATGCGCCGAGCCTAGTTCCCGCCGGGCGGCCCGGCCGGGGGGCGGCCGGGCGCGGGCGCACACCGCTCACCAGCACTCCCGACCACGCCGCCTGGTCACGATGCGTAGTTTTCGGCCCCGAGCAACAGACACCCTCTGCCGCCTTTGCTCTGCAGCCAGATCCGCATTGGCAACCGTCCGTGAACGGTGCGCATGAGGCTGCAGAGCAAAGGCGGCGAGAGGTAGTCAACCCAGCTCGCGCCAGCGCCGCCTTATGTCCGGTTGATCGCCTTTGGGCGCCCGACTTCGACGAGGAGGCGGTCAGCAGTCGTCACCCTGCGCGATCTTCACGCTACGTGTTCGCCGCGAAGCGGCATCAGCTCGTCGCGCCCGGTCGTGCGCGGCCGGCCGGACCAGCCGGACCGTCGCCGGCACGGGGCAGCGTCCGCCGGCCGTGACTGGCAGGGTGGTGACCCGTGATCGACGACTTCGCGAAGCGGTATCTGCACAACGACCTGCGTCAGATCCGCGAGGCGATGCTGTGGAAGCTCGACGGGCTGTCCGAGTACGACGTGCGCCGTCCCCTGACCGCGTCCGGCACCAACCTGCTCGGCCTGGTCAAGCACTTGGCGGCCGGGGAGGCCCGGTACTTCGGCGAGGTGTTCGGCAGGCCGTTCCCGCAGCCGCTGCCCCGGTGGGACGCCCCGGATCCGGACGACACCGACATGTGGGCGGGCGAGCACGAGACCCGCGAGGAGGTGATCGGCCGCTACCGGCGGACGTGGGAGCACGCGGACGCGACGATCGACGCCCTCGCGATCGACGCCCCCGGCCACGTGCCGTGGTGGCCCCGCCCCGACGTCAAGCTGTTCAACGTCATGGTCCACGTCCTGACCGAGACCAGCCGGCACGCGGGGCACGCCGACATCCTGCGCGAGCAGCTCGACGGCTCGACCGGGGCATGGGTTGAGTACGCGCACCTGGAGCCCGACCAGCCGACGCTGACGGCGCGTCGGGCGATGATCGAACGGGCCGCCCGGGCCGCCGCCGACGCCCGCGGCACCGCCTGACGTCCCGACGGGTGGATCACCCTGCCGGCCCCGGAGCGGGAAGGGATAGCGTGCCGGGCATGACGCGTTGGGGAATCCTGGCCACCGGAAACATCGCCGCCCGCTTCGCCGAGGACCTGCGGCTGGTGCCGGACGCCGAACTGGTCGCGGTCGGCTCGCGTACCCGGGAGAGCGCCGAGCTGTTCGCGCGCCGGCACGACGTGCCGCGGGCGTACGCCTCGTGGGCGGAACTGGCCGCGGACCCGGACCTGGACGCGATCTACGTGGCCACCCCGCACGCCGCGCACCACGAGGCGGCGCTCGCCTGCCTGGCCGGCGGCAAGGCCGTGCTCGTGGAGAAGCCGTGCACGCTGGACCTGCCGACCACCACCGAACTGGTGGACACGGCCCGCGCCCGAGGTCTGTTCCTCATGGAGGCCATGTGGATGCGGACGAACCCGCTGATCCTGCGCGTGCTGGAGCTGATCCGGGACGGCGCGATCGGTGAGGTGACACACGTACGGGCGGACTTCGGTGTGGCCGGCCCGTTCCCGCCGGAGCACCGGATGCGGGCCCGCACGTTCGGCGGCGGTGCGCTGCTCGACCTCGGCGTCTACCCGCTGAGCCTGGCCCACCTGGTGCTCGGCGTGCCGCAGCACGTGCAGGCGTGGGCGAAGCTGACCCCGGAGGCGGTGGACGAGAACACCGGCATGGTGCTCGGCTGGGATTCCGGCGCGGTGGCGACGCTCAGTTGCGGCATGGTCGGGGCGACCGCGATCTCCGCGTCGATCACCGGTACGACCGGCCGGATCGACCTGCCCGAGCTGTTCTTCCGGCCCGCGCACGTGGTGCTGCACCGAGCCGGCGCCGAGCCGGAGACGATCCCGGCGGACCTGACCGGCGGCGGCTACCAGTACGAGGCGATCGAGGTGCAGCGCTGCCTGGCGGCCGGACTGACCGAGAGCCCGCTGGTGCCGCACTCCGCCACGCTCGAGGTGATGGGCCTGATCGACGACATCAAGGCCCGGATCGGCGTCTCCTACGCGTGAGGGGTCCCCCGCCACGGCGGGGAACCCCTCGGCGTCAGCTCAATCAGAACAAGGGCCGGACCAGCAGGTACGCGAGGCAGGCGATCGCGGCGGCAGCCGGGAACGTGATGATCCAGGCGATCACGATGTTGCCCGCCACGTTCCAGCGCACCGCGGAGAGCCGTTTCGTCGCGCCCACACCCATGATCGCCGAGGTGATCGTGTGCGTGGTGGAGATCGGCGCCTTCAGCACCAGCGCGTTGAAGTAGAGCACCGCGCTGGCCACGGTCTCGGCCGCGAAGCCCTCCGCGGGGCCGAGGTCGATGATCTTCCGGCCGAGCGTCCGGATGATCCGCCAGCCGCCCGCGTACGTGCCGGCCGCCAGCATCGCGGCGGAGGTCCAGAACACCCAGCCCGGGATGTGCGTCTTGCTCTCCTGGAAACCACCGGTGTAGAGCGCGAGCACGATGATGCCCATGGTCTTGGCGGCGTCCTGCATGCCGTGGCCGACCGACATGGCGGCGGCGGACGCGGTCTGCGCCCACCGGAAGCCGCGGCTGAGCTTGCCGGGCTGGCCCTTCCGGAACAGCCACATGATCGCCAGCATCATCAGGAAGCCGAGGATCAGGCCGACCACCGGCGAGAGCACCATCGGGACGAGGACCTTCTCGATGATGGTGCCCCACTGGACGATGCCGTCGGCGGCGAACAGGGTGGCGCCGACCAGGCCGCCGAAGAGGGCGTGCGAGGACGAGGACGGCAGGCCGAAGTACCAGGTGATCAGGTTCCAGATGATCGCGCCGAGCACGCCGGCGAAGACCACGCCGAGGCTCTCCACCCCGGTCGGCAACGTCACCAGCCCGTCGCCGACCGTCTTGGCCACCCCGGCGCCGAAGTGCGCGCCGACGAAGTTGCCGACGGCGGCCAGCGCGAGCGCGATCCGGGGGGTCAGCGCCCGGGTCGAGATGCTGGTGGCGATCGCGTTCGCCGCGTCATGGAAGCCGTTCGTGTAGTCGAACGCCATGGCGACCGCGATCACCGCCAGCACGGCGATGAGTTCGGGTGTCACTGGATCAGGACTCCTTGACCGCGATGGTCTCGACGGTGTTGGCGACGTGCTCGAAGGCGTCGCAGGCGGCCTCCAGCTCGTCGGCCACCTCCTTCATCTTCAGCACCGTGAGCGCGTCGTACTCACCGGAGAAGAGGCGTACCAGCAGCATCCGGTACGCCTGGTCGCCGTCGTTCTCGAGCCGGTTGCACTCGATCCAGTAGTCCTCGAGATCCTTCATCGACTTCAGCCGGGGCATCGCCTCGGCGGTGAGCTTGGCCTGCAGGTCGAGCACGTTCACCAGCTCGTGCAGCTCGCGCGGAAGCGACGGGAGCTTGGTCAGGCCGTACAGGTAGAGCAGGTTGCCGACCGCCTCCAGGTGGTCCATCACGTCGTCGAGCAGCGAGCCCAGCCGGTAGATGTCCTCCCGGTCGAACGGCGTGATGAACGTGGAGTTGATCTTCTTGTACAGCTCGTGCGTGATCTGGTCGCTGTCGTGCTCGATGTCGGTCAGCCGCTCGCTGATCGACTGCACGTCGGCACCGGGCAGACCCAGCTCGTTGAGCAGTTCGGTCCCCTTCACCAGGTTCTGCGCGGCCCTGGTGAAGAGCTCGTAGAAAGCGCCCTCGGTGGGACGGAAGGAAAACTTCACAGCACGGACCTCGTCGTGTCGGTGGAAGGGTGGCCGTCGCCCCCCGGGCGTCTGCTCTGCGCATGCTAGGGACCGCGCCGAACCCACTTTCGATCGGCCCACCCCTGGTCAGGCCCGATTCACCGCTCGTTCACCTTCCGTTCATCTGGTCACCCGCCGAGTTGGTTCCGTAACCGGTCACGCTCCCGTTCGACGTCGAAATCGGCAGGCGGATACCCCAGATCCAACCCGTCGAACGTCTCCCGCAGCAGGTGGGCGACCGCCCAGTCGCGGTACCACTTGCGGTCCGCCGGCACCACGAACCAGGGCGCGGCGTCCGTGCCACAACGCTGGAGAGCCTCGGCGTACGCGTCCTGGTAGTCGCCCCAGCGTGCCCGGGTGTCCAGGTCGCTGGGGTTGAACTTCCAGAACTTCGTCGGGTCGGTGAGCCGCTCCATCAGCCGCTCGCCCTGCTCGGCGTACGAGATGTGCAGCATGACCTTCACCACTGTGACCGCCTGCTCGGTCAGTTCCCGCTCGAAGTCGTTGATGATCGCGTACCGGGACCGCCAGGTCGCCTCGTCGACCAGCCCTTCGACCCGGGCGATGAGCACGTCCTCGTAGTGGGAGCGGTTGAACACGCCCACGTACCCGGGTGGCGGCAGCGCCCGGCGTACCCGCCACAGGAAGTCGTGCCGCAACTCCTCCTCGGTCGGCGGCCCGAACGAGCGGATGTGCAGCCCGAGCGGGTTCATCGCGCCCGCCACCCGCTTCACAGCGCCGTCCTTGCCGCCGCAGTCCATCGCCTGGAGAACCAGCAGCACCCGGCGCGGCCGGTCGCCGTCCAGCCCGGCGTCCGCCTGCGCCGGAGCGCTGGTGGCGCTGCCCGGGCCGGCGGCGCCCTGCGCCGAGGCGTACAGCATCTCCTGCTGCCGCCCGAGTTCCGCGCCGATCAGCTCGACCTGGGCCCGCGCCCACTCCTTGCGCGCCGGTCCGCGTCCGGCCGCCACCGGCAGCCCCGGCGTCGACCGGGGGTCGACAGCCGCCAGATCCACAGTGCCCGGCGAAACCCGAAGCAGTTCCCGCATGGGCCCACCGACGGGCCGCACCACCTCACTCATCCCCCGATCCTCACCCCCGGAGCCCGTCCCCGCCCGCCTCGCCCCGTCGATCTTGCGGTTGCGGCCCCCGATACGCCCGGAAAGCACCGTTTGCCGGGGCGGCAAGTGCAAGATCAACGAGGGTGGGTGGGGTGCCGGCGAGGGTGGGTGGGGTGCCGTGGCGAGGGGTGGGGCGGGAGAATGAGGGGGTGGACGAGCTTGCGGGGGAGTTCGAGGCGGAACGAGGGCGTCTCCTGGCTGTGGCGCAGCGGATGCTCGGTAGCCGCAGCGAGGCCGAGGACGCGGTGCAGGAGACCTGGCTGCGCTTCTCCGGCGCGCTGAGCGACCCCGAGGAACGCGCCCGCGTACGCGATCTGCGCGGCTGGCTCATCACCACCTGCTCCCGGATCTGCCTGGACGTGCTCCGCTCCGCCCGGGTGCGCCGGGAGGCGTACCCCGGTCAGTGGCTCCCCGAGCCGATGGTGACAGCGGTGCCGGCGGCGGACGGGTTCGCGCCCGACCCGGCCGAGCGGGCGGTACGCGCCGACCAGCTCGGCACCGCGCTGCTGGTGGTGCTGGAACGGCTGACGCCGGAGCAGCGGGTGGCGTTCGTGCTGCACGACGTGTTCGCGGTGCCGTTCTCCGGCGTGGCGGACGTGCTCGCGGTGACGCCGGAGGCGGCCCGTCAGCTGGCGTCGCGCGCCCGCCGGGCGGTGCACGGGCCGGACGCGCCCCGGCACAGCGCCGACCTCGCCGAACAGCGGCGGGTGCTCGCCGCGTTCGCCGCCGCCGTGGAGTCCGGTGAGCTGGAGCAGCTGGTCCGCGTACTCGCCCCGGACGTCGTGTCGATCGGCGACGCCGGCGGCCACTTCCCGGCCGGCCGCCGGCCGGTGGTCGGCGTCGACTCGGTCGCCCGCCTGCTCCTCGGCCTGTACGGCCAAGCCCGGCAGCGGGGTGGCCTGCGCGGACGCCCGGTGCTGGTGGACGGCACACTGGGATGGCAGACCGAGTTCTTCCACCGGGACGGGCGAACCATCCGGATGGTCACCTCGTTCGCCGTCCACGACGGGCGGGTCACCGGCGTGTTCAACCAGCTCAACCCGGCCAAGGTCGGCGAGCTGCCGCCGCTGGGACCGGACGCCGCCTGGCCGCCGCGCTGGTGAGCCGGCTCAGGCCACCAGTGCGAGCCACTTCCGGTACGACGTGGCGAACGGCTCGGTGCCGTCGCCGAGCGCGCCGAGCAGCCAGCGGGACGCGGCCTCGGCCTCGGTGACCACGTCCTCCGGGTAGCCCCAGCGGGCCCGGTGCACGGCGAACTCGTCCTCGTCGCGCAGCTCGACCAGGCCGGTCTCGCGGCGGCGCACCACGTCCAGGTCGAGGTCGATCAGGTGGACCGTCTCCTCGCCCTCCCAGCGGGCCGGGGTGGCGATGTCGCAGTAGACCTCGCTGGTGCGCGGCGGCGGGTTGAACATGCCGGTCCACCAGCCGTGGTGCGGCACCAGCAGGACGAACGGGATCCGCTCGACCGACGGGCGGCCGTGGTAGACGGACTCGGTGCCGGCGGGCACGCCGAGCCAGACGCCGAGATCGTCCTCGGCGAGCCGGCGGGCCGGGTAGTCGCGGTGTGCGCTGCCGTCGTACTTGCGGTAGATCACGCGGACCACATCGCTCGGCATGCCTGGCACCCTAACCGATTCCGGCCACGCCACGCGATCGGGAGGTAACCGGACGCGACCCGCCGTCCCGCCACGCCGTCGGAGCGGCCGGACCCCCGTCGGTGCCGGCGGGTACGGTCGCACGGTGACCCCGTCCCGCACCGCCACCGGCCCGGCCGTCCCGAAGAAGCGCCGCAAGGGCCGCGCCGGTGCCGGAGAGCTGCTGACCGCCGCGGTGGGCGCGGTTCCGGGCGGCGCGGCCCGGCCGGGTCAGCAGCAGATGGCCGAGGCGATCGAGCGCAGCATCGCCTCCGGCGAGCATCTGCTGGTGCAGGCCGGCACCGGCACCGGCAAGTCCCTGGCGTACCTCGCTCCGGCGCTCACAGTGGACGGGCCGGTGGTGGTCTCCACCGCCACGCTGGCGTTGCAGTCCCAGCTCGTCGAGCACGACCTGCCGAGGCTGGCCGACGCGGTCGAGCCGGTGCTGGGCCGCCGCCCGACCTTCGCCGTGCTGAAGGGGCGTCACCACTATCTCTGCCTGGCCCGGCTGGACAGCTCGGTCGAGGACGAACCGGACGACGCGCTGTTCGACGCGCCGCGCGCCGGCAACAGCGGCGGCACCAAGTGGCTCGGCGAGGCGGGCCGGCTGGGCAAGCAGGTGCAGCGGCTGCGCGACTGGGCCGAGGAGACCGCCACCGGCGACCGCGACGAGCTGGATCCGGGCGTGGACGACCAGGTGTGGCGCAGCGTGTCCATGCCAGCCCGGGAGTGCGTGGGTGCGAGCCGCTGCCCGTTCGGGCAGGAGTGCTTCGCGGAGGCGTCCCGGGCGCGCGCCCGCGAGGCCGACATCGTGGTCACCAACCACAGCCTGCTCGCCGTCGACATGCTCGCCGGGCGGCACATCGTGCCGCCGCACAAGCTGCTCGTGGTGGACGAGGCTCACGAGCTGGCCGACCGGGTCTCGTCGGCCGCCCAGGCGGAACTGGTGCCAGAGCTGATCGACAGGTCCACCCGGCGGGCCCGGCCGCTGCTGCGTCCCGACGTGGCCGAACGGCTCACCGAGGCGGGTGACGCGCTCGCCGTGGGGCTGGCCGAGGCGCCGGCCGGGCGGCTCACCGCCGGTCTGCCGCCCGCGCTGCGCGAGGCGTGCACGCTGCTGGACTCGGCGACCCGGGCCGCGCTGGAGGGGATCGGCGACGTGAAGGCCGACGACCCCGATCCGGTACGCAAGCAGCAGGCCAAGGCCGTGCTGGACGAGCTGTCCACCACCGCCCAGCGGCTGCTGGAGGAGGCCGACCACGACGTCGCCTGGGTCGAGAAGCCGGACAACGGCAGTCGCCGGGCACTCGTCGTCGCGCCGCTGTCGGTGGCGGGCACGCTCGCCACCCACCTGTACGACGAGCGCACGGTGGTCGCCACCTCGGCCACGCTGGCGCTGGGCGGCCGCTTCGACACGGTGGCCCGGGCGCTGGGGCTGGACGCGCCGCCGCCCGCCCCGCCGTCACCGGCCGCCGCCGCGATCGCCACCGCTGCCGCCGCGGGCCGTTCCCCGGTCACGCCGGTGGCCGCCGCCGAGGGCAGCCGCGCGTCGATCGGCACCGTCCCCGCGACCGAGGGGCCGGGCTGGAGTTCGCTCGACGTCGGCTCGCCGTTCGACTACGCCCGGCAGGGCATCCTGTACGTCGCCGCGCACCTTCCCCGCCCCAGCGTCTCCGGGTTGCCCGGACCGGCCGGTGAGGAGTTGCTGGCGCTGGTCGAGGCGCTCGGTGGTCGTACCCTCGGGCTCTTCTCGTCGCGACGGGCCGCGCAGCAGGCCGCGGAGCTGGTCCGCGCGCGGACCGACCTGCCCGTGCTGCTCCAGGGCGAGGAGGCGCTGCCGCTGCTGGTACGCCGGTTCCGTGAGGTGCGGGAGAGCTGCCTGTTCGGGGTGATGTCGCTCTGGCAGGGGGTGGACGTGCCGGGCGACGCCTGCCAGCTCGTGGTGATCGACAGGTTGCCGTTCCCCCGCCCGGACGAGCCGCTCGCGGCGGCGCGGGCGGCGGCGGTGGACGCCGGCGGCGGCTCGGGTTTCGCGGCGGTGAGCGTGCCGATCGCGGCGGTCCGGCTGGCCCAGGGTGTCGGCCGGCTGATCCGGGCCACCGGTGACCGGGGCGTGGTGGCGGTGCTCGACTCGCGGCTGGAGACGGCACGCGGGTACGGCCCGTTCCTGCGCCGCTCGCTGCCGCCGTTCTGGTACACCACCCGGCCCGAGGTGGCCCGGGGCGCGCTGGAACGGCTCGCCAAGAGCTGACGCCCGCGCCTCCCCGGGCGGGGTGACGCGGGCGTCGGCGGGGTCGTGCCTGGTCAGGGCGCCTGGGAGGCGACCACCACCGCGTCCGGCGGGGTGTCCGGCACGGTACGCGCGGCGAGCCGGCGCACCGCGGTGTTGAGGACGGCGATCAGCGGCACCGCGACCAGCGCGCCGGCGATGCCGGCGAGCACCACTCCGGCGGCGATGCCGATGATCACGGCGAGCGGGTGGATGGCCACCGCGCGCCCCATGATCAGCGGCTGGAGCACGTGGCCCTCGACCTGCTGCACGCCGACCACCACGCCGAGGATGATCAGGGCGGTCACCGGGCCGCTGTCGACGAGCGCGACCAGCACGGCCACCACTCCGGACAGGAACGCGCCGACGATCGGGATGAACGCGCCCAGGAAGACCAGCGCGGCCAGCGGGAACGCGAACGGGATGTCGAACAGCACCAGGAAGATGCCGATGCCGACCGCGTCGATGAAGGCGACGAGCACCGTGGCCCGCACGTACGCGCCGAGCGTCGCCCACGACGCGCGACCGGCGTCGTCGACCTTCCAGCGGGCCGCGACCGGCAGCAGCCGGACCAGGAACCGCCAGATCGAATTGCCGTCACGCAGGAAGAAGAACGTGGCGAACAGCACGAGCACGGTGCCGGTGAGCACCTCGGCGAGCGTGGCGGCGGTGCTGAGCGCACCGCTGGTGAACCGCTCGGTGTTGCCGTTGATCCAGTTCTGCGCCTCGTTGATGTAGCGGTCGAGCTGGCTGTCGGACAGGTGCAGCGGGCCGGTCTTGAACCAGTCCTGGATCTGCCGAACGCCCTGCGAGGACTTCTCGCTCAGCTCCGGTACGCCCTTGATGAACTCGTTGACCACCAGCGTCAGCGTGCCCACCACGGCGGCCAGGCCGCCGACGAGCACCACACCGGTGGCCAGGGAGCGGGGCAGGCGGGCCCGGAGCAGCCAGCCGACCGCCGGGGCGAGCAGCGCGGAGAGCAGCAGCGCCACGGTCAACGGGATGATCACGATGCTGATCGTGCCGACGATCTTGAGCAGGGCCCAGGTGACGATGCCGATCACGATCAGCCGCCAGCACCACGCGGCGGCGATGCGCAGCGCGTGCGGCACCTCGGTGTCGTCCCGGCTCACAGTCGAGGAGTGCAACGCCGCCGGCGGCTCGACGCCCACCACCGTCGCCTCCGGCGAGGCGGCCGGGCCCGGGGAGGCGGGCGTGGCCACGCCCCCGTCCGCCGCCTCCGCGGTGGCTGCCCGCCGGGTCCGGGCGGCTTCGCGGCCCGACTCGTACGCACGGCGGAGCCGTCCGCGCATCCGCTCCATGCGGCTCAAGCGCACCTCCGGCAAATCGGCCCCACCGGGTCACAGGGGGCACAGGATACGTCCGTACGCCCCACCCTAGGGCGACTCGGCCACACATTGCCCTCCCGGCGCTCTCACCAACCACGCCGGAATCGACGGACGGCCACGCGGTAGCGTCTTCGCGTGACCGCCGACCAGAGTCTCGACGCCGGGCTGCCGATCCGCCTGCTGCACGACCGCGTGCTGGTGCGTACCGAGGGTGCGGAGGGGGAACGCCGCTCCACCGCCGGCATCGTGATCCCCGCGACGGCAGCCGTGGGCAAGCGGCTGGCCTGGGCCACAGCGGTCGGCGTCGGGCCGAACGTCCGCGCGATCGTGGCCGGTGACCGGGTGCTGTTCGACCCGGACGACCGCTCCGAGGTCGAGTTGCACGGGCGGGCGTACGTGCTGCTGCGCGAGCGGGACGTGCACGCCGTGGCGGCCGAGCGGGTGGAGAGCACCGCCGCCGGCTCCACCGGTCTCTACCTGTAGTCCTCCCTCCGACGCCGCTCGCTCCGCGGCGGTGCCGTTTGCGGCGCTGCCCGGCGGGAAGCCCAGGCACCTCAGCGCGCCCTGGGGAGGGACACCATGCCGGTAGTGATCAAGAAGATCCTCGCCTGGGGATTCCTCGCGTTCCTGATCTACTTCATGGCGTTCCGGCCGGACGGTGCGGCGCAGGTGTTCAAGGGGATCGGGGCCGCGCTGATGGCCATCGCCCAGGGGCTCGGCGACTTCCTGACCGGCCTGATGAGCTGACCGGCGTCCCCGACGAACCGGCCGGCCTCAGCGCCCGGGGTGCCAGGGCGCGCCCGGGTCGTGCCAGCCGCCCGGGCCGTGACCGCTCGGGCCGTAGCCGCTCGGGCCGTAGCCGCTCGGCGGGAAGGCGGGCGGCGGGGCCAGCACCACCGGGATCGGCACCACCGGGTCGTCCGGCGCCTCCACCGGGCGCTGCGAACCGTCCGGGAACCGCAGGTGGTAGCGCTGACCGTCCCAGACCCCGACCGGCGCCTGCGGGTCACGACCGACGAAGAAAGACCGGTACGCGGTGATCGCGTCCAGCAACTCCCGTTCCTCCCGTGCCGTCCGCTCCCGCTCGGCGGGCTTGTGATCGAGTCCCCGGCGCATCCCGTCACGCAGCAGCGCCAGCCGGGTCGCGGCGAACTGGTAGCCGCGCATCGCGCGTACCCCGCCCTCGCCGGCGACCCGCCGGGCCCAGGTACGCGCCGCGTGCCGCCGGCCCAGGCTCCCCAGCGCCGCCACCTCGGGCGGGGTGAGCCAGCCCGCGCGTACGTAGTCGGGCAACGTGCGCTCGGTGAGCCGGCCCTCCCAGGCGCGCAGCCAGATCGCCAGCCCCACCATCGCGAAGAAGATCGGCATCATCAGGCCGATGAAGCCGTAGAGCGCGATCACCGGCTGCCCGATGGCCTGGGCCAGCGTCGGCAGCAGGTTCCAGGTGCCGTGCAGGATCATCGCCACGAGCAGCCCGGCGAGCGGCGCGAGCACCCGTACCCGGCGGTCGGCGGTACGCGCCGCGATACCGAGCCCGACGCCGGTCATCGAGGTGAACAGCGGGTGGGCGAAGCCGAACAGCAGGATCCGGCCGATGAACAGCGCGATCACCAGTTGCGTGCCGGTGGCCGGGCCGTACTGCTCCACGCCGGTGCGGTAGCCGTAGCCGCCCAGGTAGAGGATGTTCTCCACCATGGCGAAGCCGACCGCGGAGAGCCCGCAGTAGACCAGGCCGTCGGTGATCCCGGAGAACTCGCGGCGCCGGAAGATCAGCAGCAGGAGCGGGCCGGCCGCCTTGGTCAGCTCCTCGATGAACGGGGCGACGAGCACCGCGGTGAGCGCGGCGGGCAGCCCCAGGTCGTCGAAGATCTGCGCGCCGGTCTGGTTGACCTTCAGCGAGATGGCGGTGGAGACGAAGGCACCCCAGGCGAAGCAGAAGACGAGGTAGGGCAGCGGCTCGGGCTCGTAGCGGTCGAGCCACAGGAGGCAGGCGACCAGCACCGGCACCGGCAGGACCGCCGCGACGGCGCCCACCAGGAGCGCCTCCGCGCCCAGGCTCTCACTCAGCTCGTAGACCATGTAGAGCGCGCCGGCCGCGATCAGCAGCACCACCCCGGCCAGCACCGACGCCCGTCGCCAGCCGAACCGGCGCGACGGCATCCCGGGCGTCGGCGCCCCCGCGGGCGGGGCGGCGGGCGCGTGCGGTGGCGGCGGTGCTGCGCCGGGCGGGGTGTCGGCCATGCGGTCAGCGTAGTCACCCGCGACCCACTGGTCCGGTCGCATCGTCACGGCTATGCTCCCGAACAGGTCACGAGCGCCAGCGTCAAGCCCCGGCTTGCTGGCCGGCAACCCTCGTCGAGGTTCGCGGTGGGGTGCCCCGGGTGATGACCGGGCCCGGTGCCGCTCCGCGTGCCGGGCAAGCGCGGACCCCGTCCCGGCACGCCTGGGGTCCCTGTGACCCGGAGGCTCCGGCATGACCGTCACCCTCGTACCCTCGCTGCCCGTGCTGCCCGCGCCGGCCCGGCCCGGCCCGCTCGGCGTGCTCGGCGTACCGGGGGAGATCAACCTGGACCACGCCGCCAGCGCGCCGTGCGCGCGGGCCGCGGCCGACGCGGTGGCCGGGCTTCTTCCCTGGTACGCGAGCGTGCACCGGGGCGCCGGCGCGCTGTCGCGGCGCTGCACGCTGGCATACGAGCGGGCCCGGCAGACGGTGGGCGACTTCCTCGGCGCCCGCCCCGACGACCACGTGATCTTCACCCGGAACACCACCGACGCACTGAACCTGCTGGCCCGGGCGCTGCCCGCCGGCACCACCGTGATCACGTTCGGCGGCGAGCACCACGCCAACCTGCTGCCCTGGCCGCGCGGCTCGGTACGCCTGCCGGTGCCGGACAGCCCGGCCGGCGCGGTCCGGTCCCTCGCGGCGGCGCTCGGCGAACTGGCCCGCGACGCCCGGCCCGGCCTGCCGGTGCTGGTGGCGGTCACCGGCGCCGGCAACGTCACCGGCGAGTGCTGGCCGGTCGCCGAACTGGCCCGGGTGGCGCACCGGTACGGCGCCCGCATCCTGGTCGACGCCGCGCAGCTCGCCCCGCACGCCCCGGTCGACCTGACCGCGCTGGACGTGGACTACGTGGCAGTGTCCGGGCACAAGCTGTACGCCCCGTTCGGCGCGGGCGTGCTCGCCGGGCGGGCGGACTGGCTGGACGCGGCCCCGCCGTACCTGGCCGGAGGCGGCGCCACCAGCCACGTCGGCGCGGCGACGCACGAGGTGCGCTGGACGACCGGCCCGGCCCGGCACGAGGCCGGCACTCCGAACCTGCTCGGCGCGGTGGCGCTCGCCGCGGTCTGCGAGGCGCTCGGCGCAGCCGACCGGGACGCGCTGCACGCCCGGGAACAGGCGCTGCTGGCCCGGCTGCGTACCGGCCTGGCCGCGCTGCCGGACGTGGTGGAGCTGCGCATGTTCTCCCCCGAAGCGCCGCGGGTGGGCATCGTCAGCTTCGTGGTCGCCGGGCGGGACTCCGCCGAGGTGGCCGCCCACCTGGCGAGCCGGCACCGGATCGGGGTACGCGACGGCCTGTTCTGCGCCCACCCGCTGACCCGGCGCCTGCTGGCCGAGGCCGCCGCCCGTACCGGCCGCACCGACCTGCCCCCCACAGCCCTACGCGCCAGCCTCGGCCTGGGCACCACGCCCAGCGAGGTAGACGCCCTACTGACGGCCCTGACCCACCTCTCCTAGCCCTCTCCCCCGCCGCACCCCACCCACTCACTCCCCCGCCTCGTCGATCATGAAGTTGACCGGCCCGGAAAGCGCTTTCCCGGCAGCCAACTCCATGATCGCCGCCGGACGGGTAGCCGGGCGAGCCCGCCCCCGCGCAGCCTCACCCCCGCCCGGACCACGTGCGGTGATCAAGGAGTTTGTGCACTAGTTGATCTCCTCGGAGTCCACTAACTCCTTGATCAACGCGATAAGGCGGGGGCGGGGGGCGGGAGCGGGGCGGGGGCGGCGGCGAGGGCGGGGGGCGGGGCGGGGTCAGCCGACGGGTGGGGCTGTGGGTGGGTGGGCGGCGGGGTTCTGGGCTGCGGGTTCGCCCTGGCGGTTCTCGCCGAACGCCTGCCGGACCAGCCGGTTCGCCTCCTCCTGCTCGATCCCGGAGGCCACCATCAGATCGCTCGCCGTGGTACGCACCTGCGCGATCACCACGCTGCCGGAGAAGCCGACCCCCTCGGCGTACGCCCGGCCGGCCTCGCTCACCGCGCGCAGCGACCGTTCGCGGGCCTCCTGCGGCTCCTGCCCGGCGGCGAACTCCTGGCGGAGCAGGCGCACCGACTCGGCCAGGTGACCGATCGCGTCCGGCATCGGCTCGGGGACCGGCTCGTCGTCCTCGATCATGGTGACCGCGCGGCGGATCAGCGTGCCGCTGTTGCGCATCGCCCGGTCGATCGGGTCGGCCGCCTCCGCGTAGTGGGTCAGCTCGCTGCGCCGGTGCCAGCGGGCCGGGGAGAGCGTGCTGGTCTCCTTGGCGCCCTCGATCGCCTCGGAGAGGGCCGCCAGTTCCTCCTTGTTCTCCCGCAGCCGGAACAGCGCCCGCTGGGCCGCGTCCCGGTCCCGGTTGCGCACCGCGTCGGCGCAGGCGTCGAGCTGGCCGGCGAGCAGGTCCAGCGCGGGCCGGGCGGCCCGGTTGATCACCCGTAGCGGGTTGAGCGGCAGCAGGATGGCGGTGACCAGCAGCGCGATGCCGCCACCGAGCAACGCGTCGATGAAGCGGGGGAACTCCAGGTTCTCGGTGGACGGGCTGAGCGTCACGATCAGCACCGCGGTGGCCGCGGCCTGGATCACGATGGCGACACTCGCCCCGGCGAAGATGCTCAGCAGGATCGCCGAGGTCACCACGAGCGCGAGCTGCCAGGCGCCGGTGCCGACGAAGTAGATGAGCGCGTCGCCGACGAGCACGCCGACGGCCACGCCGACGATCAGCTCGACCGTACGCCGGAACCGCTGCCCCACCGAGGCGGCGAGCGTGCCGACAGCGGAGATCGGGGCGAAGACCGGCTGGGGGTTCTTCAGCAGCCGGTGCGAGATCAGATAGGCCAGACCGGCCGCGAGGCCGGCCTGCACGGCGAGGCCGAACGCGGTACGGACCCGGTGCAGCCGGTCGTGCAGCGTCGCCTTGCCCCGGTGCCGCAGTTCCTCCATCGCGGAGGCGATCCGCTGCCCGTCCCGGTCCGCCAGCCCTTCGCGCAGCTTGCCACGACGCAGGAACTGCAGTCGTCCGTCCCGGGCCATGGCCGGTACTACCCGTACCGCTCCGGCTGAATCCCTCCGACCGGGCCGGAGTGGGGCAGACTGCACCCGATGGACGACCTGACGGCACGCTGGCGGGACACGGCACGGGCGGCGGGCGCGACCGATCCGGCGGCTGTCGACCGGGCCGGTGCCCGGCTGCTGGCGGGCTGGCGGGAGCCGCACCGGCGCTACCACGACGAGGCGCACCTGCGGGCGGTGCTCGACGTGGTCGACGCGTACGCCGGTCTGGCCCGCGACCCGGACCTGGTCCGGCTGGCGGCGTGGTGCCACGACGCGGTCTACGACCCGCGCGCGGCGGGCGACGGCAACGAGCGGGCCAGCGCCGGCCTGGCCGGGGAACTGCTGGCCGCCGCCGGGCTCCCGGCCGCGACGGTGACCGGGGTACGCCGCCTGGTGCTGCTCACCGCCGGCCACGCGGTCGGGCCGGACGACCAGGACGGCGCGCTGCTGTGCGACGCGGACCTGGCGGTGCTCGCCGCCCCGGCGGAGCGCTACGACAGGTATGCCGCGGCGATCCGCGCCGAGTACGCGCACGTGCCCGATCCGGACTTCCGCACCGGCCGGGCCGCGGTGCTGCGGCACCTGCTCGACCTGCCGGCGCTGTACCGCCTACCCGAGCCGCACGCCCGCTGGGAGGACCGGGCCCGGGCCAACCTGTCCCGGGAGCTGGCCGCGCTCACCTGAGACGCGGTGCTTCGGGCGGCGCAGACCGGCGTCCCGCAGCAGGCGGACGATCTCCCGCGAGGGCACGACGGTGGCGCCCAGCCAGACCGCTGTCCGGAACCGCTCGGCGGGCACGTCGTAGTGGTCGCGGTCGAAGCCGCGCCGGGGCGCGCCGAGCATCTCGGCGAACGCGTGCAGCTCGGCGTAGGAGACGTCGCTGATCAGGTGCGACCAGAGCCGGCCGCGCCAGGGCACGGCGGGCGGGTCCAGGTAGAGCACGGCAACAGACGGTACGCCGGTAGCCTTCCCGGCATGGCCGCCCATCCCCTCCTCGACGACCTGCGGGCCGCGCTCGGTGACGCCGCCGTGCTGACCGACCCGGACCTGCTGGCCGGGCATGAGCGCGACGAGGCCGACCTGTGCGACTCGGGCACCCCGCTGGCGGTGGCACGCCCCCGCGACACCGACGAGGTGGTGGCGGTGGTCCGCGCGGCCGGACGGCACGGCGTACCCGTGGTGCCGCAGGGTGCGCGGACCGGGCTGGCCGGCGCGGCGAACGCGGTCGACGGCGCGGTGGTGGTGAGCACGGTGGCGATGGACGCGGTCCGGGAGATCGACCCGGTCGGCCGGATCGCTGTGGTGCAGCCGGGGGTGGTGAACGCGGCGCTGGCCCGCGCGGTACGGGAGCACGGCCTCTGGTATCCGCCGGACCCCGGCTCGTGGGAGTCGTCCACGATCGGCGGCAACGTGGCCACGAACGCCGGCGGCATGTGCTGCGTGAAGTACGGCGTGACCAGCGAGTACGTGCTGGGCCTGGAGGTGGTGCTCGCCTCCGGCGAGGTGCTGCGCACCGGGCGGCGTACCGCCAAGGGGGTCGCCGGGTACGACCTGACCCGCCTGTTCGTGGGCTCGGAGGGCACGCTCGGCGTGATCACCGAGGTGACCGTGGCGTTGCGTCCGGCCCCGGAGGAGTCACTGACCCTGGTCGCGGTCTTCCCCACCGTGGCGACTGCAGGTGGCGCGGTCGCCGGGATCGCCGAGCGCGGGCTCACGCCGAGCCTGCTGGAACTGCTGGACCGGACGCATCTGCTGGCGATCGAGGCGTACCGGCCGATGGGTCTGCGCACCGATGCCGAGGCGCTGCTGCTCGCGGCGGTGGACACCGGTGCGCGGGCCGCCGACGACCTGGCCCGGCTCGCCGAGGTGTGCACGGCGGCGGGCGCCGACGAGGTCTATGCGGCCACCGACGCGACCGAGGCGGCGGCCCTGCTCCAGGCGCGGCGGCTGGCCCACCCGGCGATGGAGCGGTTCGCCGCCGAGACGTTCCCGGGCGGCAACGGCGGCCTGGTCATCGACGACGTGGCGGTGCCGCGCGGCCGGCTGGCGGAGCTGCTCGACGGGGTGGCCCGGATCGCCGAGGCGTGCCGGGTGCCGATCGGGGTGGTCGGCCACGCCGGCGACGGCAACATGCACCCGAACATCGTGGTAGACCGGGCCGATCCGGCGAGCCTGGCCCGGGGACGGCAGGCCTTCGACGAGATCATGCGGCTGGGGCTCGACCTGGGCGGCACCTGCACCGGGGAGCACGGCGTCGGGCTGCTCAAGCGGGACTGGCTGGCCCGCGAGATCGGCCCGGTGGGCGTACGCGTGCACCAGGCGATCAAGGCGGCGCTGGACCCGGCCGGGCTGCTCAACCCCGGCAAGGTTTTCTAGCCCTTGTCCTCCGCGGGCGTGGCCTGGGTGACGAGCAGCAGCACGTCGTAGGCCACCTTCGGCTTCGGCTCACCCGGGCAGTCCTGGATGGTGACGGTCAGGTCCGGCGGCACGAGCAGCGTCGAGGTCAGCACGCCGATGCAGCCCTGCTTGTAGTTGCGGGCCTGGTCGGTCTCCGTCGCGATCGCCGGGTCGGCGAGCATCCGCTGGAGCCGCCGCGTCTGGTCCGGGCTCAGCGTGCCGGTGGCGTCCACGCCGTCGCCGGCGCAGTCGCGGCACTGCCAGCGGCCGGACGGGTCCACGTCGAGGTTGCGGACCGGGCCGTCGCCGAGCCGCTGCACCAGGGAGACGCGTCTGCCGTCCGGTGCCGGGCTCGCCGTGCCGGCCGCCCCGGGTGTGGTGGCGCCCTCGGCCCGGCCGAAGGAGCAGCCGGTCAGAGCGGTTGCCAGCAGCACAACAGCGGACAGGGCGGGGACGCGCAACCAGGATGGGCGGACCACGCGGGGAAACCTACACTTCCGTAGGTAGCGCGCACCAGCAGCCGAGCGGCCCGGGTCGGGGATCCCCTACCTGGGGGAGGCCGGAAGTTCAACGCCCGGGCCGTCGATCCCTCGGTCTGCCGCGAATCCGCGCACATCGGGCGCGCCGAGGCGGGCCGCGTCGGCCGCGATGTCGTCCGGCATGAGCTGCGACTCCCGCTCGGCCAGCACCCGCGCCCGGTAGTGGGCGACCTCCCGGTCCCGGGTCGCCGCGTCCCAGCCGAGCACCGCACCCATCAGCTCGGCGGCGTGCTCCGCCGACTCCAGGCCGCGGTGGCTGGTCTCGATGGAGATCCGGGTACGCCGGGTGAGCACGTCCTCCAGGTGCAGCGCGCCCTCGGCGCGGGCGGCGTACGTCACCTCGGCGGCGAGGTATTCCGGCGCGCCCGCCAGCGGCGAGCCGAGCAGCGGATCGGCGTCGACCAGGGCGAGCAGGTCCAGGGTGAGGCTGCCGTAGCGCTCCAGCAGGTGCTCGACCACGCCGACCGCCACCCCGTGCCGGCGGGCCAGGTCGGCCCGGTCCCGCCACATGGCGGCGTACCCGTCGGCGCCGAGCAGCGGCAGGTCGGCGGTACGCGAGGAGCGGGTCCGGCCGAGCCGGTGCATGGCGCGGTCGACCACGTCCGAGGCCATCACCCGGTAGGTGGTGTATTTCCCGCCCGCGACCAGCAGCAGGCCGAGCATCGGCTCCACCACGGCGTGCTCGCGGGACAGCTTGGAGGTGGAGTCCGCCTCGCCGGCCAGCAGCGGGCGCAGCCCGGCGTAGACGCCCTCGATGTCGGCGGTGGTCAGCGGCCGGTCCAGCACGGTGTTGACCTGCGACAGCAGGTAGTCGATGTCGCTCGCGGTCGCGGCCGGGTGGGACCTGTCGAGTTGCCAGTCCGTATCGGTGGTGCCGATGATCCAGTGCCCGCCCCAGGGGATCACGAACAGCACGCTCGTCGCGGTACGCAGGATCAGGCCGGTCTCGCCGACGATCGCCGAGCGCGGCACCACGAGGTGCACCCCCTTGGAGGCCCGGACCCGCAGCTTCGGGCGCAGCCCGACGTCGTTGAGCATCCGCGACATGTCGTCGCTCCACACGCCGGTGGCGGCGATCACGGTGCGGGCGCGTACCTCGAACTCGGCGTCCGGCGAACCGGCGGGCGCCTCCAGGTCGCGGACCCGCACGCCGGTGACCTCCCGGGCCTGCCGGGTCAGGCCGACCGCGCGGGCGCTCGTCACCACAGTCGCGCCGAGGCTCGCCGCGGTGCGCGCCAGCGTCACCACCAGGCGGGCGTCGTCGACCTGGCCGTCGTAGTAGCGGATCGCGCCGGCCAGCTTGTCCGGCCGGAGGCTGGGGAAGATCCGGCGGGTGCCCTCGCGCGTGAGGTGCCGGTGCAGCGGCATGCCGCGCCCGCCGCCGAAGACCCCGGCGAACGCGTCGTACGCGGCCACGCCGAGACCGTAGTAGGAGCGGCGGAAGAACCGCCGGGGCAGGTCACGCGCGCCGCCCTCGGCGGGCAGCGGCACCAGGATCGGCACCGGCCGGACCAGGTGCGGCGCGAGCCGGGTGGCGAGCAGGCCGCGCTCGGTCAGCGCCTCGTGGACCAGGTGGAACTCCAGCTGCTCCAGGTAGCGCAGGCCGCCGTGGATCAGCTTGCTGGACCGGCTGGACGTGCCGGCGGCGTAGTCGCGCGCCTCCACCAGGGCCACCTTCAGCCCTCGGGACGCGGCGTCGAGCGCGGCGCCCGCTCCGGTCACGCCACCGCCGATGACCAGCACGTCGAACCGCTCGGCCCGGAGCCGGCGCAGGTCGTCGGCGCGGCGCTCGGGGGACAGCCGGCCGGCCGTGGATCGGGACACACTCGGGTCACGCACCAGTCAACGGTAACCGTCCCGGGCGCGCGGCGACACGGCCCGGCCGTACCGTGATGACCATGCTGACCGGTCCGCCGCTCGCCCCCGTACCGCCGCCGCCACCGCGCGAGACCGGTCCGTGGCCGGTCGTCGCGGCGGTGGCGACCGGGGTGTGGATCGTGCTGGTCACCGTGCCGGGCCAGGTCACCGGCTGGCTGGTCGACCAGGTGGCGCTGGTCATCGGCGCGGACCGGCCGGTGGCGGCCTGGCCGGTGGTGGCGGTGGCCACGGTGCTGCTGGCGGGCGCCCCGGCGCTGGCGCTGGCGCTCGCGCCCCGCTCCCCCGCGCTGCGGGCGACCGGCCGGGCCTGGACCGCCGCCGTGGTGGCGCTCGGCGTGACCACGCTGCTGCGGACGGTGCCACCGGTGCACCACGAGGCGTACCTGGCCGCGCTCGCGGTGACCGCCGCGGTGCTCGCGCTCGTCGCCGTCCGTCTCGGCCGGGTCCGGCCACCGGTGGTCGTGGACGCGGCCCCGGAGGGCCGGTTCGGCTCGGTGTCGCTGCTGGCGATCGCGGCCGGGCTGGCCGTACTCCTGCCGTGGGCCTGGGTGGGCGCGCTCGGCGGAGCGCTGGAGACGTTGCTGGCCGCCCTGGCCGCCGCCGCGTTGGGCGCGCTCGCCGGGGCGCTGCTCGGCGCCGGCTTCTGGGCCGCGTTCGGGCCCGGCCCGGTCCGGCTGGTGCTCGTCGGCGGCCTGGTCGCGGGTGTCGCGCTGACACCGCTCGCGGCCGGCGCCGGGCAGACGGGCGTGCAGCTGCCGGCGCTGCTCCTGCTGCCGCCGCTCGGGTTCGTGCTGGCCGCGCTGGAGGCGGCGGCCCGCCACGCGGGCCGTCCGGCCGGGCCCGCGCCGGTGCGCCGGCTGGTCGGTCTCGCCCTGCTGGGGCCGCTGGCGTTCACCGACCCGGAGGAGATCAGCCTCCTGCTCTCCGCCACCCGCGACATGCCGTTCTGGGTCGCGGTGGGCACCGGCGTGGCGTTCGCCGTCGCGGTCCTGCTCGCAGTCGGGTACGGCGTGCTGCTCGCCCGGTCCCGCGCCCGCGCGCCCCGGCGCGGTCCGGCCGCGCTGGCCGCCGCCGCGCTGCTCGCCGCCGTCGCCGTGGTGTACGTGGGCCCCGGCCAGCCCGGACTGTACGGCGAGCGGCTGCTCGTGGTGCTGCGCGAGCAGGCCGACCTGACCGGCCTGCCGGCCGGGACGCCGGGCCGGGCCGGGCGCGACGCCCGGGCGACGGAGGTCTACCGGCGGCTGGTGGCGACAGCCGACCGCACGCAGGGCGACCTGCGCCGCACGCTCACCCGGATGCGGCTGAACCCGACGCCGTACTACCTGGTGAACGCCATCGAGACGGACGGCGGTCCGGCGGTGCGGGCCTGGTTGTCCAGCCGTCCCGAGGTGGCCCGGGTGCTGGTGAGCCAGCGGGTGCGCCCGCTGCCGGCGCTCGCCCCGCAGGCGCGTGGCGACGCGCCGGCACCGGCCGGACCGGCCTGGAACATCTCGCTGATCGGCGCGGACCGGGTCTGGTCCGAGCTGGGCGTCACCGGTTCCGGCGTGGTGGTCGGCAGCTCCGACTCCGGGGTGGACGGCCGACACCCGGCGCTCGCGTCCGGCTTCCGGGGCGGCGACGACTCCTGGTACGACCCGTGGGAGGGCCGCCGCGCCCCGGCTGACCGGGGCGGCCACGGCACCCACACGCTGGGCAGCGCGGTGGGCCGGGACGGGATCGGCGTCGCGCCCGGCGCGAGCTGGGTCGGCTGCGTCAACCTGGACCGCAACATGGGCAGCCCGGCCCGCTACCTCGACTGCCTCCAGTTCATGCTGGCCCCGTTCCCGCCGGGCGGGAACCCGCTGACCGACGGCCGTCCCTCCCGCGCCCCGGACGTGCTCACCAACTCGTGGGGCTGCCCGCCGGTGGAGGGGTGCGACCCGGGGGCGCTGCGACCGGCGACCGCCGCGCTGACCGCGGCGGGCATCCTGGTGGTGGCCGCGGCCGGGAACACCGGCCCGTCGTGCGGCTCGATCGCGGACCCGCCCGCGCCGTACCCGGACGTGCTGACCGTCGGGGCGGTGGACCGGCAGCGCCGCGTCACCGAGTTCTCCAGCCGGGGCCCGGCGCCGGACGGCCAGGCCAAGCCGGACCTGGTCGCCCCCGGTGCGGCTGTGGTCTCGGCGATGCCCGGCGGTGGTTACGCCGCCCTGGACGGCACCTCGATGGCCACGCCACAGGTAGCGGGCGTGGTGGCGCTGATGTGGTCGGCGAATCCCGCGCTGCTCGGGGACCTGGAACGGACCCGGGCCATCCTGCGCGACACCGCCCAGCCGGTCGCGTCGCCCGCCGGCACCTGCGGCGGACCGCAGGACGTCTCCGGCGCCGGGCTCGTGGACGCGTACGCGGCGGTGCGCGCGGCCCGGGCCGGGTGAACGCCCGTCGTCACCGCCGTACCACCGGCCACCGCGACGCCCCGCCGGTCAGTCGAGCCAGCAGATGACCGCGTCGCCCGCCTTCGCCGCCGCGGCGAAGTAGTCCCGGGCGTACGGCAGGTGGTGGGCCACCCAGTCCAGCTCACCGTCGCGGTCCCAGATCAGCGGATAGATGTCCGCAGCGGTCAGCTCGGCCGGGTCGACGCCCCGCAGCAGGTCCTCCTCGGTGATCCCGGCCAGCGCGGTCGCCGCCTCGGCCACCTGCTCCGGCGTCAGGTAGGCCGGCGGGCCGTAGCCCCAGTCGTACGGCTCGAGGAACTCCGCCCAGTCCATGCCCTCCGGCGGGGCGTCGGGCAGCGCGACGAGCAGCTCGCCGCCGGTGACCAGCGGCACCGTGACGCCGCGCCGCTCCAGCAGGAACTGCAGTGCCTGCCAGGCCTTGCCCGTGCCGGCGTGCCGCACGTCTTCGGCATCGGCCGCCGCCTGCGCGAACTCGTAGGCCCAGGCGTGGTCCGCTCTGGCCCGCGCCAACTCGTCGGGCGTCACCCGGGTCCAATTCCCGTTCATGCTCACGGGCGCAGCCTAGAGACCGGGTCCGACACCCGTCGTCCGGTGGAGGGCGCTACCGTCGGCAGCCATGAACGTGGAGATCACCGATCTGCCGCCCGAGCCGTCGCCTGCGGTTGTCGACCTGTGCCGGCGCGCGCTCGACCTGTCCGAGGACGCGGCCGAGGCGCCGGGCATCGTGGACACTCTGACCCGGCGGGCGGCGGCGCACCGGCCGGTCGTGGTGCTCGGCGCGGTACGCGACGGCGCGCTGGTCGGCGTACTCGTCGGGTCGCTGTCGGCGGCCGATCCGCGCCTCGGCCACGTCGACCTGGTCGCGGTTTCGCCCACAGAGCGCCGCCAGGGCGTGGGCGGGGCGCTGCTGACCGAGGCGGAGAGCCGGCTCGGCGCGCTCGGCGCGGCCGAGGTGCTGCTCGCCGGCAACCCGCCGCACTACGCCTGGCCGGGTATCGACGTGCGCTACACCCCGGCGGTCTGCGCCGCGCAGCGGCTCGGCTACCGGCAGGACCGTACCGCCTGGAACATGACCGCCGAGCTGTCCGACGGGTCGGCGGCGCTGCGTCCCACCGAGGCCGCCGAGCAGCGGCTGGCCGGGCGGGGCGTGACGGTACGCCGGGCCGGTTCCGACGACCTGCCGGCGCTCGCCGCGTTCGCCAGGTCCACGTTCGGCGGCACCTGGGACGGTGAGCTGGCCGGCTCGGTGGGGCGGCCGGACGCGGGTGTGCACCTGGCCGAGCGGGACGGCGAGATCCTCGGGTTCGCCGCCTACGGGTCGGCGCGGCCGAGCTGGTTCGGGCCGATGGGCACCGCACCGGCGGCGGAGGGCTCCGGGATCGGCGGCGTGCTGCTGCGCCGCTGCCTGCGTGACCAGGCGGCCGCCGGGATCACCGCGGCGCAGATCGGCTGGGTGGGGCCGGTGCCGTTCTACTCGAACGCGGCGGGCGCCCGGATCGAGCGGGTGTTCTTCCTCTATCGGAAAGCCGTCAAAGGGGCATAGACGTCAATAGCGCCATTCGGCCTCCTTCGCCATCGACCGGGCTCTACGGTCGGAGCAGAGGAGGCGGTGCATGACCACGAATGACGAACGGGCCGAGGATCCGGCGGCGGGCCGGCGCCCGTCCGACGAGCTTCCCGGCCAGCTTCCGTTCGACCGGCTCGACGTCGGCGACGCCGAACAGCTCGCCGAGCTGACCGGCGGCGACGGGCCACCGGTGGAGGAGTCACGGCAGCCGGTGGACGAGCCGAGGCGACTGCCGCCGCCGTACGACAGGGCGCACAAGCGGCGCAACCAGCGCCCGCTGCCCACCTGAACCGGAAACGCGGAAAGGGGGCGGACCGCTGACGCGGCCCGCCCCCTTCGGCGTACTGGATGGAGCTGGACTCAGAAGTCCATCTCCCCGCCACCCGGGCCCGCCGGGGCGGCCGGGGTCTTCTCCGGCTTGTCCGCGACGACGGCCTCGGTGGTGAGGAACAGCGCGGCGATCGAAGCGGCGTTCTGCAGCGCGGAACGCGTCACCTTGGCCGGGTCGATGATGCCCGCGGCCAGCAGGTCCACGTACTCGCCGGTCGCGGCGTTGAGGCCGTGACCCGGGTCGAGGTTGCGAACCCGCTCGACGACGACGCCACCCTCCATGCCGGCGTTGACGGCGATCTGCCGCAGCGGGGCGTCCAGCGCGACCTTGACGATCTGCGCGCCGGTCGCCTCGTCGCCGGCCAGGTCCAGCTTGTCGAAGGCGGTCTTGCCGGCCTGCACCAGCGCGACGCCACCACCCGGGACGATGCCCTCCTCGACGGCGGCCTTCGCGTTGCGGACGGCGTCCTCGATGCGGTGCTTGCGCTCCTTCAGCTCGACCTCGGTGGCCGCGCCGACCTTGATCACCGCAACACCGCCGGCCAGCTTGGCCAGACGCTCCTGCAGCTTCTCCCGGTCGTAGTCGGAGTCGCTCTTGTCGATCTCGGCCCGGATCTGGTTCACCCGGCCCTGGATCTGCTCGGCGTCACCGGCACCGTCGACGATGGTGGTCTCGTCCTTGGTCACCACGACCTTGCGGGCGCGGCCCAGCATCTCGAGGCCGGTCGCGTCCAGCTTGAGGCCGACCTCCTCGCTGATGACCTGACCACCGGTGAGGATGGCGATGTCGGTCAGCATGGCCTTGCGGCGGTCACCGAAGCCCGGCGCCTTGACGGCGACCGACTTGAAGGTGCCACGGACCTTGTTGACCACCAGGGTGGCCAGGGCCTCGCCCTCCAGGTCCTCGGCGATGATCAGCAGCGGCTTGCCCGACTGCATGACCTTCTCCAGGATCGGGAGCAGGTCCTTCACCGACGAGATCTTGCTGTTGACGATCAGGATGTACGGGTCGTCGAAGACGGCCTCCATACGCTCCGGGTCGGTCATGAAGTAGGCGGAGATGTAGCCCTTGTCGAAGCGCATGCCCTCGGTGAGCTCGAGCTCCAGGCCGAAGGTGTTGCTCTCCTCGACGGTGATGACACCTTCCTTGCCCACCTTGTCCATCGCCTCGGCGATGATCTCGCCGACGCTGGGGTCGGCGGCGGAGATGGAGGCGGTGGAGGCGATCTGCTCCTTGGTCTCCACGTCCTTGGCGAGCTTGAGCAGCTCCTCCGAGACGCTGGCCACGGCCGCCTCGATGCCCCGCTTCAGGGCCATCGGGTTGGCGCCGGCGGCCACGTTGCGCAGACCCTCACGGACCAGGGCCTGGGCCAGGACGGTCGCCGTCGTCGTGCCGTCACCGGCGACGTCGTCGGTCTTCTTCGCGACCTCCTTGACCAGCTCGGCGCCGATCTTCTCGTACGGGTCCTCGAGCTCGATCTCCTTGGCGATGCTCACACCATCGTTGGTGATGGTGGGGGCACCCCACTTCTTCTCGAGCACGACGTTGCGGCCCTTGGGGCCGAGGGTCACCTTCACGGCGTCGGCGAGCTGGTTCATGCCCCGCTCGAGGCCGCGGCGCGCCTCTTCGTCGAACGCGATCATCTTGGCCATACGGCGTTGTCCTCCTGGACACTCACGGGCCACCCGGGATGCCCGGATGGGCCGTCTGGTGTACGCACCTTGGGGACGTCGCCACCTGGCGACGACGACGTCTCCTCGGTCGGGCCGGACAGCCCGCGACGACCGGCCTCGTACCGCTCCGGCACCCCTTCGGACACCGGTGCGACCGTGGCCCTACCGCCCCGACCTTCTGGCACTCACCGTACGCGAGTGCCAATGACTTGTTTAGCACTCTCCCTAGCCGAGTGCAAGCACGACAGCCCCGCTCAGCCGAGTTCCGCCGCCAGCCGGGCCGCGTTCACCGGGCCTTCGTGAGCCCGCTGTTCGGCGTACGTGACGACCAGCCCGACCTGCTGCGCCAGGTAGGCCGGGGCGGCGAGCAGGGCACCGGACACGGCGAGCACCACGGCGCCGATCGCGGTGCCGACGGCGTTCATCGGCGTGACGCCGAACGCCGCCCCGCTGATCCCGCCCACCACGGCGTCGAGCACCGTCGCCGCGAAGAGCACCGCGATCACCAGCGCGACCCGGCCCAGCACCATGCCGAACCGGCTGTGGAACATCCGCCACGCGCGCCCGATCGGCTCCCGCCGCTCGAACAGGTAGACCGGGCCGAACAGGGCCAGCGCGAACGCGGCGTAGAGGCCGGGCAGCAGGCAGAAGCAACTGCCGAGCACGACCAGAAGCGAGACCAGGAGCGTCCAGCCCCACAGGCCGAGGGCGCGACGCAGCCCGTACCGGAAGGCGGCGCCGAGTTCGACCGGCTCGCCGGCCGCCTGGCGGGTGACCACCCAGGTGCCGGTGGCCCAGCCCATCGCCTGGAGCAGGCCGAAGACAAGCCCGGCGGACAGGAGCACGCCGTAGAAGGCGAACATCTGCCCCCAGAAGCCCGCCGGCAGCACCGGCGCGCCGTCCGGCGCGGTCGCCAGCTCGCCCTCGGGGCTGAAGACGAGCGTGAGGACGCTGATCACCGAAGCCGGGAGCACCTGGGTGAGCAACACGATCGGCAGCAGCTGCCGCCAGCCGCGCCGCAACGCGCCGGTGCAGCGGGCGAACCAGGGACCGATGCCCGCGTGCGGCGGGTTGACGAGCGGATCCTGCGGGTCGAGGCCGGGGAACCAGCCGGCGTAGGCGCCGGGACCGGCCTGCATCGGGTACGCGGCCCCGGGCACCGGGAACGCCGCGCCGGGCATCGGATGGCCCGGGTACGCGGGAGGGCCCCAGCCCGTGGGCGGCGTGCCGGGCGGCGCGTTCCAGCCGTGCGGCGGAGTGCCCGGGGCGTTCCAGCCCTGCGACGGCGTGCCCGGGGCGTTCCAGCCCGGTGGCGTGTGGCCGGGTGGGACGTCGCCCGGGGCGGCCCAGCCGGATGAGGCGTCGCCCGGCGCGGTCCAGCCGGGCGGGGTGCCCCAGGCGGGTTGGCCGGCCGGGTTCGGGGCGCCGGGCTGCGGGCTGCCGTACTCCGGGATGATCGGGGCGTGGCCGGTCTGGCCGGCCCACGGGTCGGCGCCGGGCGGGCCGGAGGCGGGCGTCCCCGACGGCGCCGGCGCGGCGGCCGGCGGTGGGGGCGCGGTCGGGTCGGCCGGAGGGCCGGACGACGCCGGCGGCACCGGCTCGGTGGAACCCGACGGGGGCAGATCGGACATGGGCCCTCCTCAGCGACTACGGCTGGAACGGCTCATGATCTTCCATGGTGGCCGGCCGCGACGCAGCCCCCGGTCCGGGGCCGGTCACGGAGCGCACCGCCCGCCGCAGATCAGGCGATGACGCGGACCCGCTCGGCCTGCGGACCCTTCTGCCCCTGCGCGATCTCGAACTCGACGCGCTGGCCGTCGTCGAGCGCCTTGTAGCCGTCCATCTCGATCGCGGAGAAGTGGACGAAGACGTCCTGCCCGCCGTCGACGGCGATGAAGCCGTAGCCCTTTTCGGCGTTGAACCACTTCACGGTGCCCTGTGCCACGGTGCACTTCCTCACTCTGCGCGGCGTTCCAACACCCGGAGACCGGCGGACCGGCACCGGCGGCGCACCGGCCCAGCGATCGGTAACGCTGAATTCGGTGACCGAAATCGCACGCTACACGAGGCGTGACGACGGCGCACGACCACAAATCGGGCATATTCCGGGCGTGGAACAGCCCGGTCGCACACGCGCGCCGGGCTGTCCGGTATGCATGCGGCATGACCAGCGTGCGCACCACGACCACCGTCCACCGGGTCCGGCCGACCGACGCCGCCCGGATGCGGGCGCTCCGGTTGGAGATGCTGGCCGACTCTCCGCTGGCGTTCCTGGAGACCGTGGCCGAGGCCGCCGCCCTGCCGCACACGGAGTACGCGGCCCGGGTCGCGGCCGTCTCCCGGGGCGACCACAACGCGCAGTTCGTGGCCGATCCGGGCGGCCGTCTGGTCGGCCACGCCGGCGGCGTCGCGGCGCCGGACGAACCGGGCCTGACGCTCGTCTACGCGGTCTACGTGACGCCGGCGCGGCGGGGCACCGGCCTGCTGGCGGCGCTCGTCGACGAGGTGGCTGCCTGGTCCCGCGCCTGCGGACGGCCCGAGCTGATGATGGAGGTGGTGGTCGGCAACGACCGCGCCTACCGGGCCTATCAGAAGCTGGGCTTCGTGGACACCGGGGTCCGGGTGCCGCACCCCCGG
The DNA here is from genome assembly GCF_024519755.1 of Micromonospora sp. Mcm103. Taxonomy (NCBI): domain Bacteria; kingdom Bacillati; phylum Actinomycetota; class Actinomycetes; order Micromonosporales; family Micromonosporaceae; genus Micromonospora; species Micromonospora sp. Mcm103. The sequence goes on from NZ_JALJRJ010000005.1 coordinate 339,287, forward strand.
ATCACCGGCCTGTACGAACTCCAGATGCGCCGCCCGGCCTGAGAACGCCACCGGGTGCGTCGGTCGTCACCGCGACGACCGACGCACCCGAAGGGGGTGACTCAGGCGTGCCGGCGGCTCTGGACGATGCGGAACCGGTTTGCCACGTACGCGCCGTCGGTCAGCGCCGAGTTGGCCGCCGCGTTCGCGCCGGAGCCGTGGAAGTCGGAGAACGCGGCCGACTGGTTGACGAACACCCCGCCGGTCAGGTTGCAGGACAGGTGCACCCCGGCGTCGACCGCCGCGGCCTCGGCCGCGTCCAGCACCGCCTCGTCGGTGGAGTAGACGCCCGCGGTCAGCGCGCCCTTCTCCCCCACCGTCTCGCGCAGGATGCGCAGGCTGTGCTCGGTCGAGTCGGTGGCGATGGCGAACGAGATCGGCCCGAACCACTCCCGCGAGTAGGTGGCGGTGTCGGACGCGTCGAGCTTCACCACTGTCGGCGTACGCACCACCGCGCCGGGGAACGACGGGTGCTCGACGGTGCGCGACTCCAGCACCGGCTCGCCGACCTTGGTGACCTCCTCCAGCCGCTCCAGCACGCCGTCGTTGACGATCGCGCCGGTCAGCTCGACGCCCCGGGCCGGGTCGGCGGTCAGCTTCGCGACCGCGCCGGCGATCCCGGCGGCCACCTCGTCGAAGCTCTTGTGCCCCTGGTCGGTGGAGATGCCGTCGCGCGGGATCAGCAGGTTCTGCGAGGTGGTGCACATCTGGCCGCTGTACAGGGTCAGCGTGAAGCCGAGGTTGCGGCAGAGCCCGGCGAAGTCGTCGGTGGAGTCGATCACCACCGTGTTCAGGCCGGCCTTCTCGGTGTAGACGGCGGCCTGCCGGGCGTTCGCCTCCAGCCAGTCGCCGTACTCGGTGGAGCCGGTGAAGTCGACGATCTTGACCGCCGGGTGCAGGGCCAGCGTGGTGGCGAGCTTCTCGCCGTCCGTCTCCGGAGCGAGCTGCACCAGGTTCGGGTCGAAGCCGGCCTCGGCGAGCACCTGGCGGGCGTACTTGACGGTGATCGCCAGCGGCAGCACCGCGCGCGGGTGCGGCTTCACCACCACCGGGTTGCCGGTGGCCAGCGAGGCGAACAGACCGGGGTACGAGTTCCAGGTCGGGAACGTGTTGCAGCCGATGACCAGCGCGACCCCGCGCGGCACCACGTGGAAGGTCTTGGTCATCCGCAACGGGTCGCCCTTGCCGGCGGCCTTCTCCCAGCCGGCGGTCCCCGGGTGACGGGTCATCTCCGCGTACGCGTAGGCGATCGCCTCCAGCGCCCGGTCCAGCGCGTGCGCGCCACCGGCCTGGAACGCCATCACGAACGCCTGGCCGCTGGTGAACTGCACCGCGTTCGCCAGCTCGAACACGTTGCGGTGCAGCCGGTCCAGGATCTCCAGGCAGACACCGGCGCGGGCCTGCGGGCCGGCGTCGCGCCAGGCGGGCAGCGCCGCGCTCGCGGCGGACACCAACTGGTCGGCGCTCGCGTGCGGGTAGCGCACGTCCAGCGCCACTCCGAACGGGCTGGCCTCGGTCGCCACTGTGGTGCCGGCACCGGCCTGGTCCAGCGGGAAGTCGCCGCCCAGGTACGCCTCGAAGGCGGCCTTGCCGTCGGCGGCGGCCGTCTCGCCGTACACCCGGGGGCTGGGCGACTCGGGGTAGGCCGACCAGTACCCGCGCTCCGCGATGGCGGTCAGCGCCCGGTCGAGGGTCTCGCGGTGCCTGTCGTACAGGGGGTGCGGGGTCTCCGTCATGCCTGCCATCATGCAACAGAAAGGCACCAGATCAGTAGGGGCGTGTCACAACTGGCGATTGTCCGCGGTCATGACCGGGGAGGGCGTAGCACACCGCACGTCGGGTATGCCGCACCGGCGACGACGACGGGTGGTACCGATGCGGATGACAGAGATCCGGGTACACGGGGTCGGCGACCGTGGCCCCGAGGCCATCCTCGACCGCCCGATCGTGGTCCGGGTGGCCGGTGACGCGAACGCCGGGTTCTACCGTCCCCGGCCGGGCTTCGGCGATCCGACCGGCCCGGGCGGGGTGACGCTGGAGGCGTACCGCTGGGGACCGCTCGCCGGCGGCCGGGCCCGCCGGACCCTGCTGCTGGTCCTGTTGCTGCCGTTCATGCTCGCGAACATCGCGGTCTGGATGCTGCCGGTGGCCGGACGCGAGGGGGCGGTGGATCGCGCTCTCTGCCGGCTGTTGGCCGCAACCCTGACCGCCCTGTACGTGCTCTCCCTCGTCGGTGTCTCCCTCGACCTGGTCGCCTGGCAGTGCACCGCCTACCCCCGATGCGTGGAGGCGCGGCGGTGGGTGTCCTGGCTCGCCGGGGTTCCGGTCGGCGCCCGGCTGGCGATCCTGGCGATCGTGCCGATTGCCGGGATCGCCGTACTGTGGCGACTGAGCGCCCGGACCTGGCAGCTCCCCGAGGACGCTCGCGGCGCCGCCCAGGGTGTGGGCGCGGACCGGCTGGACGAGCCGGCCTTCTGGGACACCCGGGCGCTGCTGCGCCGCCTGCGTTCGCTGCACGTGGCCATCGCGCTCGGCACGCTGGACGTCGCGCTCCTGCTTCCCGTCACCGGGCAGGACCGGTCCTCCATCGGGTACGTGCTGCTGGCCGCCGACGCGGCGCTGCTCGCCGTCGCGCTCGCGGTGCTCTGCCGCCCATCTGTCGAGCGGCGCGGCACCGGGCCGGGCAGCGAGATCATCGTCCGTTCGGTGCGGCTGGCCGCCATCGGGCTCACAGCCCTGGCCCTGGCCTACGCGTTGGTGCCGCGCCCCTCGTGGCGGGCGCAGGAGACCCTGCCCGGCTCGGAGGAGATGTCCTCCGCCCTGTTCGTCGCTCAGGTCGTCCTGGTGACGGCGCTCGGGGTGAGGACGGCCGTGCAGGGACAGCGGCCCTCGATCAGGCCGCACATCATGGTTCTCGGGCTGGGCGCGCCGGTGCTCACGACGCTCGCCGTCGGGATGGCGGTGGCCTACTCCGCAGCGGTCAACTTCCTGCTGGCCGGGTATCTCGACCGGGGGTCGGAACCGACCCTGGCCCGCCCGCTGCCACCAGGAGCGCCGCCGCTGTGGCCGCCCGCCGCCTTCCGCTGGGTGATCCTGGGAATCTCGCTGGCGCTGCCCGTGGCGGCACTGCTGGCGCTGGCCGGCGGCCGGCTCGGCCGGGCCCGCCGGCTGCGGGCCGCGGAGGAACTGGTCCGACAGGAGTTCCCGGAGGTGCCCCGGGTGCCACCCGAGCGGGTACGCGCGGTCCGGCGGGCGATCGTCCGCTCCTGGCTCTCCGACCGGCTCGGCGCGCCACTGCTGACGACGTCCGCGGCCCTCGTGCTACTGACCCTCGGCGCGGCGGGGATGTCACCGTGGTACGGCGGGCCGGGCCAGCTGGCGCTGGAGCTGGGCGGGCCGAAGCTGGGCCTACCGATCGTCTTCGTGACCGACCTGGGGACCTTTGTCATCGTATGGCTCGCGGTCGCCCTCGCAGTGGTCGGTCTGCGGGGCCCCCGGTCCCCGGCCGGACGGATGGTCGCGGTGCTCTGGGAACTGGCCACGTTCTGGCCGCGGGCGACGCACCCCCTGGCGCCCCCCTGCTACGCCGAGCGAGTGGTGCCGGATCTGACCCGGCGGATCCGCACCCTGACCGCCGGGGGAGACGGCGTCATCCTGGCGGCGCAGAGTCACGGCAGCGTACTGGCCGCTGCCACCGTGCTCCAGCTACCCCCGGACCGCCTGCGCCGACTCGCTCTGCTCACCTACGTCACCCCGCTGACGCGCCTGTACTCCCGGATCTTCCCGGCGTACGTCAACGAACGACAGTTGCACGAGGTGGGCGAGCGGATCGGCTGGCGCTGGATCAACCTGTGGCGGCGCACCGACCCGATCGGGGGCCCGGTGTTCCCGGACGCCTCGCCGGTGTATCCGGCCGGCCGGGTCGATCGGCGCGTACGCGACCCGCGCGGCCTGCTGATCCCGCCGACCGACACCGTTCCGCCGGCCGTCAACCGGCACCGCTTCGAGCCGGACGACGACTTCCACGCGGCGATCACGGAACTCAGCGCGCGGCTCCGCGCGGCGGGGTAGCCGCCGCCTCGGACGGTCGCGTCAGGCGCGGGGCCGCGCATGGCGGGAGGTCGTCAACTGCCAGTCGATCGAGCCGGCGACCGGGCGGAAGCCGAGCATCTCGTTGATCGCGATCATGTGCCGGTTCGCCGCCGCGTTCCAGGTGTCGACGGCCCGCAACGCCGGTTCGTGCGCCAGCGCGTACGCCAGGTTCTCCGCCTTGCAGAGCAGGCCGAGCCGGTGGCCGCGGTGATCGGGGTCGACCAGGGTGATCTGCTGCCAGGCGTGGTCGGTGCTGCTCGCGTCCAGGCTGAGCTGGGTCCAGCCGACCAGGCGGCCGGTCGCCTCGTGCACCGCACCGGTGTTGTAGCGGCGTACACCCCGGGCGTCCAGCGCCCGTTCCGCGTCCCGCACCCGCGCCGCGTCCATCCGCTCCGGCTCCCAGTCCAGCTCGCCCATGGGCGCGTCGAGCAGTAGCCGGCCCTCCAGGTAGGCGGCGTCCGCGACGTACTCGTCGGGCGCGTGCTCGCGCCACCGCACCAGCCGGTAGCCGGTGGCCGCGGCGCGGGCCTCGGCCAGCAGCGCGGCGAGCCGGTCACGGTCGAGCCCGGCCACGTCGAGCCGGCGGCGGACGTCGGCCAGTGCCGGCTCGGCGCCCAGGGCGGCGGCGAACGCGGCGCCGGGGAAGACCCGGTCCTCCTCGCCGGGCAGCGCGGCGACCGTCGCACCGACCAGGCGTTTGCCGCCGCGCTCCCGCAGCAGCCGGACGCCGTGCTCGTGCAGCGTGCGCCCGATGCCACGCCGCCGGTACGCCGGGTCGACGGTCAGTTCGACGGTGGCGTTCTCGGTGTTCTCGATCGTGTGCAGGTGCAGCCGGAGCCAGCCGACCGGCAGCCCGTCCAGGCGGGCGACGAGCCAGCGTCCCTCGATGCCGGGCATCGGGTGCGACAGCAGCGCCTCGAAGCGGCGGCGGCAGGTCGGCGGAAGGTCCGGCTCGTCGACGGCCTGGGCGGCGCAGGCGATCCGGTACACCGCGTCGAGCGTCTGCCGGTCGGTGGGATCCAGCGGCGTCACGGTGAGCGTCATGCCACCGAGGGTGCGCCGGACACAGCGAAGGGGCCAGCGGTTTTCCGCCGGCCCCTTCGAACGTTGGTCGGGAGGGACGTCCGCACAACGCCTCCGGCGTTGGGTCGCAAGAACTTGAAAAGTCTCCGGCGGATGCCCTCCCGCACGAAGCATCTTGCGCCGTCCGGTTCCTGCCGTCAAGTCCTTGAGGGTGGTTTTCTGGCACTCACCGCACATCACCGGTTACCCACCGGTCTCACCCGATCCCCCACCCGGGCGAGCCCCACCTCCCCCACCCGGCCACCCCGCCATCCCGGCCCGATCGGGGTGGCGGGAGAAGGGACCGTCAGGCGAGGAGGCCTGCGTCGCGGGCGGCGCGCAGGCTGGGCTTGATGCGGTGGGTGGGGCCGACCTGGGCGGCCACCGCGTCGAGCGTCTTCAGGCCCTCGCCGGTGTTGAAGACGACAGTCTCGGCGGACGGGTCGAGCCGCCCCGACTCGACCAGCTTGCGCAGCACGGCGACGGTCACGCCGCCGGCCGTCTCGGCGAACACCCCTGTGGTACGGGCGAGCAGCCGGATGCCGGCGCGGATCTCGTCGTCGTCGGCGTAGTCCATCCAGCCGCCGGTACGGCGCACCGCCTCCAGCGCGTACAGCCCGGCGGCAGGGTCGCCGATGTTCAGCGACTTGGCGATGCCGACCGGCTTGACCGGCGTGATCGTGTCGGTGTCGCCGTGCAGCGCGGTGGCGATCGGGTTGCAGCCGGCCGACTGCGCGCCGAACACCTTCCAGCCACCGGCCGGCGCCTCGACCAGCCCGATCTCGACCAGCTCGGTGAACGCCTTGTCGATCTTGGTGAGCAGCTCGCCACTGGCCATCGGGATGACCACCTGGGCCGGGATCCGCCAGCCGAGCTGCTCGGCCACCTCGTAGCCGAGCGTCTTGGAGCCCTCGGCGTAGTAGGGCCGCACGTTCACGTTGACGAACGCGGTGTCCTCGAACTCGTCGGTCTCCACCAGTTCGCCGCAGAGCCGGTTCACGTCGTCGTACGAGCCGTCGATGGCGACCAGGTCGCCGCCGTACACGGCGGTGGTGACGACCTTGCCCTGCTCCAGGTCACCGGGGATGAAGACGACCGACGGCACACCGGCCCGGGCCGCGTGCGCGGCGACGGAGTTGGCGAGGTTGCCGGTGGAGGCGCAGGCGTAGCGGGTGAAGCCGAGCGCCTCGGCGGCGGTGAGCGCCACCGAGACGACCCGGTCCTTGAACGAGTGGGTGGGGTTCGCGCTGTCGTCCTTGACCCAGAGCGGCGCGGTGAGCCCCAGCTCGGCGGCGAGGTTCGGGGCGGCGACCAGCGGGGTCAGCCCCGGGTCGAGCGTGACCCGGGTGGCCGGGTCCTGACCGGCGGGCAGCAGTGCCGCGTACCGCCAGATGTTCGCCGGACCGGCCTCGATCTGCTCCCGGGTGACGGTGGCGAGCGCGGCGCTGTCGTAGTCGACCTCCAGCGGCCCGAAGCACTCGTAACAGGCGTGCTGGGCGGCCAGCGGGTAGCGCGCCGAACAGGCGCGGCAGACCAGGGCGCGGGCCGGGCTGAGGGTGGTGTCGATACCGGTGGCGACGGGAAGCGTCGACGTCATGTCGAGGAGTTCCTCTCATCTTTCCCCGCATCGCCGGGTGCGGCGGGGACGGAATTGGCACCTGCCCGCTGTCGCTCGTCGTCGAGCGTGCGGGTGGTTGCCGGGGCGTCGTCGGGCCGTATCCCTCAGCCCCTCTGGATGAGGTATTCAGTTGTGCCGCCGAGTCTATGCGCTGCTCACGGCCGCGCCACCTCGGGATCCCACGCTGTGGGCCGGCTCAGCGTCCGACCACCGCGACCGGGTCCACCACCGCGACCGCGTCTACCCGGGCCTGCTCGACGCGGTCATCGCCGAGCGCGACGGAGTGGCATGATCGCCGGATGCGGAGACCGGCGCGCCTGATCGGCGCCCTCACCGGCATGGCACTGCTGACCGCCTGCGCCCCGGCGCAGGGGCCCGCCGACGGGCGGCTGCCCGACCCGCCCCTCACCGGTGTCGACCCGCTGACCACGGTGCCGCCACGACCGGGCGCCCCCACGGCCGGGCCGGCACCCGCCGCCACCTGCTCCCCCGAGGGCATCGCGATCACCGAGCTGGGCGTGAGCGCCGCGATGGGGCTGCGGGCGATGGGCCTGGACCTGCTCAACTGCGGCGACCAGCCGTACGAGTTGCGCGGCTATCCCGCGGTCACGCTCCGGGACGCCGACGGCGACCCGATCGAGGCGCGGATCATCCCGGGTGCCAAGCCGATCACCTCCGGCTTCGACCACCCGCCCACCCGGATCGTGCTGGCCCCCGGCGAGCGGGCCGGCGCGGCGCTGATCTGGCGCAACCTGGTCACCGACGCGACGGTGCCGGCGACGAACGGCACCGGACTCGACGTCGCGCCGGTGGCCGGCCGGCCGGCGTACCCGGTCGCCCTGGACGGGCCGATCGACCTCGGCAACACCGGCCGGCTGGGCGTCAGCGCGTGGGAGCGCCGGGAGCCCGGCCCGGGCGACACGCCCACGCCGGCCGCCCCACCGCCGCCCACGACGCCGCCGGTCAATCCGCTGTAGAACCAGAACCCGGCACGGGAGCGCCCCGACCGGGATCTGGTTCGGCGGCGGACGCTCAGACCGGGACCGAGGCCGGCACGGCGGCGGGCTCGGTGGCGGTGGACCGGCGGCGGGCCAGCAGCGCGTCGATCGCCCATTTGCCCGGGCCGAGCACCGCGACCAGCAGGAACGACCAGCAGAAGAGCGCGGCCAGCTCGCCGCCGTTCTGCATCGGCATCAGGTGGTCCGGCTGGTGCACCACGAAGTACGCGTACGCCATCGAACCGGAGGCGAGCAGCGCGGCCGGCCGGGTGAACAGGCCGACGAGCACCAGCGCGCCGCACACGAGCTGAATCAGCGCCGCCCACCAGCCGGGCCAGGTGGCGAACGGGACAGCGCCGCCGGTGGCCGGATTGCCGCCGAAGACGCCGAATATCGAGGCGGCGCCGTGGCAGAGGAAGAGCAGGCCGGTGACGATGCGGAACAGGGACAGCACGGGGGCCTTCAGCTGCGCCGGGATCATGGGAAACCTCCTGGTACGGGTGGCGGACGCCGTCCAGGATGGCGGGACTATTGATAGATGTTAATCGATATCTTTGCAGGCGGGACAATCTCATGGGAACGCTCCCATGATATGGGCCCGGCCGCCCCGCCGCGACCCCGTCCGGTCACCTCAGCTCGTGACGTCCTTGCGGGTGAAGCGCCAGAAGGCCAGACCCCAGAACAGCGTGGCGTAGACGACCGCCGAGAACGCGCCCTTGACCACGTCGTCGGTCTGCATCGGCGTGGACAGCAACCCCAGCCAGGCGCTGCTGTAGTGGGTCGGCAGCAGGTTGCGCAGCCCACCCAGCGCGGTGATCTGGTCCAGGATGCTGGACAGGATCCACAGCAGCACCGCCCCGCCGACCGCACCCAGCGCGGCGTCCGTCGTCACCGACAGCAGGAACGCCAGCCCGGCCACCACCAGCAGCACGACCGCGAGATAACCGAGCACGCCGAGCAGCCGCAGCAACCCGTCGGCAGGCGCCAGCTCGGCCGAGACCTGGCTGCTCAGCGGCTTCCAGCCGTACCGGAGCGTGCCGGCGAGCAGCGCGGTGCCGGCCAGCAACAGCAGGGCCAGCCCCGAGTACGCGAGCGCGACCACCAGCTTCACCGCGAGCAGCCGGGCCCGGGGCACCGGCACCGCCAGCAGGTAGCGCAGGCTGCCCCAGCTCGCCTCGCTCGCCACCGTGTCGCCGCAGAACAGCGCCACCACCACGACCAGCAGGAACGACGCGGACACCAGGATCGAGAACAGGGTGAAGTTGAGCCCGCCCGAGGTGGCCAGGTCGGCCAGGCTGGAGAACTCGCCCCGCCCGCCGCCGTCGTCGTCCCCGGCGTCGAACTGGAACGCCACCAGGATGATCAGCGGCAGCAGCACCATGAACCCCAGCGCGAGCTGGGTACGCCGGCGCGACGCCTGCCGCCGGAACTCCGCGGCGAACGGGAGCGTGGCAGAGGGCCGGTAACCGGCAGCCGCCCCGCCCGCGCCCGGCGCCGGCGTACCGGACGTGCCGCCGCCAGGCGACTCTGCCACAGACGAACCCGCCATCACCGGTCCCCGCTTCCCCGAGAGTTCTCGCCCACCAGGGCGAGGAACGCGTCCTCCAGGCGGCGCCGGGGCACCACCCGGTCCACCCCGATGCCGGCGCGGACCAGTTCGGCCACCACCTCGCTGCGGGCGGTGCCGTTGGTGTCGACCACCAGCCCGCCCTCGGTGTCGGGCAGCACCCGTACGCCGTCGAGCCGGTCGAGCACCGTCCGCGCCGCGTCCGGGTCGCTCACCTCGAACAGCACGCTCGGCGACTCGCCGACGATCTCCTCCACCGGGCCCGACGCCACGATCCGCCCCTTGTTCACCACCACCGCGTGCGTACAGGTCTGCTCCACCTCGGCCAGCAGGTGGCTGGAGACCAGCACCGCCCGGCCGTCGGTGGCGTAGCGCTGGAGCACCCGGCGCATCTCGGCGATCTGCGGCGGGTCCAGCCCGTCCGTCGGCTCGTCCAGCACCAGCAGCTCGGGCAGGCCGAGCATGGCCTGGGCGATGGCCAGCCGCTGCCGCATGCCGTGGCTGTATTTCTTCGTCCGCCGGTGCACCGAGCCGCCCAGGCCGGCGATCTCCAGCGCCTCGTCGAAGTGCGCGTCCTCCCACGGCCGGCCGGTCGCCCGCCAGTACGCCTTGAGGTTGTCCAGACCGGACAGGTGCGGCAGGAAGCCCGGCCCCTCGACCAGCGCGCCGATCCGGGACAGCACCGGCGAGCCCGGCACCAGCCGGTGCCCGAAGACGTAGATCTCCCCGGCCGTGGGCTGGGTCAGCCCCATCAGCACCCGCAGCGTGGTGGTCTTGCCCGCCCCGTTGGGTCCGAGCAGGCCGACCACCTGACCGGGGTGCACCTCGAAGTCGACGTCGGAGACCGCGACGAAGCCGTCCGCGTACTCCTTGCGCAGGTTGCGTACGGCGAGCGGGACGCCCGCGTACTCCGGGTGCACGGAGTCGTCCTGGCGGCGGTGCCGGCGGCGGGTGAGCAGCACGACCACGACGAGCCCGGCCACGATCGCGGCGAGCAGGCCGGCCAGCGCCCAGCGCCAGATCGTCGCGGTGGTGGGGATCGGCGTGGAGTCGACGGTGGGCAGCGTCAGCGGCCCGTCGGCGAGCGCCACCGTGTGCACGGCCGGTTCGGCCGGCGAGGCGTACGCCTGGTCCGACGTCGCCACCACGAGCCGCAACCGGTGCCCGGCCTCGACCCGCCGGACGATCCCCGGCAGCGTCACGGTGACCGGCGTGGCCGCGTCGACGGTGGCCGGCAGGCCGGTCAGGCGCACCGGCGCGACCAGGCCGGACGGCAGCGTGGCGGCGCCCTGCGGGTCGACGTCGTAGAGCTTCACGAACAGCACCGCCTCGCCGGTCGGTGAGGCGGCCCTGATCCGCACCGTGGGCGCGCCCACCACGTCGACCGGCTCGTCCAGCGGCGCCGACTCGAAGCGGGCGTGCTGGCCGGGGATGTCACCGGCGACGCCGTCCAGCAGCGAGCCGAGCGCACCCGCGAACGGCACCGAGGAGATCGCCGCCGGGTTGCCGTTCGGCGGTACGGCGACCGGCTGCGGCGGACCGGCGAGCGTCACCTCGCGGCGGTCCTGGCCGGCCAGGCCCGGATAGTCGGCGGTACGGAAACCGGTAGCCACCAGGCCCCGGTCGAGCGCGTCGAAGCCGGCGATCCGGGAGAACGTGAACGTGTCGCCGGGGGCAGCTCCGTCACCCTTGACGTAGTGGTCGAGCCACTGCGCGGTCAGGAACTTCACCCGGTCGGAGTCGGAGGTGGGTCCGGAGCCGCCGTCGTGGCCGCCGGTGAACCAGGCGACCCGTACCGGCGTGCCGGCCGCCGCGATGCCCCGGGCGTTGGCGTCCGCCTCGGCCAGCGGGAACAGCGTGTCCGCCTCGCCCTGCACCAGCAGCGTCGGCGACTTGATCCGGTCCAGCACGCCGGCCGGCGACGACCGGCGCAGCAGCTCGACCGCCGCCGCGTCGGCCCGGCCCGTGGTGGCGATGCGCAGGTACGCGGCGCAGACGTCGGCCGCGAAGCGCCCGCAGGACGGGTCGGCGGCGCCGGCCGGCGCGCGACCGGAACCGGTGCCCGGCCCGGCGCCCGGCTGCGGGCTCGGCGGGCCGGCCGACTCGGGTGCGCCCTCCGGCGCGGCGGCGGTGGCGCCGGAGAGCCCGGCCGGACCGGAGCCGGCGTTCCCGCCGCCGCCGAAGAAGATGCCCGCCCAGCCCTTCTTGAACACGCCGTCGGTGGGCTGCCGGCCGCTGCTCTCGGGCAGGAAGGCGCGGGACAGGTCGTTCCAGGTGATCATCGGGACGATCGCGTCGACCCGCTGGTCCTGCGCGGCGAGCAGCAGGGCCAGGCCGCCGCCGTACGAGCCGCCCACCACACCGACCCGGGGGTCGCCGGCCGCGTCGAGGCGGATGTCCGGCCGCTGGGCGAGCCGGTCGAGCAGGCGCTGCGCGTCCCGCACCTCGTAGTCGGGGTTGTCCAGGTGGATCTGGCCGCCGCTGCGCCCGAAGCCGCGGGCGGTCCAGGTGAGCACCGCGTACCCGCGGGCGACCAGGTCCTCGGCGTCCGAGCGGACCGAGTCCTTGGTGCCGCCGAAGCCGTGCGCCAGCAGCACCGCCGGTACCCGCTTCGACGACGAGGCATCGGCCGGCAGGTAGAGCGTGGTGTCCAGGTCGACGGGCTCGTCACCGGAGGGCCCGGAGCGTACGGTCACCAGCGCCGCCTCGGTCCGGAAGTCGTCACCCCGCGGCCGGACCGCCCAGACCAGCGCGGCGGCGACGAGGACGACCACCGCCACCGCGGCGACGATGCGGCGCGGATGGCCGGCCAGGGCGCGCCGGAGCCGCGCGGCGGTTGATCTCATGCGGCACACGGTACGGGCCGGCGGCTGAGCATTCGCTGAGATCCGCCGTACGTCTGTCCGGTTGCGCCGATCGTCGCGAAGCGTCCGTCATCCGCCAAAGGTCCAGAGCATCCCAGCGGGACGTATTCGGATCACGTGAATTCACATCTACAGGCGCAAACCATCGTCGATGTCATTTCTCGGCAACTCGATCACACGCTACGTACCTTTCGCCCTGACACAGGGTCACCCAAAGTGGACTGACGTGAAGCCGACTCATCGGCCGAGGTCTCACGCGCGTCCGGTTCGGCTACTTTTCCGGTCCGGTGCACGGGACTGCGTACGGCGACCTCCCGGGGCACCGATCGCCCCGCCGTCGCCGGAGGAGAACACATGACAGTCCCCGCGTCGCGGGTCCGTCGGCGGCCCGCCGTACCGGGCCGTACGCTCACCCTGGTTCTGGTGCTGGCGCTGCTGGCCCCGCTCGGGCTGATCTTCATCCAGGCCGAACGCGACTTCGCCGACGACCACGACCTGGTGAGCCGGGAGCGGCTCGGCGTCCGCTACCTGCGCGCCCTCGGGCCGGTCACCGACACGCTGGTGGAGGCCCAGGCCATCGCCGTCGCCGAGGGGGCGGTCTCCCGGGCCTCGCTCGCCGCCGCCATCGAGGGCGTCGCGGAGGTCGACAACGCCGTCGGTGACGAGTTGCGCACCCACGAACGCTGGGCCGGGCTGCGGGCCAAGCTGGAGGCGCTGCCGGACCGCGGCATCGGCGACCCCGAGGCGGCGTACCGGGCCTACGGCGAGGCGTCCGACCTGCTGCTGGCCCTCTACCGCAAGGTGCGGGAGAGCTCCGGGCTGATCCGCGACCCCCGCTCCGACTCGTTCTTCCTCCAGGACGGCATCGGCGGGGACCTGCCCACCGCGACGGTGCTGGCCGGGCGGCTCGTCGACCTGGCCCGGCTGTCCGCCAAGCGCCCCGCCGCCGAGCGCGCGCGGGTGGGCGCCGAGCTGGCCGAGCTGCGGGTCGCCGCGCTCGGTCCGGCCACCGACCTGGTCACCGACCTGCGCTCGGCGGTGGACAGCTCGGAGAGCACCGACCTGGGCGCCAACGTGCTCACCCCGCTGGACACCTACCAGCGGTCCCTGGAGACGTTCGCCGTCTACTCGGCGCCCGGCGCCGGCCGGTCCGCGCCGGGCACCGACCAGCTCACAAAAGCCGGGATCAGCGCGCAGAACGCCGCCAAGCAGCTCCGTACGGTCATCCTCGACCAGCTCGACGCGCTGCTGCGGGAACGGCTCGACACCCTGGAGCGGGACCGGCTGCTGGGCCGGATCGCCGCCGGGGCGGCGGTGCTGCTGATCGCCGGCATCGTCGCGCTGCACGTGGCCGCGCTGCGCCGGGACCGCAACCGGGCCACTCCGTCCCGCCGGGAACCGGCCGAGGCCGCCCCGGCGGCCCGCCCCGCCCCGCCGCCCGCCGTGCCCGAGGACGACCGCCAGCCGGTCGCCGTGGGACACGGTGGCGACGCCGACCGGTGGAGGCCGTTCGATGCTGCTCGGTAGGTTACGCATCCGGGGCAAGCTCGCCCTGCTGGTGATCATTCCGCTGCTCAGCATGGTCGGCCTGGCCGTACCGGTCGTCATCGACCGGGTGACCGCCGCCCGGCAGGCCGCCGACACCGCCGAGACCGTCCGCGTCGCCAGCCGGGTCGGCAGCCTGGTCCAGGATCTCCAGCAGGAACGCCTGCTCTCGATCGGCCTGCTGCTGCGGCGGGTGAGCCGCACCGAGCTGATCCAGAAGTCGGCCACCGTCGACGACCGGGTCGCCGACCTGCGCGCCGAGCCGCTCCCCGCGGCCGTCCGCGAGAGCCTCGACGGGGTACGCCGGCTGGAGGACGTCCGCAACGCCACGCTCGCCGGCCGGGCCACGCCGCAGCAGATCCTGACCGTGTTCGGCGAGGTCGACACCGCCCTGATCGACGCGCTGCGGCTGCCCTTCCGGGTGGACACCGACACCGCCGCCGGGCGGCAGGTGCTCGCCCTCGACGCGCTGCTGCGCGTCGACGAGTCCCTCAGCTCGTGCACCACCCAGATCGTGCTGGTCAAGGCCACAGGCGATCCGGAGGTCGCCCGCGCGTTCGTGGCCTGCATGGCGGCGCTCAACGTCGACAACCGGCGGTTCCGCAAGCTGATCACGCCCGAGCAGCTCAAGGTGGCCCAGCTGGACGACGCCGCGGTGGCCGCCCGGACCAGCCCGACGTTCCTGGTGGACAGCCTCCGCGACCCGGAGGGCGCGATCGCGCCGGTGCCGCTGGACGTGCTGTTCCCGTCGGCCCGGTCGATGATCACGCTGGGCCAGTTCGTGGAGAAGAAGGTCGTCGCGGACGTCATCGCGGAGACCCGCGCCCGGGAACGGGAGGCGCTGACCGCGGCCTGGCTGGTCAGCCTCGCGGCGGCCGCGATCCTGCTCGTCGTGGTGCTGCTGAGCATGACCGTGGCGCGTACGGTGGCCCGGCCGCTGAGCCGGCTCACCCGCTCCGCCGAACGGGTCGCCCGGGTCACCGAGGCCGAACTGACCCGCGTCGCCGACGACGAGTCCGAGACGGTCCCCCCGGTACGCCTCGACCCGGTGGAGGTCAGCGCCCGGGACGAGATCGGCGACCTGGCCCGCGCGTTCGACCGGGTGCAGCACACCGCCGCCCGGCTGGTCGAGCGGCAGGTCGCCGGCCGGCGCAACGTGGCGCAGATGTTCGGCCACGTCGGCCGCCGTACGCAGAACCTGGTCGGCCGCCAGATCGCGCTCATCGACCGGCTGGAACGGCAGGAGACCGACCCGGGCCGCCTGGAGCACCTGTACCGGCTCGACCACATCTCCAGCCGGTTGCGCCGCAACGCGGGCAGCCTGGTGGTGCTCTCCGGCGCCACCGGCTCGGACGGCCACGTGGCCCCGGTGCCGCTGGCCGACGTGGTCCGGCTCGCGCTCGGTGAGATCGAGGACTACACCCGCGTGGACGTGGAGGTCCCGCCCGGCGTGGCGGCGGCCCCCGCCATCGCCGGTGACCTGGTACTGACGCTCGCCGAGCTGATGGAGAACGCCACCTCGTTCTCGCCCCCGCACACCCGCGTGGTGGTGACCGGCGAGCTGACCGACGGCGGAGCCCGGCTGGTCGTGGTCGACCACGGCATCGGCCTGACCGGGGACCGGATGGCCGAGGAGAACGCCCGGTTCACCCGGCGGGAACGCCTCGACCTCGCCCCGACCGAGGTGCTCGGCCTGTTCGTGGTCGGCCGGCTGGCCCGCCGGCACGGCTGGAGCGTCCAGTTGAGCCACACCCCCGGTGGCGGCGTCACCGCGGCCCTGGAGATCCCGGGCGCCTCACTCGTGATCCGCCGTCCCGAACCGGTCGGCGTCAGCGCCGGCCGGGCCGCCGTACCCGGCGCCCGCGAGCCGGAGCCGGCGGCCGTCGAGGCGCCGGCCGGCTTCGACGCCGAACTGCTGAGCCGGGCCACCCGCAGCATGTCCAGCGGCGACCCGTGGAACGCGTTCGGCCACCAGACCGAAGGCGCGGAGCCGGCCGAGGACCAGGGCCCGCCCACCGGCGGTCCGCCGCCGGTCTGGCCGCCGTCGGCCGTACCGCCGGCGCGTCCCGGGCACCTCTCCCCACCGACACCGGTCGCCGGCCCGGCCCTGGCCGCTCCCCCGGCCGCCGGGCCGGCGACCGGCCCGACAGTCACGCCGCCGGTCACCCACCCGGCCCTGGCGCCGTCCGCCGGTCCGGCGCTCGCGCCGCCGCCCGCCGGGCCG